>CANHVO010000263.1 GCA_947463915.1 Planctomycetaceae bacterium
AGCGGGGGGCCGCAGAGCTTTTATGATCCCGACGGCGACGGCCGAGTTGGCCCATTGGATGTACTCATGGTGATCAATGAGCTCAATCGTGTTAGCGGCGGGGAAGGCGAGCGTTCAAGGTTGCAACCTGATAACAGGAAACATGTGGATCAACTGATGTCTGCGGACCTTTCCGATATATTGGGCGATAGGGAGGGAGGGACACGCAAGCGATCCGCGGCACGAAGGTAGGTTAAGCTCCAGGAAGTTTTACAACTTCCGCTACGAAGGCTTACAACTTCCGCTACGGGGTCAGTCAGACTTTTTTGTAGCGAAAGTCGTCAAGACTTTCGGCTGCATCGCCTAAACGACCGAAACTCTTGACGAGTTTCGCTACAAATGGTTTCACAGCGTTGCCAAAAGGGGCGAGCGCAGCAAGGTCACAAGATGAGACCATCGGTGCTTGTAAATGGCTAGATACTCCAACCTCATAATCCAGTGGAACAATGAAAAGCCTAAGTGAACATATCCAAGATGGCCTTCTAGCTCTGAAGAAAAAGTGGCTTTCTCAGGATGCGTTGGCGCTTGGCCTTACGCAATGGCTAGATGGTCCGAGAGCGATTGGCTTAGGAGAGCATCTCGTCGCGACCGGCCTCATTACCCAAAGTCATTTCGAGGAGTTGGAATCTGATACCGCTTCGACGAAGATTGTGCCCTCCGATCAAGGAACGCAAGATTTCGCGGTTGCGAGTAGCTTTTCGGACCTAGGTGTTTCAGCGACAGAGAATTGGCAAAAGGAACCGGCGGGCTCGTCGAGTGCCGAGCGTCGCCCGACCGAAAGTTTGCGAATAAAGGACTCACGTTTTCAAATAGTGAAGCAACACGCAAAGGGAGGTCTCGGAGTTGTTTTTGTGGCGAGGGACTCTCAGATCAACCGAGACGTGGCGTTAAAGCAAATACGCCTGGATCGAAAGCAGGATTTTGTTAGCGAATCGAAATTCATGCTTGAAGCGGAGATCACGGGTCAGTTAGAGCATCCTGGGATTGTACCGGTGTATGCGCTAGGAACGGATGCCGAGGGCTCGCCTTATTATGCGATGCGGTTCATTCGCGGTCGGGAGCTAAAGAAGTACATTCAAGAGTTTCACGAAACATTGGGGCCGAATTCTCATTTGTTTGATGGAGTTCGTTTTCGGCAGTTGCTTCGTCGATTTCTGGACGTTTGCAATGCGATCGAGTACGCTCACTCGCGTGGGATTCTGCATCGCGATTTGAAACCTGCCAATATCATGCTCGGAAATCATGGCGAGACGTTAGTTGTCGATTGGGGGTTGGCGAAAATAATGGGAAACTCGCCTTCCGATATTGATTTGACCGCGTCAGCCAGAGAGACTCCCGTTAGCGTTCGAGCGTCTGGGAACAGTTCAGAGACCCTTTACGGAACGTTTAGCGGAACAGTCGCGTACGCGCCACCAGAACAATTGCAGGGGCATTTGGACCAGTTGTGCACTGCTTCGGATGTTTACAGTTTAGGGGCAATTCTGTACGAATTGTTAACGAACCAAGCTCCCATCACCCAACGTCCCAAATCGCTGGAGCAAGTAGTGGAGTGGATTCGGGACGGGAAGATTCCAACTGCAAAAGAGTTGTTGCCGATTGTTCCCAATGGCCTATCCGTGATTTGTCATCGGGCCATGTCGTATGATATTGCGGCACGCTATCGAACCGCCGATGAGTTGTGCGCCGACGTTGAGCGATGGCTGGCGGACGAGCGTGTACTCGCTTTTGGAGACAAGGAACCCGTTGCAGAAAAAGCAGGGCGATTGCTTCGTCGCTATAAATCATGGACAGTACCGATTGCTATTGCGATTGTCTTCTCGACGGTGGTTGCGTCGGTGGGAGCATGGTTGATCAATCGAGCAAGGGTCGAGGAGTCGATCGCAAAAAGGAATGCGGTCGAGTACAAGACCGATGCTGTCAATCGAATCGGGGTTGCCCGTAATGCGATCGATACTTTGCTGACGGGCAGCACTGAGGCACTCAAGGATTTCCCAGCAACCCGCGATTTGCAAAAACAATTGCTACTAGCAGCAGCGGAGGACTACTCCAAGCTCAGCCAGGGCAACACGAACGATGAAGAGTTAGAACTGGAGCGATTGCGTGCCAAGATTCGAGTTGCGGACATTATGCATATGCAGGGATACTACGAACACGCCTACGAACATTTTCGAAATTCCATTCGCGAGATTGAGGAGCGAATAAGATCAAGCTTTTCAGACAAAACAAAGAACATATCGATCTGGAAGATGGAGTTAGGCAAAGCTCACGCGCGATTGGGGTTAGCTTACGATTTGGATTCAAATGCTGGGCGTGTGCAGCAATCGAAAGAAGAGTTTCTTGCGGCGACTGAAATACTTCAAGCAGTTTCGAATGCCAATCCAGAAATGACGTTAGTCCATTCGGCGCTGGCTCGAACGCAAATGAACTTTGCTAATTCTCTTTCGCTTGAGGGGAGTCCTGCCGAGTCCATTCGTCTGATTGAGGGAGCAGTCGTGGCATTTGACCGTGCCGGGGCAGCCGACGACCCAAAGTTGCAATTGGCTCGCATGCAGGCGCACGAGAGCAAGAGCCGTGCGTTGGGCAAATTGGGCAAGAATGCAGAGGCGTTGGAAAACTTGGATAAAGGGCTGAGCGGTATTCAAAAAATGTTGGATGCAAAGACGGGCGATCGCGAGTTGTTGTCGGCTCTGGCGAGCATGCACATTTCTCGAGCGACGATTGAACGTGGCACTGGGGATCTCGCAAAGGCGCTGGAAGACCTTTTGCTTTCGCTAGAAACGTTTCAACAATTGCAGTCGGATTGGCCTGATTGCCTCAGTTTTGCGGAATCGGTTGCAGCGACCGATGCGGACATTGGCTTGCTCCTACTCGATCAATCAAAACCAGGTGAAGCCAAGATTCGCTTGGCTCTTGCGACCAAAGCCTATGAAGGGCTCTACCGTTCGTATCCCCAAATACAACGACTATCCGATGGATTGGCCACTTCCATGAGCGGTCTCGGATTGTCTGAGCTTTACACCAATCCAGACGCCCAGGTCGCAGTCGACACGCTCATTCAGAGTTACAACTTATACGATCGGATTTTTCAGGAGTCGGGCGGATTACCCATTTATGCGTTCAAGATGGCAGTGGTCCAAGGGCAATTAGGGCAAGCTTATTTGCGTAAGGAAATGCCTGAGGAATCGCGAAAGATGTTTGTTGAATCTCGAGAGAAGTTTGAGCAGTTGATTGACTTAGAAGATTCCGATAGCCAAGTTCGACCTGAGTGCGTGTTTTCTCTAGGAGAAGTCGAGTGGCATCATGGAATACTGGAATGGGAGTCCGAGAATCGGACAGATGGAAACGCACTGTTCAAATCGGCATTGGGCCGGAAAAAAGAGTTGACCGACCTCTATCCCTCAAACGGAAAATACTTGCAGAATTACGCATACTGCCGAGTTCAATGTCCTGATTCCAGTCTGGTCGATATCCGCATTGCAGATAATTGTGCTGATCGAGCGCGATCCATACAGCCAAAGAACAGAAATTTTGTAAGATTGGCGGCAGAGTGCAAGGCGAGGCTGGGTCTCGGGGATGATGCCCAAGCTGTGTTGAACACCATTCAAGCTGCGAGTGATGAATCGGTGGAGGACTTAGGTACGCGAGCGATGATAGCATTCTCTCAGCATGAGCCCTTGATCGCAGAACGGCACCTTCAGAAGTTGCGAGAAAAGCTGACTTTGGAGCAACCGTTTCATCTGGAACTCAAACGATGGGTTCAATCGATTGGTAGTTTGCGATGACTTTAGCGTTAACCTGAACTCGATTGGCGAACCTTGACGGATTTGCCGATTATTAGGACTCTGCAGATTCGGAGCTCCTTTGCCCAGGTCCCAACGTGAGATTTACTCCAAGCGTTGATAAGAAAACCGCAATTGCGATCTTGCTGAGCTGGATCGTAGGTTGGACGCCATTGAGTTCTGCTTTTGCACAGATCGGCGAGGATGGGCAAGAAAAAGACGAAGTGCAGCTGGCGTCGATGGTCCAGCAAACACCGTTTCTTGAACCGCGTATTAATGCTGCGGAAGAGGCTCGGGGAAATCAATCGAAGCCCATGACCTTGCGAACGGGGCAAGGAGTTGCGGGGGGAACACAGAGTCGAGGGGGCGCTATCAATTCGTTTCCGACCAAGGATGCTATTTCGGGGCGAGAGTCCTTGTCCCTTTCCAGTACGGATGTTGGCAGTCTACTTCGGAAATCATCTTCGGCTTTGAGCGTTGGGGTACAAGCCAAGACGCCGGTCGTAAGCGATCCACGGGTACGAGGGTCTCGCGTTGGTTCGCTTGCTGCATCAGGTAGTCACTGGGTGCCTGCGCGAGCGGATTTGGATACGATTCTTAGCAAATTTGATTCCCGTCAAATCTCCGGGGTCGATGTGTTCCCTGGGCCGTATTCGGTGCTGCATGGTCCGGGGTTTGCGTTCACGGATGTCCAATTGCTTGCGTCGCCTCGGTATCTCAATGGTCCAGAGTTGCATGGGGCGAGCGACTTGGAATACAAGGTGAACGGCAACCAGTCTTTCGCTCAGCAATCGGTACTGGCTGGATCAACGGACTGGGGCGCTAGGTTCAATTATGCGTCACGGTCCGGCGACGACTATCGTGCGGGAGGCCGATTGGCGGTTCCGTCCAGTTACAATTCGCAAGAGATGATCCTGGCCTTGGGGAGAGATTGGCGAGAGGATTCGATTGAGTTTAGCGTTCTCCGGCTTGATCAGACGGATGTCGTTTTTCCCGGCTATGTATTCGATTTGGACTACTTGGTGACTGACGGATATGACGTAACTCATACTCGACGCAATCTTGCAGGATTGGATTCTGTAGTCACGGATGCTTGGTACAACCGGACGCGTTTTGAGGGGAACGCCCAGAATTTGAGAAAGCGGCCGTTTTTTCCGGTGCTGGATCAGATTGCGTATTCTGGGACTACAGACGTCGATTCCATGTCGACGGGGTACCGACAAGCGTTTGTCTTAGGCGATTTATCAAGTGATAACTATCAATTGTCGGTTGGGCATGATTTGAGATGGATCAAGCAGGAATTGAATGAAATTTCGAGTGGAACGACGCTCGGTTTACCATTGCCATTTACCAATCGTAACTCACCGATTCCTCGTTCTTTTATTGCGAATCCGGGGCTATTTGTTGACTACAAGGAAGAGATCAGTGACAGGGTGGGAGTGAATGCAGGAGTCCGCGTTGACTATGCGGCCAGTCAGATTGTCGATGACCCAAGCAAATTGGCGGGCGTTGGGATTGGGTTCTTTCCTGCGAGCTATCAGAACATTGTTGGCACAAGTGACTTTGATCGTGAATTTGGGTTAGGGAGCGCTTTTCTATCCTTGCGATACGACTCGAGTGATGCCATCACGTCGACGATCAGCACTGGGTATGCAGAGCGAGCCCCGACGTTGACGGAACTATATGCGGCCCAGCCATTTATGTTGCTTTTGCAGAACGGCTTAAACAACGTTACAGGCGACCCCAGTTTGTCTAAGGAGAGACTGTTTCAAATTGATGTAGGATCGGAGTTCGCGATCGATGAGGCCAAGACTGGGTTTAGGGTTTTTCATGCTTGGGGGCTCGACTACATTACCTTTGAAAACACCAGAGTGAACTTCGTGCCTCCATCTGGCGAGGTTGGGCAAGTGAGTTTACGGTACGTGAATACGGAATTAGCCACACTGCTTGGCGGCGAGTGGTTTGGCGAGTTATTGCCGAAGAGTCCTTTGACCCCTTTTGCCAACGTTCGTGTCGTCGATGGTAGAGACAGAACTCGCAACGGACGATTCGCTACATCCAACGGTAACTCGGCTGTCGCGAGCCAAAAGGTAACTGGACAGGTACGCGGCGCGTTTAGTGGAATCGTGGGAAGCAACTCGGAACCGCTACCGAGCATGCCGCCAGTAGAGTCTCGCGTTGGACTTCGATTTCACGACACAAGTCTCGAGAAAAAGTGGAACATTGAGCTTTCGGCGAGAATTGTAGACAATCAAGATCGCATTGCGACAAGTCTGCTCGAGACCCCGACTGCCGGTTTTACAACTTGGGATATGCGCGGTGTTTTCCGGGCTCCGAAAGTCAAAGGGCTTGTCATTGCGACAGGGGTCGAAAACATGTTTGATTTGCGATACCGGGAACATTTCGACTTTAGGACATCGAGCGGTTTAGCAGTCTATCAACCTGGCGCAAATTTCTATCTCAGCGGTAGCCTTTCGTACTGAATCTAGCCTAGAGCCGAATTGGTATCGAAGCGGGTTGAGATGATTATCTTTCGAAACCGTTTACGAAGAACGAATTGCTGACCAAAGTTTCGCTATGGTTGGCCAGCTCTTAGCCTTCCGAGGCTGTGAATAAACGTAGGACGCCCTTGTTTAGGGCGTCGAAATTGGCCGTTACTTTGCAGTAACGACAGCCTGAAAAGGCCGTCCTACGAATAAATCCAAAGCTTCTCCGGGGCGATTCAAGCCTGAAGCGTTCCCTACCACTTAGCCGTTGAACAGAAACTCAAGAGCAAGGTTGCCTCTGGAATCGATCTCGATCACAATCTTGATCCCCTCGTGCGGATAGCAGGAGAATTGATATTGGTATCCTGTCGTTTGCAAACGAAAATGAAGTAATCCGCCTATGAACGCAAAAAAAGACCCGAAACCTGTTCCAAAAGAACAAGCCAACAACACGCTCGGGATCGATGGCTTGTCGACTCATCCAAACGCACCAAGCAAACGAACAAACACCGAACTGCCAATCGAGTTCGGTCGCTATCGATTGCTCAAAGTGCTCGGCGAAGGCGGCATGGGGGCCGTGTATCTCGCTCATGATACTGAATTGGATCGCAAGGTCGCATTGAAGCTACCGCATTTCGCCGGCAGCAAGTCCAAGGATCAGCGCGAGAGGTTTCGACGCGAAGCGCGTTTAGCTGCCAACTTGAGCCATCCCAACATTTGTCGCATACATGATATTGGCGAATATGATGCTCAAATGTACCTGACAATGGAGCATATCGAAGGAAAAACGCTCAACGACGTTATCAAAGCCAAGGGCGCCATCGAGCCACGCACTGCAGTAAACCTGATGAAGCGAATTGCAACCGCAGTTCAGTTCGCGCATGCGCAAGGCATTATTCATCGCGATTTGAAGCCCGCAAATGTCATGATCAAACGAGATCGCGACTTTACCCTCATGGACTTCGGTCTAGCCCGAAGAATAGACCAAGATGACGTTCAACTGACCGCCACAGGAGCTGTTCTAGGCACTCCTGCCTATATGGCCCCTGAACAACTCCGAGGCGAGAACTCGGAGGTTGGACCGCAAACCGATGTGTATAGTTTAGGAATTATGCTGTTTGAACTGCTAACAGGCCAGCGTCCTTTCCAGGGTACTTTACCTCAAATCTACGCTCAGGTTTTAACAACAGAATCAGTCGCTCCCTCTTCGGCTCATCCAGGTTTAGATCCTGCACTGGACGAAATATGTCG
This sequence comes from Planctomycetaceae bacterium, assembly GCA_947463915.1. Classification (GTDB taxonomy): domain Bacteria; phylum Planctomycetota; class Planctomycetia; order Pirellulales; family Pirellulaceae; genus JBKCUI01. The sequence goes on from CANHVO010000263.1 coordinate 7,556, forward strand.
TAAAGCAACCAACAAAGACGTCTCAAAACGATTTAAATCCGCTAGCGAATTCGCCCGTGCTTTAGAGGGATACCTGCAGCCTCAATCAATACAGAACAAGGACGGGCAGGGAGGCAGTGTTGCGCAACCGAAACCCAGTAATAACAAGACGGATATTTCAACATTGCTCGGAGAGATTGACGGCAACAGGGGAAAGCCAAAGAGGAAACTTACGCCGAAGCTTAAATCGAAACGTACAGGATGGTTTAGCAACAATCGAAATCGAGTAGGCGTCGGTATTGGAATTCTGCTTTCGCTAGCCTTTGCCGGTTTGCTTGGCGTAATCCTCACGATCAAGACAGCCAATGGAACAATTGAGATTGAGGGGATGCCCGAAGACGGCGACGTTTTAGTCGATGGAAACCGAGTTGAAATAGCTTGGAACAAAGGAGCCGAACGAGCTGAGATCGCAATCAACCCTGGAACCCATCAATTGAAAGTTCTCGTCAAAGGGGTTCTCGTCCAAGGCGAGACGGTGGTGATTCAACCAGACAAAAAGACCACCGTGACCATCAAGTCCAAAGGCCTGGCAACCATGGCCGCAGTTCCATTAAAGCCCTCCCTTTCACCGATGGCCCCCAAGGAACGGGCTGAGTCGTTCTTCAGGGCGAAGTTGCAAGACGGAACATTTGCGGGTGGAAAATTAGTGCGCGAGCTACAGCAGACGCAGTGGCCTGTAGATCTCCTACGGCGTGAAGACATTCCGCTCAACGAACTTAGGACCGCTGGCCATGGTGATCCTGCTAACGCTCCCAAAGAGCTCGTGGCTGTCGTCGGCGATTCTCGCTGGAAGTCCGAAAGTGAACTCGTTGGCGCCGACGTATCCAAGAATAGTGAAGTCGTTGTGTCAGCAACACGTGAGGGCTTGGTAACTGTTTATGGTAATTCCGGATATCCAGTACGCCAGTTTCGCGTCACGGAGGGCGCTTTGACCAATATTCGCCTTGATCGTGAAGGAGCTCGCTGCATTACTTCGTCGTCCGATCAGTTGGTGAAACTTTGGGACGTCGCAAATGGAAAATTACTTCGAGAGTTCAATGGGCATACAGCAAGTGTTGCTGACCTTGAATTCTCTTTTAATGAGCAACTCATTTACTCTGTTAGTAATGACAAAACGCTTCGCGTCTGGAATGTTCAGTCGGGCATCTGCGAAAAGGTCTTGAACAGCTCCCGCGAACTAACTTCGGTAACCGCACATCCGAGTCTTGAAGTTGCTGCGGTAGCGGAAAAGGGAGATACGCTAAGCGTTTGGAACCTAGATACGAGTACAACCACCAAAGAACTCAAGGTTGGCAAAAAGCAGGTCACTGGCGTCGCTTTCAGTCCCGATGGTCTTCAACTTGCTGCCTGTTCAGACGATGGCAACATCTCAGTTTGGGATATTGCAAAAGATTACACACTCGCGAAGTCGCATGTCTCTGCAAATCCTCCCGTGAATGCGATCCATTTCTCAGATGACTCCACGAAGATAGCTATAGCAGGAACGAACGGGCAGGTTTGGGACCTTGGATTGGACAAGATCACTGGCAAGTGCGGACGAGCGTTTGCCGTAGGTGTTAGGATTGTTCCGTTTGGGGCTCAGTGGCTAATGGCCTGGAAAACTCGTTGGATATCCATCTTTAACAACGAGGGAGTCGCTCTCAACCGCGACACAGCGGCAATCTCTGCAATTGCTCTTTCGCCCGACGGTACAAATGTCGCGGTGGCCCACCTGGATGACGAACGGATTGATATCTGGAATCTCGAAGGACAGCCAAGTTCTAAAACGTTAGCGAGAAATTCACAATGGGACGATTCCATACTCTTTACCAGCGACCAGCAGTCTGTAATTACCTCAGGAGGGAACTGGAGGCCCAAATTTTGGGATATTGGCAGCGGAAGGACAACGAGAGCATTTGGTGCACACGCTAACTGGATTCTTGATTTGGATATGGCGGCTGATGGCACGCGGTTGGCAACCTCTAGTCAAGATTCGAAGGTTTGTCTTTGGGACATTAAAGGCGGCGAGCCAATCCTAAGATTCAGCGAACATAATCAGCCGGTTCCCTCAGTTCAATTCAGCCCTGACGCCAAACGTTTAATCAGCACCGGCAACAGTGGACTTATCAAAATTTGGGACTCGGTCACAGGTAAAGAGCAATTGTCCATCCCTCCAGGGAGAACACCTCGCAGCAAGGCCATTTTTCGACCATTTGGTCAAGAAATTGCTGTGATTGAAGGGGACGACATCCTACTTCTTTTGCTCTCTGATAATGCGGTTGTACGAACTCGAACCATCAGCGGTCATACAGAGGCTGTAACTTCGGTCGATTTCAATATGGATGGCTCTCAATTGATCTCTGTCAGCCACGACGGTACCGCGCGAGTATGGGACGCAAACAGCGGTCAGGAGGTAAAGC
>CANHVO010000264.1 GCA_947463915.1 Planctomycetaceae bacterium
AGTCCGGCTACGAGTTGTCAAGAGGTTTGGTCGTTTGGGCGATGCATCCGAAAGTCTTGACGACTTTCGCTACAAAAAAGCCATTCTTTTCCGTGAATGATGCTTCATAGCAGTGAACGATGCTTCATGGCAGTGAATGATGCTTCATAGCAGTGAACGATGCTTCATGGCAGTGAACGATGCTTCATGGCAGTGAACGATGCTTCTTAGAGTTGCCCACGAGGGGGGCAGCGATTCAAACGAATGCGATTACACAAATCAGCTCGACATGCTAAAGTCGAGATCAGATTTTTGGGCGCAACTCCTTACAAAGCTTGATCAATAATGGTGCGAGTCATCCCGACGGACAAAACCAGTATCGCTCCTCTCCAGATGCCGGATCGTTTCCGCAAGGAAATTGTGTACTTCATGTCACCTGCCGAGGGAGCCGAGGCTCCGGTTTTGGGGAAAGATGAGTATTGGATCCGTGCCGAGAATGCCTCGAAATGGCTGGAGGACGGTGTTTTTTCCTTGGTCTCACCTCTAGACGCGGAATCGGTAGCCGAGATTGAGCTCTCGGAAGACCAGGAGATTTGGCTCGAATGGATGGTCCAGCATCAAATCTGCACGGTAAAAATTTCGGAATAGACTTCCGAGTGATTTGGGGAGGCGACAGGTTTCGAGTTTTTGTTTAAACTTCGTTTTCCTTGTCCCGATTCAATCCAACCTTTCCACTTCGTTAAAGAGAACCATTAGCTGTGGCATCCTATAAAACCAGCGACCTGAAAAAAGGACTCAAAGTTCAAATCGACGGCGAACCGTATTTGCTGGTCGATGTTGACTTCTTCAAGCCAGGCAAGGGTAATGCACTCTATCGTTGCAAAATGAAGAATCTGGTTCGAAACACCATGCTCGACCGTACGCTCAAGGGAGGTGACGAGTTAGAGGCTGCCGACGTTGAGGAACTTGAAACCCAATTCCTTTACAGCCAAAATGGTACCTTCGTCTTCATGGACAAAGAGACGTTTGAACAATACGAATTGAACGCCGGCCAAGTGGACGACAATTGGAAGTATCTCAAGGAAAACATGCCCGTTGATATGGTTTTGTTCAACGGCAACCCAATCACGATTTCGCCTCCATCGCACGTTACTCTCAAGGTCATTGAGACCGATCCAGGCACGAAAGGGGACACCGCGACCAACGTCACCAAGCCAGCCAAAGTGGAAACGGGTGCTGAGTTCAGTGTTCCTGGATTCATTAAAGAAGGAAATGTCATCAAAATCGACACTCGCAACTGCTGTTACGTTGAACGAGTCAGCATGGACTAACACGCTGGCGCTCCCAGTGTGTATGCTTAGTCGATTGTTTTGATGTTTCATCGATCGTTGTGGGGGCGGCAAAGAATGGTTTGCTGCCCTTGCTTGGCCACTAGGGGTGCATGTTATGCTCCGTTCGCAGACTTTTTGGTCCGTTTGCATGATTTTTCTATGCCTCTCGTTAGGTGCTTCGCGAGCCGAGTCGCAGCAGAAGAATACCAGGGAGAGTTTCGAAATCCTCAGAGAACAACTCATCAAAAACGTCCTGGTTCCAAACGGTATCAAGGACCCTCGCGTGCTTAAGTCTCTGGGCGAAACGCCACGACATGCGTTTGTCCCGAAAAATTTCGCCAAAGATGCTTATCTCGACATCGCCATTCCCATCGGCGAAGCGCAAACCATCAGCAGTCCATACACTGTTGCGTTGATGACGCAGACGCTCGATCCGCAGCCGACGGACAAGGTGCTCGAAATCGGAACGGGTAGCGGCTATCAAGCCGCCATTTTGAGTCCCTTGGTCCAGGATGTTTACACGATCGAGATCGTACAAGATTTGGGCCAACACACAAAACAGCTGCTGGCCGACATGAACTACACCAATGTGCACTGCCTCATTGGGGATGGATTCAAAGGATGGCCGGAGCACGCCCCGTTCGACAAGATTATCGTGACTTGTTCCCCGGAAAAGGTTCCTGAGCCGCTTGTGGACCAGCTCAAGGAGGGTGGCCTCATGATCGTTCCGATCGGTGAGCGTTACCAGCAGATGCTGTTTGCGATGCGAAAGGTAGATGGCAAACTGGAACGAGAAGCGTTGCAACCTATTTTGTTTGTGCCGATGACTGGCGCTGCAGAGGACGCTCGACTGGTCAAAGCCGACCCTCGCAATCCCAAGCTGATTAACGGAGACTTTGAGTTGCCGCTCATCAACAACTCAAGAATTCCTGGTTGGTATTATCAATTTGGTTGTGCATCGGTTCAGGATCCCAATTCGATCAATGGCGTGCAAGTGATCGAATTTCGTAGCACGGACCATAAGTCGCCGAGCATGTTGCTGCAAGGGCTCGCTATTGACGGGTCCGTAGTTAGGAAGATCAATCTCGGTGGATGGATCGAAACGGAAAATGTTCAGCTCGGGAGAACCAAAGAAAACAAAGAAAACAGGGAGCAGTCGCCGGCAATTGCAATTCAATTTTTTGACGCCAACAGGTCTAAGTTAGGCTACAACTATATCGGTGGTTTTTCAGGGACGCGAAAATGGAAAAAAGAAGAGCGAATTTTGCCTGTCCCACCTGCAACCAAAGAGGTCATCGTGTCCATTGGTTTGTTCGGCGCTACAGGCGTTGCTCGCTTTGACGGAATCTTTATCGAAGCCGTAAAGTAGTCGTTCCTTGCATCGCATCGCGTTCAATCCAACAGAAATGCAAACGAGGTAAAGACAGGTGAAACCAAAAGCTGTGTTGGCTTACTGTCGCGAAAAAGGCATCAAGGCCTTCGATTTGCGCTTTGTGGATGTTCTGGGATGTTTGCGACACATTTCCTTTCCAATTTCGGCATTGACGGAAGCTTCCTTCGAAGAAGGCTTTGGGCACGAAATCGTTTTGGATGAATCGTCCAACGAGTCCCCTAGTCATGCGATCTTGGTGCCTCAGGGTGGGGCGAACTACTTGGACCCGTTTACACCCCAGCCCACGTTGGTGTTGATTGCCAATGTGCAGGACGCGATCATGCGCGAGGAGAGTTCGCTCGACTCTCGCTATGTGGCGATGAAGGCAATGCGGTACCTTGAATCGTCCGCGATTGGAGACGGAGTCGCTGTGAAAGCCAGCAGCCAGTTCCGTATCGTTCGCCCTGAGCATTCCGAATTGTTGGCTGAACCGCAGCCAATGGTCAGCACGTTGCTGGCTTGCGGTGCGGCAGATCGAGATTTCCGAATGCGCTGTGAGGTAGCTGAAACCGCTACAGAGGCAGGGTTGCATATCGAGCGTCACTTTAGTGGCATCCACTCCAGTTCTGAATTGGTTTTGAAGTCGACACCATTAGTGGAATGCTGTGACGATCTGTTCATGCTTCGCTATTTGCTTGGCCAAAATGCATGGAATCATCAGGAGACGATCTCCACGAAGGATTTGTGGTTGCCAAGTCAATGGTCGATCACTCGCCAAGGGGAGTCGATTTTTGTTGGCTCTTCCTATCGAGGGCTCAGTGAAGTTGGTGTGCATGCGATGGGTGGGATTGTCAAGCATGCAGACGTGATTACGGCCGTGGCCATCGCGAACGATGAGTCGATTCAGAACGTGCCTTGGCTGAAACTGTGTTCCTGCAACGCAGTCGAGTCGATATGCCGCGTGGCCATTGTGTCCAACAACCCTCGCGACCGAGCCATTGAGTTTCGCGGGGCTCCTGCTGGATGCAACGCATACTTGGTCTATTCTGCGGTGCTCATGGCGATGATCGATGGCATTCAAAACAAGACGGCTCCTGGGGCCGCATTGGAAAAACAAATCGATGGAACCAGTGATTCGATTGCCTATACGATTGGAATGGATGCATCGGGGGATCCTGGTCGCAGGCCGTTGATGGAAAAATTAATGGCAGACGGCGATTTTTTGAGTCGCGGGGAAGTATTCACCGACGAGCTTATTGATTCGTTGTGTCGGCAATTATGCAATGCAAACTAACTGCGTGCGGTGTTCTTGAGATTCGATGGTTGGCTTTAGGCCGAGGAATTTTTCGATAATCGACAAGTGTGTCGTGGAATGCAATGTCAACGGTTGTGTCGTGAATTTACCTCCACCTTGAACGCCCTGTTGACGCGATTGCCAAGCGCTGATGGCCAACGGCAGCATCCACTGGTCTGCCAAATGAATTCCGACAGGTACATCCGCTTTGATGTAGGCGCGTGCTTCGTCCATAGCGTCCCGGGCAACAATCTCCGCCTTGACATTAAGCCTGCCGAATCCAGTGATCACTTCGGTGACATGCTGGCTCTCCATTTCGATCCATAGGTAATTGCCGGGGCAGCGAGCGCGGACCGACTCGCAAAGAGTTTCGCTTGTGTCCCAATTGAGCCCGCGCTGGATCACGTCGACCTCGCGCTCAGCGATGTGCATCGGCAAATGCGAAACGACGGATGAAACCTGGCGGCGCACAATGTCGCCGCGCTCGACGATATCGAAGGCTTTCAAAAAGGTAGAGGGCTGAATAGTCGCGCGTACCTCGCCTCCTCCAGCTGGATAAAAGCCGTACTGCTCAAGCGACAATTGAATGGACGGCCCCATTCGATTCACCAAAGGGACAAAGGCCTTCTGGAGAAACTCAAAAGGGGGCGCATGTGTGTTGTGGGTCCCTCCCTCAACGACAATGGTCGATGGCGTTTCTCCTATAATCAATGCCGGGAGCAACGTCTGCAAAACCAGCGATGCGCTCCCCGCCGTTCCGATTCGGAAATGATAGTCGCCGGGCTTCACCTCGCATGGCTCAAACGTAATCGCGGTCGAGCCGAGTTTGTCTCCCGTAACTTTGGCACCACTGATTTCGGCGGCCGCTTGGACGCATGTTAAATGCTGACGCATCAAGCCTGGTTTTTCGCGTCCCGCACGCACGTTTTCGATGCGAACGCGTTTGCCGGTTACCATCGAAAGCGCCAGGGAGGAGCGAACCATTTGTCCGCCCCCCTCACCGTGCGATCCATCGATTTCAATCCATTTGGAATCAGTCATCCGCCGCGTCTCCATCCTTGATTACAAATGTTGCCTTCAAGCGCGCTACTTCCGTCGCAAGTCCAGCGAGCTTTACGCTTCGCAAAACCTCTTCGAAGTCTTTGTACGCCGCAGGAGCCTCGTCCTTCGGATAGTTGCGGCAATTGGTCAAAATGTCGGCAGCATCAAACGACTTGTCGACCGACACTTGATCGAGTTCTCGCATGGCTCGTTTTCGGCCAAGCTGACGGCCCGCGCCGTGATTGACGCTGAAACAGCTGATGCTCGCACCAGGGTCAGCCACCATAACACTCGAACCCGCTTGCGGATTGCCTGGTAGCAAGATCGGGTGTCCTGACTGAGCATAGCGAGTCCCTTTGAGGGCATGGTGCCCCCCAGGAAATGCTCGCGTCGCTCCCTTGCGATGAACCCACTGTTGCATGTTGTCGACAATCTCGCGTCTCGCGATGTTATGGCTGATGAAATAAACCAGTTGTCCCTCGATACCAGGAAACACCTCTTGAAACGCTTCTAGAACGAGTGAATTGATCAGCAAATGGTTGACCGTTGCGAAGTTGGCACCGAGCGACATGTCATCGATATACTCGTCGGCTTCCTTGGTTCCCAAAGGTGCGTAAACGAGTTCCCGGTCGTTGCCTGGTAGCGGTATGTCCCACTTGGCAAATTTGCTTTGCAGTGACTTGAACTGCCCCATGGCCAAGTTGTGACCGACCCCACGTGAACCGCAGTGCGACAAGAACGCGACGTGGCGGTCCTTGAGCCCAAATACGTTGGACACGTTACGAGATCGTTCATTGTCCTCGATATGCACAATTTCGCATTCACCAAAGTGGTTTCCGCCACCGTAGGATCCGAGTTGGATCGCCTTGTCGGAGAACTTGCGGAACGTACCATTCGCCAAATGCCAATCGAGTCGCGAAGCCAACGCGTCATGGGTTTCGTCGTGGCCTACATGGGACGAGTCTTCGCATCGCGTTGCCCATTCAGGTGGAATTCCCAGCTGTGTGCATACCGATTCGGAGGCCCCCTCGATGACCGCTTGCTTTCCGAGCTTTTCATCGACGCGGCGCGATTTCGAGGCGTGACGCTGGCCGCGGCCGGCACCCGTTGGAGTGCGTTCGCAAATCGCGTTGATAAGCTTGCGGCGAATCTCACGCGATCGAATTGCTTCTTCGGGCAAGTCCAATTGCAACAGGCTCATCGAGCACTTGATATCCACTCCGACAGGCCCGGGATATATGTGCGTTGGAGAAGTCATGACACAACCGATCGGAGCGCCGTAACCACAGTGTCCGTCCGGATTGAGAATAAGATCGGTCACGCCAGGAGCAAGTCGCGAGTTGATCGCTTGTTGCAAGCAGATATCGTCAAACGTATCGCGGATCTTTTCGGTTCCGATGACAGTAATCGGTTTGGTCTTGCCGCCGGTTGGCAGCATAGCTGTCGCTTCGCCTGTTGGGATCATCATTGGGTTGGGTGTTGAAGGTTGAAAGATGGATTTCAGTTTATCATTTGCGAAGAACAGGTAACGCAATGGCTGTGCCAAGTTCGCTTTTCTTTTTGTGGAATGATCGTAAGTTGTTTCTGAGTAGTGGTTTGCGTTGTTTTTCTTTTGTTTTGGTTGCCAGGTGAGGCTGACTGGTCTTCGGTGACTTGCTATGCTTTGGGATAGTTTTTTATCCTGGCGTATAGTCTCGGTTTGGGCTGTTTGATGAGCAAAGATCGCAAATGGAAAACGGTGGTCATTGGTTTTTTGGGTAGCAAGCTGGACAGTGGGCGCGATGCGGATCGTTGGCATCAGTGGCGTCCATCCGTCGGTTTGTGCCAGCACGAAGATTTGGTGATCGATCGATTCGACTTGCTCCATGCGTCCGGTGATAGCAAGCTTGCCGAATTAGTCGCAGGAGATATCGAATCGGTTTCTCCCGAGACGATGGTTCGGTTGCATCCTCACGACACGAGCGACCCATGGGATTTTGAGCAAGTGTTTTCTGGGCTCTACGAGTTCGCTCGCAACTATCCTTTTCGGACCGATGAGGAGCAGTACCTGATCCACATCTCAACCGGAACGCACGTCCATCAAATCTGTCTGTTCCTTTTGGCTGAGTCGAGGCATTTGCCGGGCCGGCTTATCCAGACCTCCCCGTCGCCTCGGAATAGTTGGCCCGGGGTCTATCGAATCATTGACTTGGATCTATCTCGTTACGATGCCATTGCTACTCGATTTGCGAGCCAGCATGCGGACGACTTGAGTTTTCTCAAGTCTGGAATCAAAACTCGCAATCCTGCATTTAACACTTTGATTGAGCGGATCGAACGCGTGGCGATAGCGAGCCGATCGCCGATCTTGTTAACCGGGCCAACGGGTGCAGGGAAATCGCAACTTGCTCGTCGTATTTACGAACTGAAGCGGCGGCGAGAACAGTTGCAGGGGCCGCTGATTGAAGTGAATTGCGCAACGCTCCGAGGGGATTCTGCCATGTCCGCTTTGTTCGGTCATACCAAGGGAGCTTTTACGGGCGCGTCCACGGCCCGTGATGGGCTTATGTTGGCAGCCGATGGGGGCCTGTTGTTCTTAGATGAAATCGGCGAGCTCGGTCTTGAGCAGCAAGCCATGTTGTTGAGAGCGATCGAGGAAAAGCATTTTCTGCCTGTCGGGGCGGACCGGGAAGTGTCTAGTGATTTTCAATTGATTGCAGGTACCAATCGTTCGTTGCAAAGTGGCGTTGTTGCCGGCCAATTCCGCGAAGACCTTCTTGCACGCATCGATTTATGGACATTTGCATTGCCTGGGCTTGCGAATCGTCGGGAGGACATCGAACCGAATCTCGAGTTTGAGCTGGTCGCTTTCGAACGTTCTCAGGGGACCAAGGTGACGCTCAACAGAGAGGCGAAGGCACGCTTTCTCGAGTTTGCTATGTCGCCCGAAGCGGTTTGGCGAGGCAATTTCCGTGACCTTAGCGCTGCCGTGACTCGCATGGCCACATTGGCTCAGTCCGGCCGGATCACGCTTGTCGAAGTTAACGAGGAGGTCGAGCGGTTAAAGCGAGGGTGGGCGAGTACAGTCGTGCCTGACCAAGAAACGACAAGAGCTAGTTCGCTGTCCGATTGTTTGAGCCAATCGCAAATCGATCAGCTGGACCTCTTTGATCGGGTGCAGTTGGAGGAAGTGATTCGTGTCTGCAAGCAATCGAAATCGCTATCGGACGCGGGCCGTATTCTGTTTGCAAGCTCGCGACTGACTAAGCAAATACCCAACGACGCGGACCGGCTTCGCAAGTATCTTGCCCGATTTGAGCTATCGTGGGACCGGGTTCAAAACGCCTAATCAAGTGGGCGCAAGTCTGAGAACATCGCCAAGTGTTTGGCTGAGCTTTGCGTAGCGAAAGTCGTCAAGACTTTCGGCTGCATTGCCTTATCGACCGAAACTCTTGACGAGTTTCGCTACTAATTGAATCCACTTTGCCTCTCCATTTCGATCGCATCCAACTTTCGCAGGCCATCGCTCATTTTTCGCAGCTGCCGAAATCCAAACGAAAGAATTACCAACGGAATCAGGCCGAAGAACAGGCCGAAGATGATGTACTTGACGCCGAAGCCGCGTTGGACGACGACGATGCCGGGGTCGGAGGGATCGTACCAACATGGAATGGTTTTACCGGGAACCCATTCGTCGAATTCCGATTTGCCAAGGATTTGAAGGCCAAAGTGAATAGATGGTCCGGTGACAAAGCCGGATGAGATAACATCGCGATCGCCTGCTTGGTACTTCAGCGCGAATTCTGGTGTGCGAGTGACGCTGGATGGTTTCCGGCGGCCATTCTTATGCCATTCGGTCTTACTGACTTCTACATTTTCTCGCCGGTCCAGAATGAGGGCTTGCGATTCCTTCCAACTCGTCAGCGTTTGCAGGTCGCGCCAAGCCATTCCTCCCAGTGCCATCAAGAACGCAAGCGGAATCATCACGATCGCAACGATCCCAAACGCAGGCATTCGACGAACAGCAGCTGGTACTCTATTGGAATTAGGATGTTCCCTAATGTGCCGCAAACGAGCGCGAATCCAAACGAACATCAACCCGCAACAGACCATCCATCCCAGCAACCAGCCTGCTGCGGGATGAAATCTCAAACCGCCGATCACCACCCCCGCCGTGGACGGAGCGTTGGTGATCCTCTTTGAGAATTCCGAGTTCCATCGAATCTGGTCCAAAAGGTAGACGACCTCGATCTGCGACGCGAGTTCCTTTCCAACCTTAGTGCGAGAGGCAAGTAGATCGAAGGAGAACCGATACTCCTGCCCGGCGGGAATGTCCAGCTTCGCTGAAACCTCGCGTTCCTCGTCGTCCCGCTTCAACTCCGGCAATTCGTCTATCCGAACGAGAAACCCGGCGAGTGGTAACCTGATCCGCACGTCGGTCCCGTCCGCTGACTTGTCACCTGTATTTTTGAGAACGACGTTGACTGTCACCGTGGTCCCGGCTGGAACTTTTTCCAGTTCGGAAGTGATCGTCGATTCACGCAACTCCACCCCGGCAGCCGCTACTTTGGCGAAGGTCATAGCGGTCAGAATCAACACCGGAAAGAGTCTGGTCATAAAAGCAACTTTGAAATATGATCGAAAGCACTTTGTTTAAATTGAGTCGCGGTTTTCGATGAAGGTCGAGCGATCTTGGAAACCGGGGGGCTCGCGTCCTGCCGCTGCAGAAACACAATCGAAAGTGAGTGCGTTTGGTTCGCGCCCGCCGGCGCAATTAACCGGTAAAGTACACGGCGATGTGCTTGCCTTCAAGCAGATTCATTTTATTTGGATGCTAGGGTGAATAAAATGGACCGCTTACCCCTCTCTGAAATAGACCATAAGGTAGAGTAGCAAGATGCAACGGTTGAGTACAATCCGTTCGTTTGATTTGCTGCTCAGTCACTCGTTGAACGGTCTTTTCCCAAATTTGGATTTCCCCATG
>CANHVO010000265.1 GCA_947463915.1 Planctomycetaceae bacterium
GCATTGTAGGTACGCACAATCGCATCCGTCAGGCGTGGAAGCTGTTCCTTGAGTCGAAAATCGGATGCCATCTTGTTTACCGGTCTGTGCCGATGTGTTTGGTTCGTATGGATTGTGAATCAAAGATCGATTGTTTGGAATCGGTCGGATGTATCTCGCTCGGCAAGAGTTTTTTGGCTACATGGCCATGTAACACCACAACACCCAAACAACCCATCTTCCGCAGCAGCCCCATTCCGTCAAGATTACCCGGCTTAGAGTAGAGCGATTGTCCCCATCGCTTGGCGGGCACTTTCGGCCCATTTTTGCCATTTGGTCATAGTGCGAATTGCGGTTATTTCTCAAGTTGCTTGGTTTTTGGCGGCGCCGAAACGATTGAGGACAATCGTTTTACACTCTTGAGTATTGCGATTGTCCCCATCGCTTGGCGGGCACTTTCGGCCCATTTTTGCCATTTGGTCATAATGCGAATTGTGGGTATTTCTCAAGTTGCTTGGTTTTTGGCGGCGCCGAAACGATTGAGGACAATCGTTTTAACCTCTTGAGTACTGCGATTGTCCCCATCGCTTGGCGGGCACTTTCGGCCCATTTTTGCCATTTGGTCATAGTGCGAATTGTGGGTATTTCTCAAGTTGCTTGGTTTTTGGCGGCGCCGAAACGATTGAGGACAATCGTTTTACACTCCTCGCCCCCCTCTGCGTGAGGGCATACATATTCCGAATATCCCCGAAACTTTGGCCCTTGATCGGTGTTTTAACTAGGTCAGCCATAATCTTCCTAACGAATGAGCCGCAATCTAGCAATTCACTGTAGTATTGCGTTTGACCGTCATGGATAATATCCGAACCTGCCGGCCAGGCTTTCCCAGCCGGTCGCTCACCATCCATTAACCCTGCTAATAACATGTCACTCCATTTTCCACGACTTTCGCTTCCTAGACGCGGGTCAGCCAAAGCGATTTTGATCTTGATTGTCGCGCTCGCTGCTTGCGGGCTTGGCGGTTACGCTTGGTGGCAATCCAAGGGTTCCGGAATCTACACCGCTTCGAAGGACGAGCCGATTCTGCATGAAGTGCAACGTGGACCTTTCGATCACATCGTTTTGGAGCAAGGTGAAATCGAAAGCAGCAGCAACAATGAGGTTAAATGCGAGGTGAAAGGCCGTGGTGGTAGTGGCACCCCGATTCTCTCACTCGTTGCCGAGGGAATTTACGTTAAGAAAGGGGATAAATTATGCCAGCTCGATTCATCCGCACTTGAACAAGACGTAAAGAATCAGCGAATCGTCGTTAGCACGGTTGAATCCAATGTCATCAACAGCGAAGCCGCGGTCAGTAAAGCAGCCATCGCTAAACAAGAGTATCTCGAGGGAACCTATCTCACTGAGCGAAAAGCCATCTTGAGCGAAATCGCGTTGGCGGAACAAGGTCTTCGTAAAGCGGAGTTATCGCTTCAAAGTGCCGAACGACTCGCTGCCAAAGGCACTCTCAAAGCTCTTCAAATCGAATCCGAGCAGTTTGCAGTTCAAAATGCGCAGAGCACCTTGGAGTCAGCGCAGGGCCGTCTTCGAGTTCTCGACAATCTGACCAAGGAAAAAATGCTCGTCCAACTGAACAGCGACATCGAGACCGCGCGTGCTAAGTTGGATTCCGACAAGAGCACACTCATAGAAGAAAAAGAAAAGCTCGAGGAGATCAAGGGACAAATCAAAGCATGTGCAGTTGTCGCGCCAGCCGACGGACAAGTTGTTTACGCCAACAAACAAGGTAGCCGTGGTGGTTCCGACTTCACCGTGACAGCAGGGGCTCTCGTTCGCGAGCAGCAAACCATCTTCTTGCTTCCCGATCCAACTCGCATGCAAGTTAAAGCCAAGGTTAATGAATCGCGAATCACTCTGATTCGAGACGGAATGCCTGTTAAAATCAACGTGGGAGCTGCGGCAGACGAATTGCTCGGGCGCGTGATCAAAGTGAACAAGTATGCCGAACAAGGAAACATGTGGGGGCCAACGGTCAAAGAGTACGTTGTGATTGTTCAGATCATCGAGCCTCCACAAGAGATCCGAACCGGCATGACGGCAGAAGTACGGATTTTCGTCGAGCAAATCGCCGATGCCATTCAGTTACCCGTGCATGCGGTCTACGAAACGAAAAAACATCATTTCGCATTGGTCAAAAATGGCGATGCTTGGGATACCCGTGAGATCAAGATCGGTGCGACCAACGACAAATACGTGACCGTGGTGGATGGCGTTAGCGTTCAAGACATGGTTGTTCTCGATCCTCGAAACCATCTCGACAAAATGGAAATCCCAGCGATTGCAGAAGTCGACGATCGGGAAAAGCTCGTCAAGATCGCGGCCGAGTCTCCCAAGGGCATAGCAAAATCCGGTCCAGAAGCAAAAGGTGCCGGTGTCGCCCCTGGTGGACCAACAGGTGGACCGCCCGGCGGCGGAGCAGGTGGCATGAATCCAGATGCAATTGCTTCGGCCATGCTTGGCCGTATGGACACCAATGGCGACGGAAAACTTAGCGCCGCGGAAGTGGCAGACAACGAACGAATGAAAAACAGTTTTGCTGATTACGATGCAAACAAAGATGGATCGATCGACCTAGCCGAAATGGTTGCACAATTGCAAAAGCGAATGGCTGCTGGTGGTGGAGGCGGGCCTGGCGGCGGTGGCGGAAGTGGAGCTTCTCGAGGAGCACCGTCCAACTAATGGTCTCAGCAGAAAAACCGCAAGCGACACGATTTGCTTGCCGAGTCGCGGATCTAAAAAAGGAGTATGTCTTAAAAAGTGAAACGGTACGTGCGCTGCGCGGTGTGACGTTTGATGTCCCTGAAGGCGACTATGTCGCAATTATGGGTCCTTCCGGCTCCGGCAAAAGTACACTTCTTAACATGCTCGGTTGCCTTGACCAACCTACCTCAGGCAGTTTGTGGCTTGGTACTGACGACGCCGCCAAAATGAACGACGATCAGCTTGCTGACATCCGCTCGCAACGAATCGGCTTCGTATTTCAAGCTTACAATTTGATTCAACAGCTAACCGTGGTCGAAAACATCCAAGTTCCCTTGTTCTATCAAGGCAAATCGCTGACCAAGCAACAAAAAGAAAAGAGCATCGAACTCGCTCATTTGGTCGGATTAGGAGAACGTCTCGGCCACCGACCTACCCAGCTCAGTGGTGGTCAACAGCAACGCGTCGCGATCGCCCGTTCCTTGGTAAACGACCCCTTCTTTATCTTGGCCGACGAGCCAACCGGAAATCTCGACTCACGAACCGCTGAAGAAATCTTGCAGTTGTTCGAAAAGCTCAATAACGAGGGGAAAACAATCATCTTAGTGACTCACGAAGATGAAGTCTCCAAGAGGGCTCGACGAGTCGTCCGTCTCAAGGATGGTCGCTTGCAATGGGACCGCCAAAATACTCCGGAAGTCCGACAGGCTGCCGCTAAATTTGCTTTTGAAAACTTGCCGGTGGAAGAATGAGCCTTTGGATTGGAACTATTCAGCTTGGTGTCAAGAGCCTATGGCTTCACCCGCTCCGTTCGTTGTTGACCGTTCTCGGTATCTTCATCGGGGTCGCTAGCGTCATCTGGTTGCTGGCGATCAGCAAAGGCATCGGCGACGAAGCCCAAAAGCAGATTGAAAATCTTGGCGCGGACACGATCATGATTCGCACGATTAAGCCGCCAAGTGCGAAGATGTCAACAACTGGCTTAACTCCTTACGGCCTTACCCGCGAAGACTACGATCTGCTCGTATCCACGGTGCCCACGATTCGCAGCGCATTGCCGATTCGTGAAATGCGTCGCCAATTCCAATTCAAGGATCGAAAACTCGATGGCCGCCTCGTTGGTTGCACTCCTGAGTATGCCGACGTCACCCGCCTCAAAATTCGATCCGGTCACTTCATTACGGATGCCGAGAATTTTGCGATGGATACTCACTGCGTAATCGCAGCCAAAGTAGCCGACCGACTGTTTCCTTACGAGGATCCCGTCGGACAGCGCATCTATATGCCAGAGAACAAGAATTTCTACTTGGTCGTCGGAGTGCTCGAGCCAAAAAGTGCGACCGCTGCGATCGGTGGCTCCATGGCTGCTCAAGATTTTTCGAACGACGTTTACATTCCGATCAAGACGTTACAACAGCGCATCGGCGACGTAGTCATGAGCTTCAGCGCAAGCTCGCGCGAAGGCGAAAGTATCGAGCTCAATCAAATTACCCTCCGAGTACGAGAAGTTGCTGACGTAAAGCGAACTGCCGAACTGGTCGAAGATGCACTTTCGATTCACAGTAAAATGGAAGACATCGCCGTCGTCGTTCCCCTAGAATTGCTCGAACAAGCCAGAACGACGCGCGCTATGTTTATGGTTTTCATGGGAATGATCGCTGCGATATCGCTGTTGGTCGGCGGTATTGGAATCATGAATATCATGCTGGCAACCGTCACGGAACGCACTCGCGAAATCGGTATTCGACGAGCACTGGGTGCTAAGCGGAGAGACATCATTCGTCAGTTCTTGGTTGAAACCAGCGTTCTGAGTTTGGCGGGTGGGATATCGGGCATTCTGTTCGGCCTGCTTTGCGGTCCCGCCGTAAACGGGGCAAGAATTTTGGCCAACCTGTGGTTTGAAAAGCAAATGGCTGGACTCCCAGATGTCGTTAGGACTGTTCAACCGGCCGTTGTGCCCGAAAGCATTCCTGGCGCCTTCTTTATCTCGCTAGCCGTCGGACTAGTCTTTGGGATCTATCCGGCCATGCGAGCTGCCAAGATGAATCCAATCGAAGCCCTACGGCACGAGTAGCTCAAAGTAGGTCAAAGTAGGTCACTCTTGCCGATAGTGACTTCGGCATGCTTCTGCACGAGTCCGTATCTCGTTTAACAGTCAGCCGTAGGCGTACTGAAATGCAATACGAGTACGCCTTCGGCCGACTGTTAAACGATTCGCCAAACCCACTTTCATTGCAACCGTCACAATACCTACACTTTTCCAAACTTGCAACGCAAGTAGCCGAAACCTAGACCTTCATGTCCATAGCTACATTGTAAGCTTCTGCGCCACGAAATCAGACCTCCAATACTTTATGTGCACGCGCGCCCATCATGTCTACGTTGTCCGGACCTCCGGTTGGCTCAACACCTGACGCTCACGGTTCCGAACAGACGTTCGTTGGCGGAAAACGCCAACCCTCAATCACTCCGAACGCGAAAAGCGAGCCTGCCTCGAAATCGAATCTCGCTCCTTCTCCGTCGAGGAATTTGGGCACATCCAATGCGTCTGCAGGCAAGCTTTTAAGTTTCCGATACGAGGAAAAAGAGGAAATAGGTCGTGGCGGCTGCGGCGTTGTCCTCCGAGCTTACGACCGACTGATGCAGCGAGACGTTGTCATCAAACGTGTGCTTGGCAGTTCCGGCAACACCAAGGAAACAGTCTCTCGCTTCTTGAACGAAGCCCGCATCACTGGCCGTCTCGAACATCCAGGCATCGTGCCGGTGCATGAGATAGGCCAAGGGGACTCGGATGGAATTCCCTATTACGTCATGAAATGGCTGCATGGCGTTACACTCAAACAAGTGATAAACGACTATCACTCCACAAGCATTGCCTCGGAAAAGCAACGCAAGTTTCACGAGCTGCTCAATCGCTTTCGGCAAGTCTGCCAAACTTTAGCGTATGCGCATGATCACAATGTTATCCATCGCGATTTGAAGCCTGCGAACATCATGGTTGGCTCGTTTGGCGAAACCATCGTTCTCGATTGGGGGCTTGCGAAAGATTTTGGTAAGCAACCTCGTGACTTGCAACAAGAGTCAGATGAAGGACCAACGAAGGAACAAACGATCGGTGTATCGATCAAGCCGATCGATGAAAAATTCGATTCGAAACGAAGCACACCGTCTCGAAGTGCCAGCAATGATCACGATGGACTAACTCAAATCGGTGCAGTGATGGGGACGGCTGCCTATATGTCTCCCGAACAGGCCCGAGGAGAATCGGATAAGGTCGATAGCCGTTCTGATGTCTTCTCGCTCGGCGTTATTCTTTATGAAATTTTGGCTGGCGTCTCCCCATTTCGATCCGACAGTGTCCAGACCACGCTAAAACTAGTTGCCATCGCCAACTTCAAACGCCCGAGGAAACTCAACCGACAAGTGCCACTCGCGCTGGATGCGATCTGCAACCGAGCCATGCACTTAGCTCCAGAAGATCGATATCAGAATGCGAAACTACTCGCAGATGACATCGAAAACTACCTTTCCGGCCACGCCGTTACAGCATATCGCGAGCCCTGGTGGGGAAAATTGGACCGTGTGGCAGGAAAACACCGCACCCTCGTTCGATCTGCGTTCGTAGCGCTGTTTGCCATAGCCATGGTGAGTATCCTCGGGGCCGCAAGAATTGATTTCGCGAGACGTGCTGAAACAAGGGCTCGGCTGCACGCAGAGCAAGAAACACGAGAAAAAGATTTTGCTCACCAACGCGAACGCACTGCCCATTCGAGATCATTAACCCAATTGCAAGCTGCGAGGAAGTCGGTTGACGCTTGGCTCATCGATCTCAGCGGCGATCTCCAGTTCTATCCTGGACTTGCACCTCTTCGTAGCGAACTGCTCGGGAAAGCGCAGCAGTACTATCAAGCCAACCTCGAATCCACCAACCACTCGGCCACGGAAACTTTAGAATCCGCTCGGTGCAGCCTACGGCTCGGCGATATCGCTCGATTGTCTGGGGAGATAGCCGAAGCAAGAAACAGATACTCTGCCGCGGAAGAGTTGCTCCTGCGTTTGCATACGGAGGACGAAATACCGGAACAAACGATTTCGATTCAAAATGCAAATGCATTGCTTGGTTTGTCCTTGTGTTCGCTCGATGAAAACGATGAAGGCCAAGCCGAACAAGAAGGGGTTCTGCTCGCAGAGAAAGCCGCGGAAGCAGCAAAACATGCGTTAGTGTTTTCTTCCGAGGACAGGGAAGCCCGGAAGACGTGGCTCCGCACTCAGCAGTGCTTAGCGAGACACAACGCCAAGAATGCGCAGCCAGCGGGCGCAGCTGTTTTGCTTGAAAAACCGATAGCCATGGCGGAGCTCTTGCACAAAGAGGGCGAAGATTTAAGCACGTTTTATCTGTTAAACAGTCTCGTTTCGGATCAATCACAAATGCTTGAGGCCGATGGCCAAACCGAGGCGGCAATTGAGGGCTATCAGCGGCTCATTCAAATCTATTCGCAGCAGCTTAGAAAAAGCCCCCAAAGGCCCGACTGGCTGGAAAAACGAGCAAACGCGCACAGCCGACTTGGAATCTGCAACACCCAGGTCCTTAGAAACCAATTGGCGGTTTCCGAATACGAATCGGCAGAGAGCGATATGCAAGCGGCATGGATGATGCGCTACGAAGACGCTTATTTCCTTGAGAGCTTTGCGGCCACCAGCGCGAATCTCGGCAAAGCATTCTTCATGAATGGTGATCTCCAGCAAGCTGAATCCTCTCTTCGCACTTCCATCACACGACTCCAGGAAGTTATCCAACACGACGGCTCCACCTCGGATCGTATCCAACGCATGGCGAATTTATTTTTGTCACTGGCGACAACAATCGAAGGCCAAGCCCCCGAAGAATACACGAAGCTACTACGAGATTCACGAAAACTTCTAGACCACCTCGCCAAAGAGAAAACGCAAACGGTCCAATGTATCGCCTTGAACGCACAATGTTCTTTGCTCGAGGCCAAGAACGAGATGAGTCGAAACGCATGGCCGGAGGCAATTCGCTTTTGCGACGAAGCGATCGATCGAATTCCAAGAACACTCGAATCGGCATCGGTCAACGATTCCGAGCTCCAGCTCATGCACGGAAGATTGCTGGAACTGCGGTCCCACTGTCAATGGAAAGCAAGCCTGCTCGACGAGGCAAAAGCCAGCAGGTCCGAAGCGCAAGCGATATTCGATGAGTGCCAAAATTCTAAGCATCTTGATACATCAGTCACAGCCATGATCTGCAACATAGAAAGTCGATGCGAATCCGAACTTGCATCGGAAGACGATCAACGCAAAACACTTGCACTATCGCAACGATTGATCGCGGTTGCTGCCAAACACGCGGCCAGCTGGCATTGGCGAGCTGTCGCAGCTTGGCGCAATAACCGCCCCGAGTTGGCTCTGGATGCACTCAAGCAAGCAAAACGTTTGCGAGCGAAACCGGCACTTGAGGACGAATTGCTAGAAGTCTTGCTGACGCTCCGCGAGTCAAGAAAGGAAGCAACTTTCGATGCACGCATTGAGAGCTTGGCAGCAAAAGGAGCCGTTCAGAGTCGGCACGTTGCCTTTCTACTTCGAGAAATTTCGAAAACACAGCACTGAGCCCGTCAGAGCGTTTCCGAAATTATTGTAGGATAAGCGTTTTAGGCTTCTTCGAGCCAACATGCACGTTTACTCTACGGCTTGAAAGGCCACGTACTTGACGATGACCAACATCGCACATCAACTCGATTTCATTCGCTCTCAATTCCCTTCTCTTGCTCGAATCATCAACGGCATGCCTGCCGTATATCTCGATGGTCCCGCGGGTACACAAGTTCCACAGCGCGTGGTCGATTGCATCGCGAATTGCATGTTGCACCACAATGCCAATCGCTCGGGTCGGTTTGCAACTAGCCGCGAGGTGGATGAACAAATGAGTCATAGCCATCGCGTTTTCGCAGATTTTTTAGGCGCAGCTTCGCCCGATTCAATCGCGTTCGGGCCGAACATGACGTCATTGACGCTCCAATTTTCGCGAGCATTAGCCAGAGAATGGAAACCGGGCGATCGCATCCTGGTATCAAGCCTAGATCATGATGCCAATTTTACTCCTTGGATGTTGGCAGCAAGGGATGCTGGGGTCGAGCTCAAGGCTATCGGCGTTCGCTCCTCCGATGCTACGTTGGACATGGACTCGCTGAACGAGCTCTTAACAGAGCGAACGAGGCTCGTTGCCGTGACGGCTGCTTCGAATGCTGTTGGTTCGCTGACTCCTATTCGGGAGATTGCAAATCGAGTCCATGCTGTCGGCGCTGAGTTGTTTGTCGATGCGGTTCATTTGGCTCCGCATCGTTCGATCGATGTTACCGCGTTGGATTGCGATTATTTGGTCTGCTCCGCCTACAAATTCTTTGGCCCACATATCGGTGTACTCTATGGTCGCACGGAGCGAATGCAGGAATTGGCAGCGTACAAACTGCGACCTGCTCCAGATAGTTTGCCAGGCAAGTGGATGACGGGCACTCAAAATCATGCGTGCATTGCAGGCGCAACCGCAGCGGTGGATTACATTGCTTCCTTATCTCCGATCGCAGACAACGGTTCGAACCGACGATTGCGCATATTGGATGCGATGAAGTCCATTTCAGAATACGAAACGCAACTGGTGGAGCAGCTAATTCGAGGGCTAGCGGGTATTCCGGGTATTCGAACCTTTGGAATAACCGACAGACATCGCATGTCTGAGCGTGCTCCAACCGTTTCGTTTCAAGTCGACGGTCGGAAGTCGGTCGAAGTCGCGCAGCACCTCGGCGATAATGGTGTGTTTGCATGGCATGGTAACTACTATGCCTTGCCTTTGACGCTAGCTCTGGGAACGGAACCCGACGGCATGGTTCGACTTGGATGCATGCACTACAACACACCAGAGGAAATCGATCGAACGCTGGACTTAATCAAGACTTATGTCTCGGTTGCCTGATCACACCACCATGCGTTCTCCGATTTCGCGTCATTGTTGGTTACTCACCGGACGGCTTTCGCGTTTCCGCAGAAAAGCCTGCAGTCTTAACTGCGAAGCAGTGGTATTTGACAGCCACGGATGAAATCCTCATCTTTACCCACATCTTTTTGATCTTGCTCCCCTCGCCCCTTTTAGGGGAGAGGGGCTGGGGGTGAGGGGTTTTGCACTTTGTTTTAATTGGGATTTTATAC
>CANHVO010000266.1 GCA_947463915.1 Planctomycetaceae bacterium
TGCAACGTTGCTCAATACGCCATTTACATCCCGAGCCTGGTAAGTAAAGCTATCTGAAACTGTTTGGCCAACCTTCAGTTCGTTCACGTTAGCGGTGTAGCTGTATGCACCATTGGCACCCAGCGTCAAAGTACCATTCGCGCCAGCAAATGTGCCCGGCACTTCAACGACTAGCGTTGCTGTCTCACCTGTGTCTGGATCGGCATCGTTGCTAAACACCGAACCGGTAGTGGTGCCAATTTCTGTCACACCAGCAACATCGTTAGAAGCGACGGGTGCATCATTCTCACCAGTCAGCGTAATGACCAAGCTCGCAATGTTGCTCAAGCCCCCGGCTACGTCCCTCGCCCTGTATGCATAGCTGTCAGTAACCACTTGACCAACAGTTAGTTGGTTTGCGTTGGCTGTGTAACTGAAGGTTCCATCGGCAGCCAGCGTCAACGTGCCATAGGTGCCCGTAAAAGTGCCAGGTACGTCAACCACCAGGGTTGCTGTCTGGCCAGGATCAACGTCGGTATCGTTGCTGAGCACCGAACCAGAACCGGTCGTGGTTCCAAGTTCTGTCGTCGCAGCAGCATCGTTGCCTGCAACCGGTAGATCGTTAACACTGTTAATGGTGATGCTAAAAGTCTTCACGGTCGTGTCAACGCCACCGTTGAGCGTCCCACCACTATCTTGCAACGTGAGAATCACTGCTGTTGAGCCAAATGCGTTAAGAGCAGGCGTAAAGGTCAAGGTGCCAGTGGACGGACTGACCGAAGGTGCTGTACTGAACAGCGATGTGTCAAAACCACTCGTCGTGAAGGTTAGCGTTTGGACAGGGAGCGGGTCCCCACCTGAGGTAACCCCGGTTGCCCATCCCGTAATGCTCTGTGGACCGCTGTCTTCGTTCACGTTCGGGTTCGCGCCCATCGTGAAGGTCGGAGCGTTATTCAGAGGAACGGCAATAACGAAGTCATTTCCAGTGCCGGCGGCGTAACTCGCGGATGCCGTGAATGCACTACCAAGAAAGGCCGTCAGAGTTGGCGGGTTAAGAGTAAACGTCCCAGTGATTGCGTCCGTTAGATCATTAGCGACGAACGTAAACGAGTTCAGCAGGGCAGGAACGAATCCGCCAGTCGAGACTGGCGACAGTTTCGCACCTTCTGCAATTGTGACAGTTCCCGCGACTGTGATTTTTTCAAAAATTGCGGCTGTTGGGCCTACATCTGATATGAACTCAGAATCTGCAGCAAAAGATGTGTTATTTCCGAACGCAAGCGTCTTGAAATTGTTCGGGCTAATCGGGCTGATCGCGCCCGTTACAGAAATTGCACCGCTGTTGGCGTCCCCAATAGTGACCGTGGCCGCTGTGATTCGATCAAGCTCCGCATCGGTGAGGCCCAACACCGGTGTGGCTGCCAACGTGTCAGCACCGCCTAGATTGATGGCGACAGCATTGGTTCTTTGACGGAGAGTCACCGAATTGGCGGTTCCAGCGTTGATTACTGACGTGGCTCCAATGCCCATCGTGTCACCGATGAGCGTAATCGATCCGGTTCCCGTGCTCTTTCGAACAGTTGCCGTATCGGTCAACTGCACTCCCAAGGAAGCACTAGCACCTGTCGCTCCATTTACAGTTACCGACGAAGCCCCCGTTGTTTCAACGATACCAGTTCCACGAACGAGCACACCAACTCCACTCGCTGCTCCGCCCTTTCCAGCGATGCTAAGTGCACCAGTGCCACTCGTGGAAACCGTTGCGCTGTTCACATTGATACCAGTAAACGTTCCGGCTGTGCCAGTAGCCTGCTGGTTTGCATTTAGCGTCAGACCGCCGTTGACCGTCGAAATGTTTGCCCCGCTATTCACGACAATGTTTCTGCTGGTGCTAGCCGAGAACGCCGCACCGCCAACAAAAGTCGTAGGGTTGTTGAACGTAATCGCTCCAGCGGCGGCATCGTCGAGGACGACCGTGAAATTTACTATGTAATTCACAGAACTTCCAAAGGTTACCGATGTGTTCGCTCCACCATCAATAATGCTGACACTTGGCGTATCCGTCACCGAAAGTATTGGTGACAACGCTCCTGCAACTCGCCCGTCATTCGGACCGGACCAAAGTCCCGATGATAAAGTCAAAGTGTAAAGATTATCGGCTGTGGTTACGGTCAGCCCTTCGTTCGCTGCAAGATTAAGCTGAATCGTGGTCCCATTGTTGATAAAGGAATATGCCGCAAGAACGCGACGATCTTCCAACGCCTCAAACCCTCGAAGAAACTGCCGCACTCCTCTTCGGGAGTTGCTCCGAATCGTGCTTTTCACACGATTCTTGTTTGACGCACCGACCTTTTGGATAACTTTCGCAAACCAGCTAAAATTCATGGGAGTCTACGCTTCACGAAAAAATGGATGGGGAGGCTTAATCTGATTAGCTCAACCGAAGTTGTTAAAATGATTGGTCATTTTAATTCAAGCTGGAGGGGAGATACACAAATTATCGAAAAGTACAAAAAAATTTGTCGCATTTGCAAAACTTTTCCCGAGAGGAAAAAAAGCGGGTTTCGCCTGCGTTTTTCACCAAAACCGAAATTTTAGTGAGTACAAATCGCCAATCGCAACGAGACTTTCCCCTTGACCTTTCCCCTCTACTGCCGGAGCTTCAACCAATCAACCATCATCCGCTCCAATTGCGTCTTTCCGACCTTTCGCATCGTTGCCACGTTCGCCTTGTAAATCCCCTCCACATTGGGAAATTGGGCAACCGCTCGACTCACGCTTGACTCGCGTAGCAGGTGCAGCGTCGGGTACGGAGAGCGATTGGTAAAGTTCGTGACATCGTCGGCCTTGGTACCCGCAAACTGATACGCCGGATGAAAGCTGGCGACCTGCACAATCCCATCCAACTCCATTTCCTCGAGCTCACCGTCACATACACCCAGGAAATCGTTGTATTCGAGGAATTCCCCAAGAACCGCAGGATGGATGATCAGCGTCGACTCAGTTTCCTCCGGGTTCGCCGCCACCAAGAGAGTCAGCTCCCTCCTGAAATCCGCCAGCAGTGAATTGCAGTCGACCGCCATACTGACAGCAAATCGAATTTGCTTTTTGACATGAATGGCTTTTGCAAACGGGCAGAGATTGAGGCCAATAACCATGTTCTCAAGCCATGCGGTCGTCGCCGCAATCACGTTTTTTTCAAAAATTTCGTCTTTCGCGGTACTCATGGCTCAAAACCCAAAATCAAAGTTTCTGCCGACCGCTCAAGGCATCTGCGAGGATTTCTTTATTGGTGAATTCCAGCACGCTGCCACTGGTCACCCCCCTAGCCAGCCGCGTCAATTGGATCGGAAACTCGTCAAGCTGGTTCGAAATAAAGAGGGCAGTCCCGTCCCCTTCCACGTTTGGATTGGTGGCCATAATCGCCTCCGAAAAATTTCCGTTTCGCACTCGCTCGACCAGCGCGTCGATGGTGAGCTGATCCGGCCCTATCCCTTCTAACGGAGCGATCCTTCCCAGCAACACGTGATAAAGACCGCGGAACACCCCCGACTGCTCTAACGCGATCAAATCCCGAGGCTGCTCAACAATGCACAACAACGACGAATCCCTTCGCGAATCCATGCAGATCCCACACAGCTCCCCCTCGGCCAAATTATAACAAACCGAACAATAACGCACGTTCTCACGCACGCGACGAATGGCATCCGAAAGAGCAAACGCCTCGGTTTCATGGACTCGCAATAAATGATAGGCCAGCCGCTCTGCCGTCTTGCGACCAATGCCGGGCAAGCGCCCTAACTGGTCGATCAATTCGGTTACTGATTGTGATATCTCGCTCATGTGGCCCATTGTTCTCCTTGGTATCCGTCGAGGCTGTTGATAACATATCACAAGCGGTTTTGATCGCTAAGTTGATTTCACTCGTTCCACTCGCTTTTCCCTGGTTGCTATGTCCGTCCTGTTGCAAATTAGAAATGCCTCCAAACACTACGGCGACCAGATTTTGATGGAAGATGCAGAATGCACCATCATGAGCGACACCAAAGTCGGATTCGTCGGACGAAACGGTGCCGGCAAATCGACTTTGCTCCGCTGCATTCTCGGGGATGAAGAGCTCGATACCGGAACCATTATCAAACACCCGAAGCTCAATATTGGCTACCTGCGCCAACACGATCCGTTTCTTCCCGGCGAAACATCGCTCGAATTCATGATGCGCGACAGCGGCCAACCCGACTGGAAATGCGGCGAAGTCGGCGGCCAGTTCGAGCTGAAAGGAAAATACCTCGATGGCCCTGTCGGCGAACTCTCTGGCGGTTGGCAAACTCGCGTCAAACTTGCAGCTTTGCTTTTGCATGAACCCAACTTGCTCCTCCTGGACGAACCGACCAACTTCCTCGACTTGCGCACGCAGATCCTGCTCGAACACTTCCTGCGCGATTTCCATGAAGCCTGCCTGATCGTCTCCCACGACCGCGCCTTCTTGACCGCCACCTGCGATGTCACGCTCGACCTTTCGCTGGGCAAGCTGACGATGTACCCGGGCAAAATCGATGACTTCTTGGTTTACCAACAAGAACTCGCCGAACACGACCAGCGAGTCAACTCCGCCAACGAGGCCAAACGAAAACAACTACAAGAGTTTATCGACAAGAACCGAGCCCGCGCAAGTACCGCGACCCGAGCCAAGTCCAAAGAGAAAATGCTCGAAAAGATCGAGTTCAAAGAAGTCCAAGCCGAACAAGCTCGCGCAACGGTTCGCGCCCCAATGGTCGAACCTCGCAAAGGACCGGCAGTCCGCTGCAAAGATCTGACCATCGGATATGGTGACCACGCGATCGCAAAAGGAATCGATCTCGAGATCGAACATGGCTCCCGAGCAGCCATCGTGGGAGACAACGGTCAAGGAAAAACGACGCTCCTGCGAACGCTCGTTCAATCTTTGCCTGCCCTGAGCGGTGAAGTCAAATGGGGCTTCGGCTGCGAAATAGGAACTTATGCCCAGCACGTTTATAGCAGCTTGCCTGAACGCAAAACGGTTCTGGAATACCTAGAATACGAAGCGATCCCTGGCACCAAAAATCAAACGATCCTCGACGTCGCCGGCGCCATGCTCTTTCGCGGCAGCGCTGTCAAAAAGAAAATCCCAGTCCTCAGCGGTGGCGAGCGAGCAAGACTCTGCATGGCTGCACTTCTCCTGAGCAAATGCAACATCCTGGTCTTGGACGAACCCGGTAATCACTTGGACGTCGAAACCGTCGAGGCCTTAGCCAACGCCTTGATCGAATACAAAGGCACGGTCATCTTCACGTCGCACGATCGGCACTTCATGAAGCGCGTCGCGTCGAGCATTATCGAGGTGAAAGACGGCACCGTGGTCAACTACCGCGGTGACTACGATTCGTATCTCTACATGGTCAACAAAGAAATCGACAACGTCGAAAGCGAACGAAAAGGCTCAGGCCCCAAAGCAAAAGCCCCGCCACCTCCCAAAGACCGTGGCCACACGAACCTCGCTTCCCCGCCGAAAAAAGGCAACAACAAGAATGTCATCGTCGACGATCGCTCGGTCAAAAGAGAAGTTGGCCAACTCGAAAAGACCATTGCCAAGCTAGACGCGCAGAAAAAAACGCTCAATGACCAACTGATGCAATCCACCGAAGCGATCGCAGCGATGAAGCTGCACGAAGAACTCACCAAAGTCACAACCGAATTGGAAACGGCCGAAATGCGATGGGCTGAACTACAAGAACAAATGGAAGCAGAGTAGCGAGGCTCCCCATGATCCGTAGCTGGATTCGCCAGAATTCAGCCTGTAGCTGGATTCGTGAGAATTCAGCCTGTAGCTGGATTCGCCAGAATTCAGTGTGTTCTGAATTCTGGCGAATCCAGCTACGGTCATCTTTATCCTGCCCTTCACCTAGCGTCAGACTCTTTTTTGTGGTTTCTGTGTCTTTTGGTGGCTAGATCAAATTCACCGTTCAGGACGATACAACAGCCGTCCGCAACTCGGACACGGTGTCGCTTGCTCTTTGCGAAGACTATCAAGAATCTTCGGCGGCAAGCCGGTGTAGCAACCACCGCATGAAACGTCATCCAGAGCCGCCATCGAGTCTTCTCCTCGATTGGTCACCAAACGCTTATAAAGCACCACGAAATCTGCCGGCAGATCCTTTTCCAGGACAGCCAAGCTCCCTTCGACCCGTTCCAGATCGACGTTGAGCCCGGCCAGCTTCTGAGAAATGGTGGCTTCGGTTTTGACTTTATCTGCTTCGATAAGCTTTAGTTTTTCTTCCAGCCCTTTGGATTCGATTTGCAAGCTATCGATTTCTTCGAGAATTTCCAAAATTTCGTCCGACAGAACACTATTGGCTTGGGAATCGGCGGCGATCTGCTCTTTGATCGCTTGGAATTCGCGATTGTTTTTGGCAGCATTCATTTTGCCTTCCCATTCGTGGATTTTGGCCTCTCGCTCGCGGAGTTGCAGCTGTTTTCGATCCGCATCCATCTTCTTTTGTTTGATGCTATCCTTGCATTTTTGCAGGGTATCTTTGGCCGTTTCGACCTGCAATTGAGCGGCTTTGACCTGGCGTGGCCCGCGATCGATCTGGGTTTTCATGTCCGCGATTTGAACAAGATGTTGATGCAGGTTGCGGGCAATAGAGTCGCTTAGGTTCATTCGAATTCCACAAAGAGATGGTGCGTTGAAGCAGTTTTCGTTGATTAAACCACAATTGACGGGAGAAACTAGCCTGATATCTCTATTGCGATCTGATTTACAAGTAACGACAATGCGGGCTCTTGGAACCAGCCAACACCCTATTTCGATGGAAAAATCAACGATGTCGCCTACCAAAAACAGCTTCAAATGGAGCGGTCCAGTGGTGGTAATGCTCGCATTGGCAATCTCGCCTGGAAACGCATTCGCTCAGCCAGCCAGGAATTCCTCACCCCAATTCGAGCGGGACGCCATCTCCGCCGATCTTCAAAACATCTACGCAAAAACCGAATCTGCTTCCACGATTTCGGACTATTCCTCCATCTTGGATTTTTGCCGAAATGTTTCTGGCGACTCAACTCGCAACAAAGACGACCGACGGTATGCTAAATCGCTCATGAGCTGGGCCGCCAATCGACGCGGTGAAGCTCGCAGCGATCGAGCTGGAGCCCTGGTTCGGGAACAGCAACTCGCCCAAGCAGAAGAGATGGATCTTCTCGCCAAAAAGGATTTTGAAACCGCAATCCAATTGGACCCAACGCGATGGCGAGCACACCACAATATGGCGATCGTTCACGCACTGCAGCAAAACAACAAAGCCGCTCTTGCCAGCTTTGATACGGTTCTCCAACTCAATCCGGAATTCGCCGATGCTTATTTCAATCGAGGCGAAATTCTCTTCCGTACCAACCAATTTGAACGGGCAATCGCCGATCAAAGCAAAGTGATTGAACTTAAGCCAGAAGACTCAGCGGCCTTCAGTGCGCGAGCGCATTCGTTGTTCGCTTTAGGCAAGAGTGAGGAAGCGTTAGCGGATTATGCCAAAGCGATGGAACTATCGCCAGAGTCTTCCGAGGCTGCCACCGAGTATGCGGATACTTGCCAAGCGCTCGGACAATGGAAAGAAGCAGCCACAGCATACAAACGAGCCATGGAACTGGATGGGCAGAATGTTCGAACTCTCCAAAACGCAGCTTGGATGATGGCGACATGCCCAGACGACATTTACAGGAACGGCGATTTTGCATTGGAAACAGCTCAACGCGCCGTTCAATTGGCCGCCGCTCCTTCCTCCGTTCACGTGCTGGACGTCTTAGCAGCCGCACAAGCTGCTTCAGGCGATTATGCTTCCGCACAAAGCACGATCACAGAAGCCCTTCGCTCAACAACGGACGCATCCTTGCGGTCCGAGCTCCAAATGCGAGCGAAACAATACCAACGCAAAAAGCCCTACGTTCAACCAAGCCGCACCAAAACGGCCGAAAACAAAACCACGGCAAATAGCAAGCGAAAGTAGGAATGAAGTTGGCAGAAAAATCGAACGCAGAAAGATGAATCACAAATATTTTTCTGCGTTCGATCTTTCTGCCCCCGAATTTTCTACCAAAAAACAAGCTCGCTAAAGTGAGCTTGGTGGAATCATTTCACCACGGATCAGATCCTCGAACGTCTCTCTGGTTCGGATGCAATGCATCTTGCCGTTTTCCAGCAAAACCTCGGGCACTCGATATCGCCCGTTGTAATTGCTTGCCATCACGAAGCCATAAGCTCCGGCAACCTCAAGGATCAGGAAATCGCCAACGGACGCTGCGGGAAGCGAACGTTTCGCCACAAAGCCACCTTCTTCTTGCGTAAAGATGTCGCCCGACTCGCACAACGGGCCACCAACAACAACATCGATCATCTGCTTCGTCGACCGACCATCGCGATGCGAGATCGAAATTGGATGGTACGCACCATAGAGGATCGGCCTCGCCAAATCATTGAATCCTGCGTCGAGAAGATAGAATGTGTTTTCGCCCATCCCCTTTACGGCGCGAATTTCAGCAATCAAAAATCCACTCTCCGCAACCAAGTAGCGACCAGGCTCAATCTCCAAACTGAGCGGATGACCGAACGCGTTCTCAAGGCGTTTGCGAGTCGCGTCCCAAAGCGAATAGTATTGGTCCAGATCGACATACGTCTGGCCTTCACGATATGGAACCGGAAGCCCCCCGCCGGCGCTGATCGTGGTCAGCGTTCGACCGACTTGGAGTGCAATTGTCTCAAGTGCGGTGCAAACCTGCGAAAGATGCTCCAGATCGGTGCCCGATCCAATGTGCATATGTAGCCCCGTCACCGCGACGTTGTACAGATCCGCCTTTCGCAAACATTCCACGACATCCTCGTGCCAAATACCATGCTTGGATTGTGGACCACCGGTGTTCGTTTTTTGGCTATGCCCATGTCCAAAACCAGGATTGATCCGCAACGTAACGCTCGCACCTGGCACGGCGTTCCCTAACTGCTCGATCATGTCCGGTGACCCACAGTTCACATGGAGCCCAAGCTCCTTGACCAATGCCAATGCTTCCCGGTCAAAAACATCTGCGGTGAAAACAATGCTGTGTGCTTCAAAGCCAGCCGCCAAGGCCCTTCTCACTTCGCCAACGCTGACGGCATCCACAACAACCCCGAGTTTATTGAGTCGATTCAAAATACCGATGTTGGAACAGGCTTTTTGGGCGTAACGAATCACGTCAAAGGCAGCTAGATCACGCACACGCTCTTCAATAATGGCCATGTCGTAAACATATGTCGGCGTACCAAACTTGGCGACAATGTCACTAATTGGAATCCCAGCAATTTCGCTGCGAATGGTCTCGAAGGTCCTGGTTGCGATTGGCATGTTTCAAATTGGGTTGGTGGGAGTCACATTGAAAAATAGATTCTATAAGGCGAGCGGCGAAATCAAGACCACAGTAGCTGGATTCGCCAGAATTCAGCTTGTTCAGAATTCTGGCGAATCCAGCTACGCATCGGGGTGTTTTTTCCTGCCGCTTGCATAACGCGAGTCGATTATGTTCTATCGACCCATCAAAGTTGCTCTTTCCGTTCTCGGACGGCACGCGAGTACCTCTCCAGAAACTTTTTCTCCTTGGAAGTAAGGGAATCCTGACCGGATTCGTGGATCTTTGCCAAAATCCTATCGGCCTCGTCCGCCTCGCTTGTTGGGGCACCGGTTTCCATATTGTGAATCTTGAGCTTCGGCCCCGTGAACTTGCGCCATTGTCGTCGCCAAGTGCCCTGAAGATCTCCGAGAAATCGGAAGCTCAGACCAAAATAAAAGTACGCTGCTGCGCACAAAACCCCGGTCAAGTGAACATCCGTTGCAATGGAGCTCGTTGGGCTCGACACGATATTGGTTAGAACCAAAATCACCCCGAGCACCCAAGCCGGAACAGGAAA
>CANHVO010000267.1 GCA_947463915.1 Planctomycetaceae bacterium
CAAAAGGTAGGAACCGGAGGCAGTACCACCTTTAAATCAGCTGTGTTTCTTTTGCGATCTTTGTGTTCTCTTGCGGCTAACACAATACTGCAATGGAAATGGATCCTCGCCAGTCTCGCTCTGTCGATGGCATCGCGAAACTTCCATCAAACAGGTTTCCAACTTTCCTAGGATGGCCGCAAAAGAGCGCAGAGAGCGCAAAAGGTAGGAGACGGAGGCAGAACCACACCATCAAGTCAGCTGTCATTCTTTTGCGAACTTTGTGCTCTCTTGCGGCTAACACACAACTGCTATAGCAGTTGTGTTTCGAAGGTTTTCAGCCAGAATGTTGAATCATAGCCTTAAGGAGATTCTCCTTGCCTTACCCGTCGATACTTTGAATCGCAACTGCGATCGGGTGGCTGAGACTGGACTCCAACAAATTGACTACCACGAGCAAAACAAAATGAAAAGCACAAGCGATCACGATGAACGATTCGCGAAAATGACGTTCTCCTCAGTTTACCCTCTCTATCTTGCGAAGGTCGAAAAGAAAGGGCGAACGAAGGAAGAACTTCACCAAGTGATAATATGGCTGACTGGATTCAATGAAACCATGCTGCTGAAACATATTGACGACAAACTGACTTTCGAGCAGTTCTTCAAGAAAGCCAAATTGAATGCAAATGCAAGCCTGATCACCGGTGTGATTTGCGGCTACCGTGTAGAAGAAATCGAAAATCCTTTAACGCAAAAAGTTCGATATCTGGACAAGCTCGTGGATGAGTTGGCCAAAGGACGGAAAATGGAAAAGATCTTACGAGTCGAGTCGTGATGCCATCGTGGAGTCATGGGCCTACAATTGTTACCGCCTGAACAATCGCGCAAGACCGAGTCTTTCGGCGAAATCTATTTCTGTGAGACAAAGTTGGAACTGGCTGAATCAGAATCCGGAACCTATATCTTGAGAGAATTTCGGCTGGCTACCGATTGCTGACTCACACTTTCTTAATGTATCTACAGCCGAGGATAAATGTCGATGATGATTTTATGCTTTGTCATTGGTGCCCTGCTTTGCCTGACCTGCTTCTTCTTTATACTCGTGCATCCCCTGATGTGTATCGTTGAATGTGCGATTTCCAAAAATCTCTCAAGCGGGCAGAAAGCTTTATGGATCTTCCTTTCGTTTTTCGTTGGCATTATCGGATCGCTGCCCTACGCCTTGTTTGCGAGCGGCTCAACTAGGATCCGATCCTTGACGTGGAATGCTATGAAGTTTGGAGCACTCAATCTGCTTCTTGCGATCGGCGTTTTTGTAGCTACTCCCGAAATTCGTGATACTGGAAGCAATTTCATTGGTCAGGGTTCTATGCAATCGATCGACTTTGAATCGGAGGAGATGGCAGATTCCTCAGGCGAAGTATCGGTCGCTCTGAGTGAACAAAAAAATGAATCGACCCATGCGGAGCAACCTCGATTCGTCAGTGTTGTTGATCCAGTACCTGCAGCCAAATATGACCTCACCTTCAGCAACCTTGCAGAAATGGCTCGGAAGCTGAAGAACAACCTCGAAAACACATCCTCCTTAGAAGACCTTGTTGAAGATACGACTGACGCAGGTCGGGTTCCTAATAGTACTTGGTTGCCCGAAGCTAACGCAACGTTCACGGTAAGACAAGATAGCATAGAACGCACGCCAAATAAGTCCGTCGAATCGCAAGTGACTACGGACAATTCAATTGCCTCCGAGCGTCAGGAGAATCCTCTTGTAATCCTCGATTCAATCAAGACAAAAACGACAGACGTTGCACCAGCACCACATCCTGAACTTCGCCAACCACCAATCTCCGCAAGGACCAACCCTGAGAAGCCTTCGAAGAAGAAACCCAACAATCGATACCAGACGAAAGATCACGATGTTGAGGAGATCACTTTGCCAAACAACACGATGCCACAACCGCTAACGGTTCGCAATCGCTACGAGAAATCATAGTGTAGCCCTGCGTAAGCGTCCAAGACAGCCAGCGGTTGGCTTGGGCCGGGAGTGGCGATTGGGCAGCTAATTCCGGCTAAAGCCGGTACACCAGCGGTCTGTTACAATGGGGACATGATCCGCTTTATAACTTTCCTCTCTATGTTGGCGTTTTCGGCAGTGCACTTCGTGCACGCGGCTGATGATGCGCCTAGCTACGAGGGGCAAATTGCTCCGTTGCTAAAGGCTCGCTGTGTCAAATGCCATGGGCCGGCAAAACAAGAAGGGATGCTCAATCTAAGCACCTCGGTCGGTATCGCTCGCGGCGGTGAGGATGGTGCCGTTGTCGTACCGCATGATCTCGAAGCCAGCCGATTGTGGAAGCAGATTCAAAGCGATGCGATGCCACCCGAAAGCCCACTCTCGGAGGAACAAAAGAAAGAGCTTCAACGTTGGATCCTCTCGGGGGCACCTGGCTTGTCTCTTGCCCCGACAAAGAACCAGACCGATGTCCATTGGGCTTTTCGACCATTGAGCGACCTCGCTGTCCCTCAAGCCATACATTCCAAAGGACTCGTCAATGAAATCGATTGCTTCATTCAAGCGGCTCTGGAATCGCGAAACCTTTCTGCGAACTCCGAAGCGAACAAGCAAACGCTCATCCGCCGCCTCAGTCTTGATGTAACCGGTCTGCCTCCGACATCCAATGAGATCGAGAGCCTTCTATCGGACACCAGCGCTGAAGCCTACTCGCGATTGGTGGATGACTTTTTGGCCTCGCCACAATTCGGAGTTCGTTTTGGGAAAAGCTGGCTCGATGCCGTTGGGTATGCAGACTCGAACGGCTACTTCAATGCGGACAGCGATCGCCCCCTTGCTTATCGATATCGAGATTATGTCGTTCGCAGCATCAATCAAGATAAACCATTCGATCGCTTTATCATCGAACAGATTGCCGGTGACGAATTGGCTCGGTTCGTACCCGGTCAGGCCATTACCCCTGAAACGATCGAACTCCTGGAGGCGACTCATTTTCTTCGCAACGGTCAAGATGGTTCGGGGGAAAGCGATGGGAATCCTGACGAGGTGAGAGCGGACCGTTATTACGCCCTCGAGTCGGTAATGCAGAACACATCGTCCGCTCTGCTTGGCCTTACCGTCCAGTGCGCCAAGTGTCACGATCATAAATTTGAACCGATTACTCAAAACGATTACTATCGCTGGCAGGCAATCTTCTACCCGACGTTTCACATTGAGAAGTGGGTCAAGCCCAATGACCGTTTCGTCTACGCACCCCTACGCGATGAACAAGAGCGTTGGGAACAGCAAAAACAAATCGAACAGCAGACGGTTGCAACGCTTCGGTCGGAACTCGCAAATTGGGTCAAGGCCCATCGCGTCGGAGGTGAAGTGTTGTTCGAAGATCGATTTGATTTGGATTCGGCTCGTGTCGCGGATCAATGGAGTGCGACGGCCACAAACGACGATTCTCCTGGCGGCAGTGTTGTGGTCAAACTCGATTCCGAATCAGCGCCTGCGGCTAAGCACAAAGATGGCAAGTTATTAGTGATCGAGGGCGGAACTCAAGGGGACAGTTGGCTGTCCACGAAAACCAAGTTCGACTGGACGCCCGACAAGATTGGCGAGGCCATCCAGGTAACCTTCGACCTTGTCGACAACAAGCTGCCGGACGGCCAAGCGGCACAACGCATCGGATACTTTATTGCGTTGCACGATTTCAATGACAATAGCCCGATCCCTGGCGGCAACCTTTTGATCGATGGCAACCCAACGGCGGGTACTTCGGTCCATCTGGACTATCCAGGACCGGATAGCAGCTCGCTCGGTACGCTTGGAACGACGGGCTACACTCCAGGGCAAAACTACGGCGTTCGTGTCACGAACATCGACAACGAAAAGTATAGAATCGAACAGTTGGTGAACTCCTTTCCCGACGAGAAACCGATCGAGGTCAAGAAAGAGGACCTGCCAGATGGCGGCTTCGGATTCGAATATTGCTGCGGTCGCAGCTTTATCGTGGACAATGTTCTCGTTGAGCGAATCGAAAGTTCTCCAAAAGAAGACTCGACTGCCGAATTCAAAAAACGACAAAAGGAATTAGCGAACGCCGTAAAACGGCAAAAGGAACAAGCCGAAAAACGTCCGGGAAAAATTGCCTGGGGTGGAGACATGGATAAGGAGCTTCCCGTGGTGCATTTGCTGACGCGAGGTAATTATTCCGATCGGGCTGAAGTCGTAGAACCGGGAACTTTTTCAGCATTAACAGACGCATTCCATCCGTTCGCAGTCACCGACAAGCATTCGAGCCTGCAATCATCGGGGCGCAGACTCGCTTGGGCGGAGTGGGTTACAAGTCGAGACTCGAAAGCCGCCGCGTTGTTGGCCCGCGTGCAAGTCAACCGGCTTTGGCAACATTACTTTGGCAAAGGAATCGTAACCACTCCAGACAATTTCGGCATCAGTGGTGCCCCGCCGTCTCATCCTGAGTTGCTAGATTGGCTTGCTTCCGATTTGATTCGAAACGATTGGAGCATGAAAGCCATTCATCGGAAGATTCTCCTTTCTGCAACCTACCGTCGTTCGGGGCAACTGGACGACGAGACTTATAAGAACGATCCAAGCAATCGGCTTCTATGGCGATTCGCTCCGCGAAGATTGGATGCGGAAGCGATTCGAGACCAGATGCTTGCTGTCAGCGGAGAACTCCGATTTACATTGGAAGGTCCCTACACTCCAACAAAACGTCTTGAAAGCGGCGAAGTTGTCGCCGCGGACGATTCGGCAGCTTCCCATCGTCGTTCGTTGTATCTCAATCAAAAGCGAACGCAGGTCGTTAGTTTTTTGAACATCTTCGATGCTCCCTCAATTGTGTTCAATTCGGTTCGGCGAAACACATCCACCATGTCGCTCCAGTCCTTGGCATTGTTGAATTCCGATTTCGCCGTGAAACGATCCATGGCTGCCGCATCCCGTCTGCAAGCCGAAACGTTGGATGAACACAATCGCCTGAAGCTTGCGTTTCAGTTGTTTTACTGTCGCGAGCCAAGCGACAATGAGTTGACCGAATCGGCTCGGTTCCTTGACGAACAGGCAAAGCACTATTCAGAATTGCCAGATGCAAGTGACCATGCATGGCAGGAGCTTTGCCAAGCAATGATGGCAAGCAGCGAGTTTCTCTATGTTCAATGACAGCAGAGACTAACCAGTATGAACATCCAAAACAGAGATCACTCGCGGCTATTGAGGCGTGCGTTCTTAAGTCAGTATGCGGGCAGCCTTGGTGGATTGGCTCTCGCACATCTGCTTCAATCGGCAGATCGAGCGGCTCAAGCTCAGGGGATCAGCCAAAAGCCAAGCAAAGGAAAGGCAAAGTCGGTCATTTGTCTCTTCCAACATGGCGGGCCGAGTCAAATGGATCTGTTCGATCCTAAACCGGAGCTGACCAAGTGGAACGGCAAGCCTTATCCAGGCGGAAACTTGGAAGTTCATTTTGATAAGCAAATGGGGAGCGTGCTCGGTAGCCCGTTTGGTTTTCAAAAGCATGGGCAATGTGGGATGGAACTGTGTGAGTTGTTGCCACATACGGCAAAGATTGTCGACGACATCACCATGGTGCGGTCGATGACCACCGAATCGGTCGACCATGAATCGGCTCTGCGGTTGATTCACACCGGACGATTTTTGGCTGGAATGCCGGTGATGGGTTCGTGGGTCGTATATGCTCTCGGCACGGAAAATGCAAACTTGCCCGCCTATGTTGTGCTAGGCGATCCTGGAGGACTACCGGTCGATGGTGAACGCAACTGGTCTTCAGGCTGGCTGCCGGCAGTGCATCAAGGGACCATGTTTCGGTCCGGCAAGTCACCTGTCCTGCATCTAGAAACGCCGCAAGGAGTCATCGAGCCAGCTCGACGCAATCAGCTTAAATTTGTCGAAGATTTGAATCGGCGTTTCTTGAAACAACATCCGGAAAGTACCGAACTAGCAGCCCGCATCGAGAACTTCGAAACGGCTGCGAAGATGCAGGCGACTGTGCCTGAAATTTTGGACTTGTCGACAGAGACCGAATCAACACGAGAGCTCTATGGTTTGAATCGCCCTGAGACCAAAGAGTACGGGACACGTTGTCTCCTGGCACGCCGATTGGTCGAGCAAGGGGTTCGGTTTGTGCAGATCTTTCTCAACGGCCAACCATGGGAT
This sequence comes from Planctomycetaceae bacterium, assembly GCA_947463915.1. GTDB lineage: Bacteria > Planctomycetota > Planctomycetia > Pirellulales > Pirellulaceae > JBKCUI01. The sequence goes on from CANHVO010000267.1 coordinate 6,173, forward strand.
ACACATAGCAAGAATGCCGAAAGCCTCAAAGGCTTATGCGCCAGGACCGACCAACCGAGCGCGGCCTTGGTCCAGGATCTCAAACAACGCGGGCTGCTGGATTCGACTGTTGTAATGTGGACAGGAGAGTTTGGACGCTTGCCGGTATCGCAAGGGACTGACGGCCGCGACCACAATCGACATGCGTTTTCTCTTTGGCTGGCCGGTGGTGGATTTCGGCAAGGGTACACGCATGGAGCGACCGACGAATTCGGTTACAAGTCGGTTGAGAACATTGTAACCGTGCACGATCTTCAGGCCACGCTGCTCGAATCGCTCGGAATCGATCATCGTCAGCTTACGTATCCACACGATGGCCGCGACGCAAGTTTGACGGATGCGGAAGTTACTAAAGCGAGGGTCATTCGTGAGTTGTTGCTGTAAGGCGAGCGGCAGGACAAAATGTACCTCGAATCGTAGCTGGATTCGCCAAGATCTGTAGCTGGATTCGCCAGAATTCAGTGTGTTCTGAATTCTGGCGAATCCAGCTACAGGTGTTTTTCATTCCGCCGCTCGCCTAAGCGTCCCGTCCGGGATATCAAGGTCGCACCCGGCAGGTTCGACCCACGGAAAGATGGTACATCATTTCTGATAAACTATCTTTCCGCCAACATACGTCGACAGTACCTCGGCACTTCGAAGATCGTCGATTGGGCAGCTCAAGATATCTCGGTCCAGGATGATAAAGTCCGCAAGCTTGTTAGCCTCGAGGGAACCTTTTTGTTTTTCTTCAAAGGTCAAGTATGCGTTGTTGATGGTGTACAAGCGAATGGCTTCTTCACGGCTAATCCTTTGTTCCGCATGGAAGACTTGGTCCGTTCGCCTTGGTGTTCGCTGGACAGCGATCCACATCCCCAAGAAAGGATTGTATGGGTTGACGGCACGAAACGATCCAACCTTTTGCATGTGATCCGACCCTCCACCCACGATCACACCTTGATCGATCAAACTACGATAGGGCTGAAAGTACTGAGTGCGATCTTGGCCAAATTGATTGAGTAGCGTTTGGCCATCGAGCCATAACCAGGCGGGTTGCAAGTCTGCGACCAACCCGAGTTGCTTCATCGACGCGATTGCCTCGGCGCTCAGGAAATTGCAATGCGTGATGCATGGTCGTTTACCCTCGAGCGATATTTCCTGATTCACACGGGCGTAAGCATCGATCAGCGCGTGAATTGCTCCGTCGCCGACGGAGTGAGCCGTCATTTGGAGTTCGTTCGCGATGACGGCCTTAGAGATACGATACAATTTCTCTTCTTGGACATACAAAAGCCCTCGATAGTCAGGGTCGGTGATCGAGTAGATTTCGCTTTTGCCCCAGGGCTTTCGCATGTAGGCGCTGCCAGTCAGCATCCCACCATCCAAGAATATCTTGACACCGCGCAACCATAGCATCGAATTGTATTCACGCAGCGGATGTTTTCCGATCGTAGGTATCTTGTCCTCGAGTGTCTCGATTTTTTCTTGTGCGTTGATGCCGTAATAAAGATAAACACGGCAGCTCAGTTCGTTTTTCGAAAGCAAGGCCTTATAGAGTTCGATCCCAAGATCGCTGGCATTGCGATCACTAACGCTGGTCAAGCCAACGCGATTGTAGTCATGCAACATTCGTTTCAAAGCGATGGCTTTTTCGTCATTCGTGGGCGATTTGCCAGACGGCTGTGATTTGATCAATCGCGAGCAACTGCGAAGGATTCCATTGAGTCTGCCTGTCTTGGGATCTCGCTCCAAGTGTCCAGGCTCACCATCGGTGATTTGAAAATCCTCTCCGATGCCAGAACGTTCGAGAGCCATCGAGTTGAGTGCCGCATCGGGGCCTGTGCGGAAGGCGATCGGATGCTTCGGGGCAACTTGATCCAGTTCCAGCCGAGTGGGAAATCTTGGCTCTTTCAAGCGAGTCACAAAGACTTGACTGACCGAGATCCACTCCCCTTCTGGAACGACCTGAGTGCGAGAACGCAAGTAGCTAAGGACATCACCGATCGATTCCATTTCAGGAACAACGTGATCAAACTCATAAATAGCAGCGTCTGGTGCATGCACGTGCGAGTCGATCAATCCGGGCAGTACCATCTTTCCTGCCAAATCGATCAGTTTTGTATTCGGGCCTTTTTTGGCGAGTACCGTCTCATCGCTTCCCACAGCGACGATTCGGTCGCCCGCAATAGCCATCGCTTGTGCGATCGAGAATTGGTCATCAACGGTTACGATTCTTCCATGATGCAAAACCAAGTCGACGTCCTGCGAATTCGCTGGACAAAATGGAATAAACACGTATGCGAGGAACGCCATACGTTGGAGACGATGAAACATGCTGTTATCTTTCAGGTTGGTGAAAACGATCGCCGTGTGAACACTTCCATTTGTTTTCATTTTGGGGGTTAGTCCATTGGATCACAAGTTCGGGGCCGGTGCGATTACGGCTTCGATTTTTTCAACGGCTGACGCGAGAGGTAAGGAGTGCGGCAGGGTGAAAACTACCAGTCATTACCCGAAACGTGAGTGAGGGACCTCCGGAATAGCCCCTTGCTTACGCGTCGGGTTGGGATAACGCAGGGGACCGCTCACCTTATTTCATTTCATGCTTGCAAGGCATCGCCAATCGACAATATCTCCAAATGAATAGCTTTACTTCCACGCAACCCATGGACGCGTTACACTTCTGTAATGGAAGTCATTACATTGCAATCAGGAAGTGCCGGCAACTGCGTATTCGTACGAAGTGGTGAAACGTGTTTACTCTTCGACGCTGGGATCAGCGGAAGCTTAGCCGAGTCGCGTTTGGCAGAGTATGGTCATGACATTCGCGACTGCAATGCGTTGGTCCTTTCACACGAACACAGCGATCACATCAGCGGCGCAGGCGTGTTTCACCGTAAATTTGGCTTGCCCGTTTACGCAAATTTGCGAACGTGGAATGCGACACGCGCGAAGCCATCCACCGGCTACCTTGGAAGTCCAAACTATTTCGTGTCCGGTCAGCCGTTTCAAATTGGTTCGCTTCGCATAGAAACATTGCGAACCCCCCATGATGCCATTGAAGGCGTATGTTTTGTAGTCGAAGATGTCGAGTTAGGACAGCGATTCGGTTTGCTCACCGACTTGGGACATGTATTCAGCGGGCTTCGAAAAGTCATCGGCTCTCTGGATGCTGTCCTGATCGAAAGCAACTACGACGACGCGATGCTTCGCGACGGGCCTTACCCGCAACGCTTGAAGGATCGCATTTCAGGCAAACGCGGTCACATTTCGAACGAGGACGCTGCAGAACTTCTAGACGCCTGTGATGCAAGTCAGCTGCAGTGGGCTTGCTTGGGCCACTTGTCGGCGGAAAACAATTTGCCCGAAGTTGCCTTAGCCACACACCGTGCTCGACACAGGGATCGCTTTCCCATCGTCTGCGCTCCTCGCGACGGTGCCTTGCAACTGCCGAAAATCAAACAGGTTGAATTCTCGCTCAGAGGCTAGTCCAACGACAAGCATTTTGATTGACGCGCACACTCAATCTGACACCTGATGAAACTCGACAGTTCTATTGCAGCCGGAGTCGCCGGGCTTTGGGGGCATACGGTGACCGAACTGTGGCCAGTCCGGCTACGGTGATCGAACTGTGGCCAGTCCGGCTACGAGGACCGAACTGTGGCCAGTCCTGCTACGGTGATCGAACTGTGGCCAGTCCGGCTACGGTGACCGAACTGTGGCCAGTCCGGCTACG
>CANHVO010000268.1 GCA_947463915.1 Planctomycetaceae bacterium
AAGTATTCCGTGCGATTGTCGCATCGGGTCGCACCGTTTATCCGCTCAATCCGACGGCAACCGAAGTAGAAGGCCATCCCGCGTTCGCCTCGATCGCCAATCTACCCGTTGTCCCGGAGTCCCTATCGATTGTCACTCCGCCTCACATCACACGCGAGGTCATCCAACAAGCGATCGCCGCTGGCGTCAAGAATATTTGGATGCAACCTGGAGCAGAAGATTCCAAAGGAAGCCAAGCCGCTCGGGATGCGGGGCTCAACGTCATCGACGATGGAAGTTGTATACTTGTCCTTCTTTCAATCGAACGATCATCGAAGTAGAGGTCTAATCCCATGAAGTCCCAACAAGAACAGAACCCAAGTGGAAACACCGTAGAAGCGAATGTTAAGAAGAGCGAAAAGCCGTGCCAACCGGCTTGCCCTGTTTGCGGCGGATCGCTGATTGACATCCGCGCGAAGTTGCAATGTTCCAAGTGTCACAGGATTTGCGAGACTTGCTGTGAAGGTGGTCGTGGCTAGCCTGTACTCAAACCACTTTTGAGTTTAGTGCTCCGCCCAGATTAGACTTTTGGGTAGCTAGAGTCGCCAGACTTCAGTGCTTCGAAGAGAAACCGAACTCTGGCGAGTCCGGCTACTAGCAAGCTACTAATAGTCCATCTTCAACAACTAGCTCCACAATTTGCGGCTTGGCTTGCGGTTCGGTTAACTCACCACGGAGGATTTTGACATTGGAAGGGGCAACAATGCCAAGCGAAATCCGGTTGCCTTGGATCTTGACGACTTCCACAGTGATGTTGCCGTCGATAACCAACTTATCACCAACTTTGCGACTTAGAACTAGCATTTTGATTCTTCCTTGAGTTCTATTGCTGCGGCAGTGCGGGAATTGTTGGTCTGCCGCATCCCAACACATGTATTATCAGCTGGGCCGTTGACAACTTAGGTCAATGCCAAAGTGAATTCAAAGTTTTTGTTTGATTAAGGTTTCCAGTAACCGCTGTCATCCACCAAATCTCGAAGCGGAACATTGGCAAGCGTTGCGCCATTGGGAAATTGAAGCGTCGCGGTTTCACCGTCGACGGAGACAAGAATCGCCCGCTGGCCTCGCACGTAGCGATTGCTGAGTGGGACCTCCTGTCCGATTCGGGATTTGATGGCTTCCAGTTGTTCTTCTGCTTCCTTGCGAAAGTCGATTTCTTTCGGCTTCTTTTTCATGGCAAACACTCCTTTGGCTGGAGTTTGCCAAAACCATTTGACACCTTTGGTCACTCGGCCTGGACCTTCTCCACTGACTCCAGTCCATCGATCCAAACTGGGCTGCGAATGCTTCGTGAGCTGACGTGCATTCTTCTTGAGTCCAAGCGACCGAATGTGAACGATGAAAAAAGTACGGCTCGGTGATCCAATTGCATTCACCCATCTGCTCCAACTCCCACGGTAACCAATAGTCCCACATCGGTTTGCCAATGCAGAACTCGACCCGTGATAATTGACGAACTTGCTCTGGGTAAACCAGGAATGCATCCAGCCCCCATTGTTCTATTGTCGCGTCTCCCGGTTGCGTCTCGTAATTATGCCGAATCCCGAATCCATTCTTGCGGTTGGCGACTAGATCGGTCAATCGACTTTGGTCACCGTAGATTTCGATGTCTGAGTTGATAACCAAAATCGCTGTATCCTCAGCGACAGCTACGTCGAGCAATGAATTGATTTTCGGGGTTACCTCGAATTCGGCGACAATCCATTTGGCTACTTGTGGATAAACGCATTTTAAATGTACCCTATCTGACTGGTGGAATGTGCAGGCAAGCCGCTGGGATGACCATGTTTTGCCAGGAGCCGAGTAAACACAGATGCACCGGCGTGTCAAACCGGAGCGTGTTGGCAGTGGCTTTTTGCATGGCACGCGAGACGTCGCCAGGGACCTTGGCATATGGCCAAAACCATTGCAGGTTGACGAGCCTCTCACTTCACAATGTTCGGAGCACGAGAAACCAGATAAGTAGTGGAACCGCGGTAGCCAGACCGATGATGGCTAGTTGAAGGCAGCGGGTCAGATTGTACCTTCTATTGCCATCGTTGCTTGAAACAAGAACAGAAAAGGTGAGTAGCATCGAAAGAGCAATGATTGCAAAGCCCGTTAACGCGAGAACCATACTCACGAAAAACGAGACGATAATTAGCGTCGGATATTTGGAAGCCAAAAATTGGAGTAAGATTGTCGTGATCGCTGCCAGAAAGGTCAGTTTAAACAGCGATCGAAGTTGGAATTGCGTTTTTTGAATATGCGGGTTCCCGTTAGTGCTGTTGCGAAATCTGAAGCGGAACTAGTAACTCTCCGACGCAACGCCGGTAACGACCATCTAATGTACCCCATCTGGCTCGTTGAATGAGCCGCTTGGAGGTGATTGTTGGCTGGGAGCTGAGTAAAACCGATGCACCGGCGTGTCAAACCGGAGCGAGTTGCGGTTAGACGAAATCACCCAAGTTGGTGACATCCCGGGCACAAGTTTGTTACCAACGTAGGAGCCGCGTAAGTCCCTCGAACGAACGACGACGAAGAGTCATACCCTTTATTTGCTATCTCAATGTATGCATAACATCATCAAGCTTCACTGAAGCCCAACGATCTCAGAACAGAATCAACGAGCACCGGCGTTATGGTCAATTCCTGATCCGCGACCAATTCGCGAATGGATCGTGCAATGACATACTGTTGATCGCGGCATTTGGTAGCTTGGTCGAAACTGTGATCGACAATATAGTTTTCTTTCTTGATTTGCAAAGATTCATGTTCGAATTGGTAGTCGTGAACCATCTGTCGGAGATTCTCAGGGAGCACTTGTTTCTTGAGTTCGTTTTCAATAGCGTCATAGGGCAACGAGATCACGAACTTACTGAACTGGGATGCATCGTCTGGGTACTGAACAGTAAGATCAATTAGGTAGTCAGATATCTCGGGAGAAAGAACTACCGGAGTAAACTGATCGCATTCGACCTTCGTCAAAGCACGCTGAATGCATTTCACTGCATAGTCTATGTGCCGCAAGAGGTTCTCCTGTGTCGAGCATCGGGTTTTTGGGATAACGACCTTGTTGATAGAGCCCCGTCAAAACGACTTCCATTTCGAAACGGACCGTCGGGGCTTTCGGTGCAACATTTAGTTTGTCCGTTTTCGGTCACCGGGCGAACCTCTCCCGGATCCTCACCGACGTTTGTGTAAGCCATATTATACATTCTTCGGGATTTACCAACATTCCAGCATCCGCGAGATCAACTAAGGCCGCAGGAACGTAAGCGAGCAGATAGGAGCCATCCGAACCGCGCCCCCCAGGCGAGTCTTCAAAATAACCGACCCAAGTTTCCCAAGGTGGTACATTGAAAACATCGAAGAATCCGGACCGCGCAGTACAAAAACTCCGCCACCGGTTCTGACAGCGATTTACATGGCTTTTTCCGAGCCGACCAGCAGTCAATCACGCCACGCGCCGATAAGACTTCAAATGCCCGCCAAGTTCAGAATCACAAACGATCTCCCCTGCAGGAAAAGCAGTCAGAAGCGGTGGATCGCCATCCCGAACTGGCGGCAGATTATCCCTGGCCGAATGCCCCCGTCGCTCGTTGTACCAATGCATCGCTGTCCGGAGTATGTGGTCCATGTGCCGATTGCTGACGATGCAGAATCCGTTGAGTACCTCGCGGCACCCCCGATCTCGACTGAGAACCCAAGAACTCGGTTTCTGCCAATCCATTTGACTAACACAGTGTTTGCAAAACGGTTGTAGCCGGTTTCGATCGGTGATTGAGCTCCAGCCCTTGGTTAACACCGTAATTTCATTGGGCGAGCTAAATCCCGCTATCGAAAACGCTTTCAGAATCCCAACGATTACTTAGGTTTCCCGACTATTAACTCCGTCCAGTGCAATTCCGGAGAATCACTCAGTTCGTGGCCGAGAAATCGGTTGGTCTCGACACCACAACTTGAGCCGTTGAGACTCGCCAAACTACGAACTGAGTACCGACTGGAAATTTGTATGCGACATTTTTTCGCCGAATTCAATCTTGGTTCGTTTTTGTTAAACTGGTGAATGAAAAGCACGCGCGCCTCCAACCGCGAACGGCACACGTCCCCTCGCGACTCCTTTACTTTCACAAGCGGGCACAGCTCCACAGGAATACCACAAAATGAAGCGCCGAAGATCGATCACGAAAGCTAAAATCTGTCTTGCTTTCTTCCTGTCCTTGACGATTGCAAACCCCATTCTTCCTCGAGCATCGGCATGCACTCGCCTTATCTATCAAACTGGGAATGGCACTTACATTACGGGGCGAACGATGGATTGGATGGACCCCAATGCGCAGACGGCTTTGTGGGTCTTTCCGAGAGGCATGAAACGCGATGGCGGCATCGGCGCGAATCCGATTAAGTGGACCTCGAAATTCGGATCGATTTCGACGTCGTTCTATGACATCGGCACTGCCGACGGAATGAACGAGAGAGGGCTCGTTATTAATTTGCTCTATTTGAAAGAAACGGACTGGGGCAAGGTCGATGAAGCCAAAACGAAAACACTCTCAGCGGGCGCTTGGGGCCAGTACTTCCTCGACAACTATGCCACTGTGGAAGAAGCGATCAAGGATATGGCCAATCCTCCGTTTGCGATCCTTGCTCCTGCCTTACCAAACGGGCACGCCGCTGGGATCCACCTGTCGATCTCTGACGCCAGCGGAGACTCAGCTATTCTCGAGTACATTGAAGGCAAGTTGGTGATTCATCACAGTCGAAAGCACGTTGTGATGACTAATTCGCCGACCTTCGATCAGCAACTAGCCCTGAACACCTACTGGGAGAAAATTGGCGGCGACAAGTTTTTACCCGGAACCATTAGTGCAGCAGATCGTTTTGTTCGGACAACACATCACTTGAATTTGAGTCCGAAGTACAAAGATCAGGAGCTTGCCGTGGCTTCGGTGTTTTCGCAGATCCGTTCTGTGAGCGTTCCACTGGGGATGTCGGATGCAAACAATCCGAACATCGCGATGACGCTTTGGCGAACGGTGGCGGATCAACAATCCAAGATCTTCTACTTCGAATCAGCGATATTCCCGGCAGTATCGTGGATCGACATGAACAAAGTCGACCTATCAGAAGGTGCCGCTCCGAAGACCATTCGCATCGAGCGAGGCAACCCGTTATCTGGTGAGCTTTCAGCCAAATTAGTCAAAGCAGAGCCATTCAAGTGGCTCGGAGTCAAATAGGCCATCATTTCTACTCAACTCTTCTCACACAGAAATCGAATTTGAACAGAGACAACTATGACACGTTTTACTTTTTGGATAACAATCGCGATCATTGGGACCGTACCTGCGTATGGCCAAGTTGCAGATAAGGTTTTCCTAGGGGGAAGCATCGTTACAGTCAACGATGCAAAGCCATTTGCCGATTCTGTCGCTATCAAAGATGGAAAAATACTGGCAGTAGGCTCTAAAGAAGAGATCGCGAAATTCCAGAACGCAAAGACAGAGATTGTCGATCTCGCTGGCCGGGCCTTGCTACCTGGCTTTGTCGATGGCCACGGACACTGCTTTGGCACGGGGCTCCAAGCGGCATCTGCTAACTTATTAGCGCCTCCCGACTACACCATCACAGATATTCCAGGAATCATTGCCGAGCTGAAGAAGTATGCAAAGTCCGAGACCGCCAAGAAGTATGGCCTCATCCTAGGATTTGGATACGACGAAGCTCAACTGAAGGAGCAGCGACCACCCAATCGTCACGAGTTGGATGAGGTGTCCAAGGACATACCTGTATACATCATTCATCAATCAAGCCACTTGGGTGCAGGCAATACCAAGGCTTTGGAAATTGCTGGCATCACAGCGGAGACCAAGAACCCAGTCGGCGGCGTGATCCGCCGAGAAAAAGATGGCAAGACGCCTGATGGGGTCCTAGAAGAAACGATTCACTATGCCTCGTTGATGAAGATCATGCCCAAGATGGGGCAGGCTGAGTTCGATGGCCTAGCTAAAGCAGGAATGAAACTCTACGCAGCCAATGGCTACACGACAGCGCAGGAGGGAAGAGCCATCGCCCCTGTTGATCAGTGCTGGATGAGACTTGCGGAAAAGAAGGAAATGCTGATTGATGTGATTAGCTATCCAGACATCTCTGCTAATGAAAGCCCTTTTGGGTTGGATAGCAAGTGGTACAGCAAGACGACAATCAACGGCTATCGCATTGCGGGAGTAAAGATTAGTCTCGATGGCTCTCCTCAAGGAAAGACGGCATTTTTGAGCCAGCCATATTTTGTTCCTCCGCATGGTTCTCCTTCGAACTTTCGCGGTTATGCAGCCATGCTAGATAAAGATGTTGATCGGAAAGTCGCCCTTTGCTACGAGAAAGGTTGGCAGTTTATTGCTCACTGCAATGGCGACGCTGCTGGCGACCTCATGCTTGGAGCCGTGAAGGATGCTCGCGAGAAGTTTGGGCCGGGCAAAGATCGTCGCGATGTGATGATTCACTGCCAAACCGTTCGCGAGGATCAACTCGACTCAATGAAGGAGTACGGAATCATTCCTTCGATGTTTGGGATGCATTGTTTCTATTGGGGCGACTGGCACCGTGATTCAGTACTTGGAGCTACAAGGGCAGAAAGAATCAGCCCGGCTCGATCTGCTATGCGACGCGGAATGATCTTCTCGCAACACCACGATGCTCCAGTGGCAATGCCAAGTGCAATACGGATCCTATCGTCTGTCGTAACACGTCGAACTCGTAGCGGCGACATTCTTGGCGCAGAACAATGCATTCCCGTGGATGCGGCGATAAAGTCCATCACGCTTTGGGCGGCATACCAACACTACGAAGAAGCGAATCGCGGATCGATCGAAGTCGGCAAGTTAGCTGATTTTGTGGTACTCGATAAAAACCCGTATAGCATTCCAATTGAGGAGCTTACCAACCTAAAGGTGCTCCAGACCATCAAAGAAGGAAAGACGATCTACACCGCGCAGTAGAGCCTAGAACTTCCACTGAAACTCGGAATAGAAGATGCAACCTGTTGCATCGAGTAGCGGGCTTCGATAATTCGTTTTGCGGTAGTCGACTTGATTGCTGATCTGGATGTTCTTGGACCAGTTCCAAACAACATTGGTGAAGAACGTTTGGTTTTCCGTGAGGACGAATGTATCGCCCGCTCGCCGCAAAGGCGAATCGATACCATAGCCTGAGTGCACATGAAGCTTGGGGGTGAGATAGGCAAAGACTTCACCCCATCCGCCGCTGCTGCGAATGGCTTGCTGCGTTGCTGAGTCAAAGGTTTGGCTTATGCCGCCGTTGTATTCCCCCAATCCCGCACCAGTGAACAACTCGCCTTGCACGCCGATCGACTCTGTTAAGTTGATGGCTGCATCGACTCCGAAACCCCAGCAGTCTACGACAGTTCGAATCGGATTTTGCGGATCCTGCGGTGCAAGAATGCTTCGCGTTGTTCGAATTTGACCAACGAACGCCGACGATCCCAATTCAAACGTTCGGGCTTTGCGTCCACCAGTCAATGTCTCAATTTCTCCAAGCCCAGTGTTCACGCGCCCCTCGATGTTTGGCCAACCATTGTCTTCTTGGATTCGCAAGTCGCGGCTTCCAAACACCGATTGAATCGGGTCGCTTATCGCCAGTTGAAAGCTGAATTCACTTGAACTCGTTGGCTTCACGAAACGTTCGATTCTCGCCTGACTTCGAAATGACCCCGTATTGCCAGTTGTGAACATCGCAGCAAGCGAGATGACTGTGGGTTTCCTTGGATTGAACACATCGCTTTGCAATCCTGCCGCGAATCGCCAGTCTTCGCTTTTAAGTTCGCCAAAGGCGTTGTACGGCAACAACCCGTAGCTGTCTCCGGTGAGTGTATCGTTCGCAATGAATGAAACAAATGTTGCTGAAGGAGTGAATCCGTTTGTTTGTGGACCGATGAACATAGCCCCGATGTTCGATTGCCTGGCGTGTATATCGAACGTGTTGGTATTTAGTCCGAACGGTGAAGACGGCAACAAGAAAAGAGGCAAGCCCGGTGCAAACGGCCGATCGGTACTAAAGACGGTCAACGCCGATAGCGAGCCGAAGATTTTTAATTGGCTTTTGCCGTCAAGCATAGAAACGGTAATGCCATCATTGCTTGCCGCAGAAGGTTTGCACTGTAAGCAATCGATTGAATTTTCGGCAGGAACTGGTTGACCAAAAGGCTCAGCGGATTGCGAAAGTGGTGACGACGAAAAACCTGGTGGGGACTCGTTTGTAATCACTGGTTCCGATTGAGCGAATCCCACGTTTGACAGCATCAGCCAAATCGCGATAGTTCTAATGTTGTGGAATTCGTTTCGCACAAGTACAGCCCCCCCAAATACGCGGTCGGCATCACTTTTTTACTTCACTTCTTCGTCTGCATTAAATGGAAGACTTTAACGGATTTGCCGACTTTAACGCGATTGCGTAGGGACAAAGTAAATTGGACTCATGATTCGATCCGCCAACGCGCCGACAGCGATACCCACCAGGTAGCAAACGAGATCGCTCCACAGAAAACCAAAACCTAAAACCAGCCCACCCAACGTCGTGTTTCGGATGCCATCGATCCAGGGCGCGTGGTACAGCTGGCTGACCTCGACCGCGAAGGCCAGAACCAACGAGATGATGCATCGCTGAAAAAGAGGACGACCAGCTAGTACAAAACTCACGACCAGAAACAACATCAACGCCCACAGAACATCGCCGCTGTATTCACCGAGGAACGATGGCAGATGCTGTCGGAATCGACGCGACGCCAAACCGACCAGCATCGTAACGACGGCAAACAGCAAATAAACGATTCGGCGTTTCATCGGTTCTGCCGCGACTATTTAGGGAGACGTCGCTGGCGGGCACTCCTTCGATTTCTTTGCATTGAGTTCAATGAAATGATGCCACTGCGCTGGCACGTTGTCTTCATGGAAAATCGCCTCGACAGGACATTCCGGAATGCACGCTTCACAGTCGACGCACTCGTCCGGATGAATATACACCATCTCGGAATCCTCATAAAAGCACTCGCACGGGCAAACGGCCAAGCAAGACTTGTCCTTGCAACCTTTGCACGGTTGGGTATGCGAAGCCATTGGTGTAGCCCACTCAACGGGAATCATTCATGGAGACCTTACCCCGAACAATATTTTGATTACAACCGATGGTAGGGCAATCATCACTGACTTTGGACTTTCAACGTGCTTGCAACCAGTCACACAGTCGCAGGACATTGACTCAGCGGTGCGCTCGGTGGGCGGAACACTGGGTTATGCGGCACCGGAGCAAGTCTCGCCGGCTTTTGGAAGTATTGGACCCTGGACGGACATTTATGCAATTGGTGCGATTGCGTACTTTTGTTTGAGCGGAATTGCACCACATACAAAGGCGGACGTCGCAGAGTCGCTCTCTAGCACGATCGCTGAAGAGGACGAAACGACACCTGGCAACGTGACTATCACCGCGCCCTCGGAAACGCTCGCTAATCTTGTGAAATTGGCACTTCGAAAGGCTGTCACAGAGCGCCCTAACGATATTCCGACCTTGATGGCAGCTCTGAGCGAACTGGATTGAACTGCGTTCGTTTAAATGGAATCGATCTATGCAAATCACCATCAACGTGGGAAACGTATTAACAGAGGCTGCAGACGTGCTGATTTCCACAGCAAATCCATGGCTCAATCTGTCCGGAGGTGTGAACGGCGCAATTCGGGAAATTGTAGGTCCTGAACTACAGTCCCAGCTTCACCAATTCTTGAAGGACCAAGGAGTCGCAGCTGTGCCGGCTGGCACTGTTGTTCGAAGCGATCCATTCGGACTTGCATTCAAACACGTTCTACACGTGGTTGCAAT
>CANHVO010000269.1 GCA_947463915.1 Planctomycetaceae bacterium
ATCTTGATGAGAGCGACCTGGGCTACGTCTTCAACCTGAATCTTCCCACCGTATCGATGGGTCAGCGATCTGGTAAGCCCACGGAGCAGATAGATACGGAGTTCCTGAATCGCGAAATCGCGATTTTCCGAACCTTCCCGAAGCCTATTAGGCCAGTCGACGTTGTCCAGCGAGACCAATTCTTCCGCGTTTCCTGTGGGTTGCGAAGGGCAATGCCCTCAAATATGCGTGTTTTGGCAAAACGATTGAAATTTCCTGCCACACGCCTAAGACGTTCCGGGATGAGAATCCTTACGTGTCCAAAAGGCAAATCGCAAACAATTTGCCGTTGGTTTCCAAGCAAATCGTCAAGAGTCCTTTTGGGGGATGAGTAAAAAATAGTTCTCAGGCGCGTATCTTTTGACTCCGCTACCCTCGCCCCGGTTTAGGAAACGCAGTGGAGCATTTGGTAGCGAAACTCGTCAAGAGTTTCGGTCGTCTAGTCGCGCAGCCGAAAGTCTAAACGACTTTCGCTACGCCCCCCCGGCATTAAACTGCACTGACTGAGATACCTCGCCAACGCAATGCTGCTTGCAAGTCTCCGATGCGCCCTTCCTGAGCCGGTTGAGTTGCCGAAGTCTACATTGAGTGCCGTCAACAATTCCTCGATCGTTCCATTCTTTTGTCCGCGATGAAGCTGAATGCTCTTCAGATAAATCTTTCGGCGCGATGAACTGCCAATGACATCCAGGAGATTGGAGCAGTTTGCGAAATAATAGGCCAAGGAATCGTTTGGTTTCAAAAACGACTCCCACTCCAGCCGAAACTCCTCCATTGAGATCGCACTAGAAAACATGTCCAATGGGATCTCCAAGTGCTTGAAAAACGATGGCGATGGTTGGCGGCATGGAACAATCGTTCGCTCAAAACGTTCGCCACTACCGAGCCTTTCGGCAACCCATACGACAGGTGTTCGGGTACCGTCCGCCCCTTCATTGGCCACATCGTCCAAGCCTGGGCCTGTTTCACCGTAAACAACAACCACATTGGCTAGATCGTCCCTTAGAATCTTAGGAATATTGAGCGGAGCCCGTGGTCGCCGTTTCCGTCTCACGCTATCCGCTGATTTTGGATGGGCCATTTGGTTCGCGACCATGAATTCGAATGCCGCCAGAAGCTTTTCGAATCCGACTGTTTCCGGTTCTAAAAATCGCAAGGCAGCCACCGTCGCCTCGAGCGTTGAAAGAAACAAGACGTCAGGCTCTCGTCGGATTCCGTAACGGCTTGGGTCTGTGGGCGCTAAGCGAACTTTGCGAAGCGCTTGAAGCTGCGGAATATCGCGAAACAACGTTTTCGTGTGGTGCCATGTCCCATCTAGAATGACCAATTGTTTCGGCCGTTCATGACCAGGAAGTTCCTCGAGCAGTTGCGACCCGTGCCCCGGATACAAAAGTCCAGTCTCATTCGTGAATGGCGTTTCTGAAAGGATCTTGCTTAAGCCGTCGATATGATCGACGACCATTTTCGAATTGAGCAATGCTTTGCGAAGGATGCGAGCGGTGTTAAAGGGATGGAATCTTTCCCGCATGTGCTGAAAGATCAAGACGCCTGTTCGGTTATCGATGGTTGGAATCTGATTGCAAAAGCAACGGTCTATAGGGCGATAACATTCATAGCACCGCTCGCGCCATTCTGGGACTTGTTGCTCGCCTGGCATTCTACTTGAGTCCGACTCCGCGAGGTCGACCACTGATTGTTCCCTTGAGATCAATCAACGCTCCTGGGTTGCGTGCGATCTTGTCCGAGAACACCCGAACGTCGCCGAGGATCGGTTGCAGTTTTTGAGTCAGTATTTCGACGTTGCTCGAAGCAGATCGAATACTCTGTAAAGTCTGGTCCACATTGAAGGCAGTTTGTGGATTGTCGACGAGCTGTGCAATGGTGCCCTGACTATTGTTCAAGCGAGTCGTGAATCTTTTTAGGTCCACAGAAAGGGCATTCAGATTATCGAGAGCACTTACCGCGTTCGCGACTAGGACTTCGCTGTTTTGGCTGACTGGCTCAGTGATCTCGGCAATGTTTTCGATAGCGGTGTTGGCGTTGTCGACCGCTTTGCGAATGGTTTCGCCGATCCCTTCAAACTCCTTGCCGAGCCCTTCCAGACTGGCGCTGAATTGCTCGAAGCCCTTAAGGGTGCGTTGGGTTTGAGCGAGTGTTGTTTGGGCTTCTCTAAAAAGACCAGGGACTTCAGCAAGAGCGTTGGCGATCGCGTCGGGGATCTGCGCTTTTTCAATTTGATTCACTACTTTGCGAAGGTCTTGAACCGTATTGTTAACCCCATCGGATGTCGTCTTAATGCTCGTAACCATATCCCGAATTGGACCATCGCCATCGCCGATCACTTCTTGAATTGACTCACCGATTTTGTCAAACCGCTGCAAGGTACTATTGACTGTTGACATCAGCGGAAGCAACGTTTGTTCCACCCTCGCCAAAGATTCAAATGGGTCCGGTGCGACTTCGCCACCCCTTGAAAAGAAAGCGTCCGTGATAATCTCGTTAATTGCAGCTGCTTCACTAGCATCGAGAATCCCGTCTGGAGGCGTTCCCTGTGTACCATCAAATCTCCTAAGATTGGATTCGGGAGTCCCAGCAACGAATTCGATAACCGCATCGCCCGTGATGATCGAACCACTCACGATCTTGGGCACTTCTCCTTTTCGCAATTCGACCTTGCGCTCAAGCTCCATTCGAACGATGACCCCGTCGTTACCAGGAAGAAGCGAGATGCTTGAAACACGACCGATCAAAACCCCATTTTTTCTTACGGGAGTATCCACGGTTACACGTGGTGCACTTGGGAAATTGAAACTAACTCGATTGCGATCGACCCAAAGTGTAGGGACAGCACCAAAGAAGGCAATCAAGAGCACTCCGATGATCGCGGAGGCCATAACCAAAACTCCAACGCCAAAACGATAGCCGCTTTCTTCCATGATTACTCCTCGTCCATTCCATCGTCGTGATTGGGATCGACTCTGCTAATTGTGTTGGCGGGGCCGTTGTTGCGAGACGCTAACATTTCCATCAATCGTTCGCCAGCTTCCCCTTTTACAAATTGGCTGACCCTGCGATCCCGTGTGCTATCCAAAGCCGATGGCGGACCATCGAAAAGGATCTGCGATTCGCCATGCTCCAGCCTGGAATAGGGATACAGCATGATAATCCTGTCTGCGACCTTGCGTGCCGAGTGCATATCGTGCGTCACAATGATGCTCGTGACAGGATAGCGCTTTCTGGTCCTCATCATCAGTTCGTTGATCACGTCGCTCATGATCGGATCCAGTCCCGTGGTCGGTTCGTCGTAGAGCAAAAGATCTGGTTCCAAAATCAAGGCCCTAGCCAGACCAACACGCTTTCGCATGCCGCCTGACAATTGGGAGGGGCGTTTCGGTAGCACATTGCTTGGCAATCCTACTTCCGCCAATCGTTCCGAGATCAAATTCTGTGCCGACTTGCCCTTCGGAACGCCGTGTTGACGCAGAGGGAAAGCGATGTTTTGACTGATGGTCATGCTGTCGAAAAGGGCTGCATTTTGGAAAACGAATCCAAAGCGTTTCCTCAGGTTCGTCATGTCTTGGTCGTCGAGCTTCTGAATGTCTTGGCCGTCGAAGACGACACTACCCGAAGTAGGACTTAGCAGTCCGACGAGGGCTTTGAGGAACATTGTTTTTCCGCAACCGCTTTCGCCGATGATTGCGATCGTTTCCCCTTTGTTGACTTTGACCGAGATATCCTTCAGGATCACTTGGCGGCCAAACTGGAGCGACATGCTCCGCGTCTCCAAAATAGGACGCTTGCCGCTAGACATAGGCGTGGTTGTGATTTGGTCCAAGATCGATTCTTGCATCAGAATAACTTTGCCCCCGACGGCCAAATGGCAAAGTAAACAGCGTCCAAGAAAATATTGAGCACGATATCCAAAAGCAGAATCATGACAAAGCTCTGCACGAACGCGGCGGTGGCAGCTCGCCCAACCCCTTCCGCACCTGCCTGACAGTGAAAGCCCCGATAACAACTAACCACGGCGATTGTCGCCCCAAAGAAGACGCTTTTGAAGACACCGGTGAACAAGTCGAAGCTACCCACAAATTCACGGCTGTTTCGCAAGTATTGAGCATGATCGATCCCGAAGACGATAACGCTATAAAAGTAGCCGCCTACGATCCCCATGAAGTCAGCCATGACCGTCAAAGCCGGAATCAGCAAGACACATGCCAAAAAGCGAGGCACGACCAAGTAGTGGATCGGGTTTGCCCCCATGCTGATCAGGGCATCGATTTGTTCGGTAACTCGCATTGTACCCAAGACCGCTGCCATTGCGCTGCCCACTCGACCTGCTAGCATAGTCGCCGCCAAGACCGGCCCGAGCTCACGGACAAGCGACATGTTGATGACTGCCCCGAGAAACGTCTCCAATCCAATGTTCTTGAACTGGTGATAACTTTGAATGGCCAGAACCATCCCGATAAAGGTGCCGGTAAGAGCGACGACTGGCAGGCTGAGAACGCCGACCGCATAGAAATTCGGCATTAGGGTTTCTCGCTTTGGCTTGGCGCGAAACATCCACAAAATCATTTGCCAACCAAAGATCGAAATGTCCCCAACCGTCGAGACCCCATCAATAACCACAGTGCCCCAAACCGACGCGAAGCGATGGAGGCTGCTCAAAAGCCGACTTTGCGGTGAGTCCATGTTTGGGAACGGATCGGTAGCCATATCCCTGAATGTCGACTGTTAAGACGCGTAACTTGAGCCGACTTTGCCGAAAAAACGGATTATGACGTTGGTGTCCCGGCTTAAGCCAGCTTTAACCGCTAAGGCGAGCGGCAGGACAAAATGGATCACGAATCGTAGCTGGATTCGCCAGAATACCGTAGCTGGATTCGCCAGAATTCAGTGTGTTCTGAATTCTGGCGAATCCAGCTACGGTTTTTTCATTCCGCCGCTCACCCTAAAGTGCGGTTCGGTCACTGAAAGGCCATACACCAGCGCTTGCCCAGAACGCTATAATCGCACACCCTCTCACCCATCGAAAAACCAGAGCTTCACTCACAAAAACTATAGCTTGAAACATGAAACAACGATTTTTGCTGTCATTTAGTCTATTTGCATCGCTTTTCTTGTTTCAGGGGTGCGAAGAGCCCAAGCCTGTGGCCAATAACGGCGGCAAGAAAGTGGTTCAACAAACGTTGAGTAAAGACCAATCCGAGAGCGCTGCTGGAATTGTTGAGGAAGCAAAACAAGGAAAAGGCAAACCGAAGGCCAAGGACAAGGTTTCGCTGCTTTTGAACTGGTATCCCGAAGCAGAACACGGCGGATTTTATGCCGCACAAGTTCACGGAATTTTTGAAAAGTATGGCTTGGACGTTGAAATTCGTCCCGGTGGAAAAACCACCGTTGTGGCTCAGGAACTCACTTTGGGCCGAGTTCAATTCGGAGTGGGCAATGCAGATGACGTCCTAATCGCTCGCAATCAGGATGTTCCGATGGTGGCGTTGATGGCCCCCATCCAGAACGGTCCTCGCTGCATAATGGTTCGAAAGGACTCAGGCATCACTGGTTTTGATGGTCTAAAGAACCTGAAGCTTCAAATTGATTCTTCTCGTCCGTACGTGTCGTTTCTTAAGAGTAAGGGATTTCTAACCGAAGGGGTAGAAGTCGTGCCGTACTTTGGTTCGGTCGCCATGCTCGTAGCCGAAAAGGGAGTTGCGACGCAGGGGTACAGTTTCAGTGAACCCTTTATGGCCCGTCAACAAGGTGTCGAAGTCACTGAGCTTATGATGTCTGAAATTGGCTACAACCCTTACGCCAGCTTGCTAGTGACCACAGAAAGTGTAGTTTCCAAGGATGAAGATCTTTGCAAGCGGATGGTTCAAGCGAGTGTCGAAGGTTGGAAGAAGTATTTGGAATCGCCCGCGGAATCAAACAAAGTAATCTTGTCAAAGAACAAACAGGGGTTGGAGAAGAATGCTTTGGACTTTGGAGTTGAGGCACTCAAGCCGCTTTGCATCCCCAGCGGCGCGACAGAAAACGTGATTGGCTCGATGTCGGCGGAAAGATGGAATGCCCTAGCAGAAACGCTGTCATCGCTCAAGATCATTGACTCTGGGAAAGCCTCCGTTGAAAAGGCCTTTACCTTGCGTTTTTTAAGTCAGTAGGGATGGCTCGACATTCTGGGTTTTGGCCTTTACATTGTTCGTGCGCCAAAATACTTAGCACGGCGCGGAAGGTAGCGGAATTCATCGTGGATTCACTAGCTTGCGCGTTTTGAATTTGCACTATTAGCTTTAGGGGCAAAGCCCCGGTCGTTTTCATAGCCCAGCCTGAAGGGCTGGGGCCAATAAACTACGGGAAATTGATAGGGCCAACGGCCCAGCAGTTTGCCTGTTGAGACTTTAGCCAACAAACGGTCGGACCTTTGGCCCTTAAGATCAATAGCAACGAATACCCAGCCCTTTGGGCTGGGCTAAGTAAATTGCTGGGCCGTTGGCCCGGAAGCACAGAAAACGTGCAACTTCAAAACTTGCGCGTCTATGCTGCTTGGGCTGCACCGACTTTGACTTTAGCGAACGGCGAAAACCTTGAAGATCCTCTTGAATGAACAGCAGATCGGGCATGGCATCGATCGATTGGCTTCTCAATTAAAAGAGCATTACAAAGACCATCCGATCACCATCGTGGGGATCATGACGGGCAGTCTCGTCATGTTGGCGGATTTGATTCGCCGCTTAGAAATGCCCGTTCGCATCAGCTTGATACAAGCCAGCTCGTATCGCGGTGGCACACAGTCTGGGGACTTGGTAATTCAAGACCAAATGATGCTGGACATCAAAGATCGAGACGTATTGTTGATCGATGACATTTTTGACACAGGCAAAACGCTAGTTCAGGTAACGCAACGGCTTGTTGCAATGAAACCCAAATCGATTCGGACTGCTGTGTTCCTAAACAAACTCGGCCAGAGCGTTGTGGCCTCGGTGCCAGATTTCGTGGTTTTCGAAATTCCAAACGAGTTCGTGGTCGGGTACGGATTGGACTATGAAGATTTGTACCGGAACCTACCCTACGTGGGAGTTCTCGAAGCTTCCGATTTGCAGATACACGTGTCGGCCTAAGTTGTGTCCACATCCATGCATGGGCCAAGGGTGCTTGTTGTTACCCGTAGATTTTGGCCGTTTACAGACGACAATTGTCAGCGGCTATTGCAGTTCTGTGCAGCGCTGACTCGAGCGGGCGCGAAAGTGACTGTGCTTACGGCGAGATGGCATCCAAGCTGGCCTCCGTACTCTGTATGCCGCGAAGTACCTGTGCATCGATTGCTTCCCTCTCCAAATACCAACTGGAACGAAAGTCATTTTCAAAAAAATGCGGTGCAATGGATCAGCAAAACCGCTAAAAATTACGACTGCATTTATGTCGATCGCGCAGACAGCCTTGTTTCTTCGTTGCAAAGCAAGAGCTCGAAATGGAACCTTCCTTTGGTGGTTCGTTTTTCGCCGGAGGAGAGCGGATTTGGACTCGCGACGGGGCTGAGGATCAGTCAAGTTGCGATGGCGGACCAATGTCGACGAGTCGCACGGGTTGTCTGTCCAACGCCTAATGCCCATAGGATTCTGGTGTCCCAGGGGATAGCCGAGTCTCAAATTGCAAGGGTCGCAGATACAGCTTGGGAGCATGTAACGCGATCGGACGAACTTCGGACGAATGCGTCCAACGCACTCTTTGACACAAGTAGCGATTTTTTGATTCCTGGTCGGACCGATTTGCTGCTGCACTTGGGCGTTTCAGAGGCTATTCCGCTTCGCAAAGCGATTCAAGCTGTTTGCGACCTTTTGGACTCGGGAGCGTCCATACGCATGTGGATCGTGGGTTCCGGTCTCGACCCGAGTTCGCTGTACGATCTGATCAAATCGCGAGGATGGCATCGTGAAATCCTGCTTTTTGATGGATTTGACGACTTGCAAGAATTGATTCGCGTCACGGATGTTTGTATCGCCTCAAATCCGAAGGAAGCGATACAATACACATTGCCAATGTTGGCTAGTGCAGGTGTTCCGATATTGATTGCCGACAATCAAGAGTGTCGGGCTTGGTTGCCTGAAAACCAGCATTTTCAACTTTATTCAACGGAGCAGGCTCTGTCCTTAAAACTACAAGACTTCCTCGCAAATCGAGAACGCTGGACTGCCGCGGCTGTTGCGCTGCGTCAGACGATGCGACGAGGCAAAACGTTGGACGAATGTATTCAGCAATGGCTATCCCTCTTCCGTGACTCCATCCTTGAATGCAAAGCATGAAACTGCGTGTTTGCTTGATTATCCCTACGCTCGACCAAGGAGGAGCGGAGAAACAGATTTCGCTTTTGGCTCGCGGGTTAGATCGCAATGAGTTTGAAGCGATCGTGATCGTTCTGACTCGAACCGGCCCTCGCGAACAGGAACTGCTCGACATCGGAATCAAGGTCCATCACATTAACAAGCGATCGAAATTCGATCCATTTGCGTGGCTTCGGTTGAGAAAACTCCTTAAGCAATTGAAGCCCGATATTGTTCACACTTGGCTTTTTGCAGCCAATGCGTATGGGCGTTCAGCTGCTTTGTCCGCACGGGTTCCCGTCATTTTGGGCTCTGAAAGATCGGTCGACCCGTGGAAAAATGGATTGCAGTTTTGGATCGATCGATTCCTTTTGAAACGAACACACGGTCTAACGGCCAACAGCCAAGGGACAATCGATTTTTATCAGCAACACGGACTGGATTCGACGCGTTTCCAATTGATTCCGAACGGGATCGAACCGGTAACTCCAAGCCGTTTGAGTCGAGCGGAAGCTTGCCAAAAGATGGGGGTTTCGACCGAAAGAAAAATCATTATCTCGGTAGGTAGGTTGTGGGCGCAGAAAGGTTACAAGAACCTTCTCTGGGCTGTGGAATTGCTTCGCGTGATGCGTGAGGACATCTGCTATGTGATTGTCGGAGAGGGGCCAGACCGAGAGAGGCTGGAACTGTACCGTGATAACATTCGCGGCGCCTCGCAAATTTTTTTCCTTGGGCATCGCACCGACGTTTCTGATTTGTTACCTCACTGCGAAGTCCTTTGGAATGGCAGCCTTTACGAAGGTCAATCAAATGTCATCATGGAAGCGATGCAGAGCGGCGTGGCAGTGATCGCATCCGACATCCCGGGAAATCGCGAATTGGTGCAACACGAACGGACGGGTCTACTTTATCCACTCGGGAACGTGAACGACCTAACACGTATAACCAATTTGCTCCTAAACGACGATTCACGACGGAAGGCTATGACGGATAATGCAAAACAGCATATCCAAACGGAGCATTCGGTCGAGCAAATGATTGCTCGTCATGCGGCCTACTATCGAACAAAGGTTTCGGATCGATGAAGAACTTAGTTTCCTACGAACCCCGTATTGGGACTCGAAATCTAGCCTTGCACTTGCCAGAAGATGTTTCCGAACTCCGAGTCTCTGGCATGGCGACGGACCAGCCAATCGTTAAGTTGATCGCAAAGGCATTTGATGAACCGATCGATTTCCCGCCATTGCCATTAGCCCTTATTGACGACGATCATATTGCGATTGCGATCGAGGATGGAGTGCCCGACGCGAATGCGATTGCGTGCGCTGTGGTTCGGTATTTGGTCGAGCACGGAACCCGACAGGAAATGATTACCGTCGTGCTTGGTTCTGACAACCAAGATTGGCGAGATCGCCTAGTTGATGTTCTCAAGAATCAGGAATTGGATGGGGTTAAGGTCGTGAAGCACGAACCGACACATCACGATTCGCACGGTTACATTGCAGCCA
>CANHVO010000270.1 GCA_947463915.1 Planctomycetaceae bacterium
CGCTGATTTTGTTCGGCTGTTGTCAGGGTACTATTGATCAACGTGGCTGAGATGCCGCGATTCGAAAGCGCGTCGACTTGGTCCTTCATCAAAGCGATCAATGGCGAAACCACAATCGTCAATCCAGGTCGCACTAAGCTAGGCAGTTGGTAACAAAGGCTCTTGCCGCCGCCTGTGGGCATAACGCACAAACAGTCATGGCCAGCGATAATGTGGCTAATGACTTCCTCTTGGCCTTTGCGGAAATCCTCAAGGCCGAAGCGATTTAAAGCGGCATGCAAATCAATTTGCCCAAGCGCGGCCATAAAATGTGCAGTCCTCTCGCCGCAAGGTTTTTGAAAATTAGACGAACAGCATTTTCTATGGAACGTCGGTCCGTCGCAAGTGGGCGTTTTTCCTTGCTAAAGGACCGCAGGGAACTTAATGCGGTTTCAGTGGGATAGGCTTCCAGCGCTTCCGGCCCGTCCTTTTCGACTTCACCCTGCTGATCGCCTACGGCGAGCGGCAGGCGGAAAACTACCGTAGCTGGATTCGCCAGAATTCAGAGCGAACTGAATTCAGAACGAACAGCATTCAGAACGAACCGCATTCAGAGCG
This sequence comes from Planctomycetaceae bacterium, assembly GCA_947463915.1. GTDB lineage: Bacteria > Planctomycetota > Planctomycetia > Pirellulales > Pirellulaceae > JBKCUI01. The sequence continues at coordinate 598 of CANHVO010000270.1, forward strand.
AACAGCATTCAGAGAAAACTGAATTCTGGCGAATCCAGCTACCAATCGTCGTATGTTCTCTCCCGCCGATCACCTAAATTCGCTGGGCCGAGAGTTGATTGGAAATCTCGAATGCTATCTCTAACGCTTGTTCGTAGTTCAGCCTTGGATCAAGCTGCGTTTGGTATGCGGACTCCAAGTCGGATTCGGTTAGGCCACGCGAGCCGCCAACGCACTCGGTCACATTTTCGCCCGTGAGTTCCAAATGAGCGCCACCCAACATCGAGCCACAAGCTCGGTGGATCGCAAAGGACAATCGAAGCTCATCGACGATGTCGTCAAAGCGTCGGGTTTTACGCCCATGCGCAGTCGACACGGTATTGCCATGCATCGGATCGCACACCCACAATACGGTTCGATCTGCCTTTCGTATCGCTTCGATCATCGGTGGCAATGCGGACTCAACTTTGCTTCGGCCCATGCGGTGGATCAAAGTCAATCGCCCTGGCTTGTTGTCGGGATTTAATAGTTTGGTCAATTCGATCAGCTCATCGGTTTGCATCGACGGTCCAACTTTGACCGCAACGGGATTTCGAATGCCGCGGAAGTATTCCACGTGAGCACCGTTAATGGCCCGCGTTCGTTCGCCTATCCAAGGCAGATGCGTGCCAAGATTGTAATAGCCGATTCCTCGGACACTTTGTCGAGTCAACGCAGTTTCGTAATCGAGGTGCAACGCCTCATGGGACGTAAAGAAGTCGACTCGTTTCAGATCGGACTGCCGATCGGGCAGGATTGTTTCCACAAAACGAATTGCGTTGCCGAGCGACTTGACCAGTTCGCGATAACGAAGGGCAACTTCACCTTTCGCTTCATCGACGAACAATAGATTCCAGTTTTCTGGATGATGCAAATCGGCGAATCCACCTTCGCTGAGCGCTCGCACGAAGTTGAGGGTTAATGCTGAACGTTCGTAACCTCGCAACAGCAATTCTGGGTTTGCCCGCCGCGCCTGCTCGGTGAATTCAAACTGGTTGACCAAGTCGCCTCGATAACATGGAAGCGTTACTCCGTTTTGTGTTTCGTTGTCGCTCGAACGCGGCTTAGCATATTGTCCTGCCATCCGACCTACCCGCAAGATTCGTTTCCGCGAGCCGAACACAATGGCTAAGCTCATTTGCAGGAGCAGCTTCAGTTTGCTCGCGATCGGTTCTGTTTGGCATTGGTCAAAGGTCTCGGCGCAATCACCACCTTGCAACAACCAAGCTTCACCGCGCTGTGCAGCAGCAATGCCGTCGTGCAAGTGATCGACTTCCCAGCTTGTTACCAGGGGGGGCATGATACTGATCTGATTCAGTACATTGGAAAGAGCTTGCGAATCTGGGTAGACCGGTTGCTGGGAAACAGGAAAGGACTTCCAAGAGGTTGGCGACCAAAGTTGCGGCATGGACAGGTATTGAGCGGATTTAGAGGACGAATTGGCACCGGTTCGATTCAGACCATAGAATAGCCCGAACACTTGGATTTCAGAGTCCAAATTGAGCCGTTGGTTCAGAATCCGACCAAATTCACTGCGCAATCGCTGAAACGACCGTAGCTGGATTCGCCAGAATTCAGGCCCGACTGAATTCTGGCGAATCCAGCTACGGTTCGAGGTATGTTTCTCGTGCTAAGGTAGTTTTTGTGCTGCGGCTCACCTTGTTGCGGCGAGGTTTTCGTTACGGCGAGGTTTTCCGCCTTTATTGACGCAGGAGGTTGGACCAGCTATTCTTAATGGGCGAGTTTTGCACCAGCTTGGCTCGTCCCACCATCAACGTCAGCGTGTTTTTGAGTACTAGTTCGGCTCAATCGTACCTCTCCCATACTGCCGTCGCCAATTTGGTTTCAGGGTAAAAGCGGTTCTCCGAACCGTGGCCTGACGCCAGTGACTCCCGAATCTAAGGACCTGGAAACTATGCCGCTTGGCTTGCGTCTCTCCTTATCAGCGATCCTCCTTCTTGCCTCAACAACGGTACCGTCTGCGACCGTGGCTTTTGCTCAGGAGGCGACGAAGCCTAGCGTGCCCAGCTTCGCTAAAGATGTGCTACCCATTCTCAGGGCTAATTGTTTCGGTTGCCACCAAGACGCCAAAAAACTTGGCAATTACAGGATGACCGATTTCGAGAGCATGATGGGTGCTGGCGAGTCGGGATCGAAAGCGATTGTTGCGGGAAAATCAGGCGAAAGCCATTTGATCCATGAAATTGTCCCCGTGGACGGCAAAGCGTCTATGCCGAAAAAGGGGAAGCCTCTGAGCGATGTCGAAATCGATATCATTCGGCGTTGGGTGGATGCAGGCGCAATCAACGACTTGAAATCGGTTGGTCCACGTTACTCCGAGACTCAGCCACCTGTCTATGCAAGAGCTCCTACCATTAGCAGCTTGGACTTCTCGCCCGATGGAAAACAGATCGCCGTTTCTGGCTTTCATGAAACGCTTCTTTTCAGTTCCGAAAACGGACAGTTGCAAAAACGACTTGTTGGGCTGAGCCCCCGAGTGGAATCGGTCTCCTACTCACCCGATGGCAAGTGGCTCGCTGTTGCTTCCGGTGAGCAGGCGGTTGGCGGTGAATTGCAGATATGGAACACCGAGACCAACCGCCTAGAACACAGCTTTCCATTTGGAGGCGATACGCTCTTTGGAGTGAACTGGTCCCCTGATTCTTCGCTTGTCTCGTTTGGTATGGCGGACAATACGGTGAGAGTGGTCAATCTCGAAGGCGAGCAGAAACTCTATCAGCGATCACACGAAGACTGGCCGCGAGCAACGGTGTTCACACCGGATGGCAAGCACTTGATTTCGGCAAGTCGCGACATGACCGTAAAGCTCATCGAGCTAGAAACCGAACGCTTTATCGACAATATCACTTCGATAACCCCTGGGGCATTGCGTGGTGGCGTACAAGCTTTAGCCAAGCATCCCACGCGAAACGAAATCTTGGTTGGGGGGGCTGACGGTGCACCTAAAATCTATCGCGTGTTCCGACAAACGGCTCGCGTTATCGGGGACGATGCCAATTTGATTCGTCAGCTTGAAACTTTGCCAGGACGGATTTTTGGCGTCGCCATCAGCCCAGACGGTCGTTATCTAGCTGCGGCTTCAACACTCGACAACAAGAGCACGATCAAAGTTTGGTCGTACGACGTCGACGCGGAGCTTCCCGCTGAAATCAAAGCAATACAGGCGAAACGTGTTGCATCGCTTAAGCCTGACGAAAAGAAGAAGCTAGCGGACTACGTGACCGCTCAACCGAAGGTCGTCGCGACTTGGGAGATACCTACTGCCGCGATTTATTCGATCGCCTTGGACTCAAATGCAAGACTTGTTGCTGGTGGATCGGACGGTCGCTTGCGACTTTGGAACTGTTTGACGAGCCAGCCCGTTTTTGATGTTGACGCAACCCCAAGCTCGACAACGATGCCGGCCGATCCGAATCTGCTCGCCACGTTGCGGACCAATCGACTTGCTGAAATCGCGACCGCCCATTCGAACGAACTCACCTCGAGCGAATTCCTAAAAGAAGTTGATGGTTTTGTCGTTTCGCGTGTGACCGCCATCGACGTTCAGCCTGCCACACTCGATTTCGATTCGTGGAACGCTTCGGCTCAGATCACGGTGTCTGCAACTCTCGATAATGGTGAAGTGCGCGATGCCACCCGAATCGCTTCGCTTACGTCCTCCTCAGCAAATGTCTGGCTCTCGAAGCGCGGCTGGGTGCAGCCTCTCGGAAATGGAAATGCAACGATCGAAGTCCAACTCGGAGGACACAAGAAGTCGCTGCCCGTTACGGTCGCCATGGATCCAAAGAAACCGATGGACTTCGTTCGAGATGTGAATCCTGTTCTTTCCAGAGTAGGTTGCAATTCAGGAACATGCCACGGCGCACAAGCTGGCAAAGGGGGCTTCAAATTGTCGCTCCGCGGGTATGACCCAGTTTACGACGTGCGCGCCTTGGCTGATGATCTTGCTGGTCGACGTATCAATCCATCGTCCCCAACCGATAGTCTTATGATGGCAAAGCCACTCGGGATTGTGCCGCACGTTGGTGGCAAACTATTCGAAGCCGGTGACAGTCAAGCGCTCGTCATTCGCCAATGGATTGCCGAGGGAGCAAAAGTCGATATCGCGAGCGCCAAAGTTACTCGCATCGAGCTATCACCGTTGAATCCGATCGCACCGATGCCGGGCGCTGTCCAACAGTTGCGAGTCGTGGCAACGTATCCAGATGGCCGCACCCGGGATGTCACCCGCGAAGCGCATATCGAAACCGGCAATGGCGAAGTTGCCTCTGTGATCGAAGGGGGCCGCATCCAGGCGATTCGCCGTGGAGAAGCACCGATTCTGGCTCGCTACGAAGGTGCATACTCGGCCACCACTTTGACGGTTATGGGAGATCGTTCAGGATTTGATTGGAAGCCATCCGCTTCAGAGAATCCGATCGATACGTTTGTTGCAGCCAAATGGGATCGGATGAAAATCAAGCCGTCGGAGCTTTGCAATGACGCAGACTTCTTGCGAAGAGTGACTCTCGATCTCTCGGGGCTTCCGCCGACGACAGAACAAGTTCGTGCGTTCCTAGCAGACACCACCCCAACGCAAGAAAAACGAGAAAAGCTGATCGATCAATTGATCGCCAGCGACGCGTTCGTGGATCATTGGACGAGCAAGTGGTCTGACTTGTTGCAAGTCAACTCGAAGTTCTTGGGCAAAGAAGGAGCAACGAAGTTCCGCGAGTGGATCCGTGAAAGCGTTGCCACCAACAAGCCATATGACAAATTTGTCCATGAAATCGTGACCGCTTCGGGATCGAACCGGGAGAACCCCGCGGCATCCTATTACAAGATACTTCGCAACCCTGAGGACACTCTCGAGAACACGACGCATTTGTTCTTGGGTGTGCGTTTCAATTGCAATAAGTGCCATGACCACCCGTTCGAACGTTGGACTCAAGACCAGTATTATGAGACCGCCGCATACTTTTCTCAGGTTGCGCTGAAGAAGGACAAAGAGTCCGGAGACAAGACCATTGGCGGTACCGCAGTGGACGGAGCGAAGCCACTCTTCGAAGAAGTTTCGGATAGCGGGGCCGGCGAAATGAAGCATCAAAAAACACAACAAGTCGTTGCGCCGAAGTTCCCCTTCAAGGCCGACTTCACCGTTGAGGAAAACGCTTCGCGAAGAAAGCAATTTGGCGCTTGGTTGACCAGCCCGACCAATCCTTACTTCGCACGCAGCTACGTCAATCGAATGTGGGGATACCTATTGGGTAAAGGGCTTATCGAGCCGATCGACGATATCCGTGCTGGTAACCCAGCAAGCATTCCTGAGCTCGTCGACTTTTTGGAAAAGGACTTTGTTGGTCACAACTTCGATGTTAGGCATTTGGTTCGAACCATCTGCCGATCAAGAATCTATCAGCTCTCGATGGATTCAAATAAATGGAATGCTGACGATGATCGGAATTATTCTCATGCGATGCCTCGAAGATTGCCTGCTGAGGTTTTGTACGATGCCATTCACCAAGTGACAGGTTCGATGTCCAAGCTTCCCGGGATGACTCCTGGCGCGAGGGCGGCTTCGCTGTCCGACGCGGAATCAGGGCTGCCAGACGGCTTCTTGACGAATCTCGGTAGACCTCCTCGCGAAAGCGCTTGCGAGTGCGAACGCTCCAGCGAATTGCGGCTTGGATCGGTCATGGCACTCGTGAGTGGACCGACGCTGGGCTCTGCTATTTCCGATACCGCCAATTCGATTGGGCAATTGGTTAAGCAGTTTCCGAACGATTCCGAGTTGATCAACGAGCTGTTTTTGCGAGTGTTGAGCCGACCGGCTGAGCCAGGTGAAATTGCCGCTGCGACGACAGTGACCAGCTTGATCGCAAGCGACCATGAAAAGCTCGCCAAGACGCTTGCGGATCGCGAGACTTGGTGGTTGGAAGAGAAACCCAAACGTCAAATGCAACAGGATACCGAGCGTGCCGAGACGCAGGCGAAACTAACCGCTCGCATCGAAGCAATTCAGCCGGAACGGGACGCGGCCGAAAAGAGTCGAGTCGAACGGTCAGTCGCTGCCAAAGCTGCGATCGATGGATTTGAAGCGGTTCTACCGGACAGACTAGAAGAGTTCTTGAATAAGGGCAAGACTTCAACGGTTTGGCGAACGCTCATGCCGAACAAGACGGACTCGTCTAACAAGGCTGCACTAGTTCCACAAAGCGACCGCTCTATTATCGCTCGCGGTCCTGCCGATAAGGCGTTGTACACCATTGATACTCCAGCCGATGCGTCGGACTTCAATACCGTTCGTCTAGAAGCATTAACGGGTACGGAATTCAAGACCGCCGGACCTGGGCTTTCCGGGAACGGCAACTTCGTCATTACTGAGTTGGAGGTCTTCGTTGGGATGGCGGACAAACCCAAGGAGATGCGGAAAATCAAGCTTGTGAAGGGATTAACCGACTTTGACCAGCCGGGTTTCTCCGCTGCCGCCGTCATTGATAACAAGCCGAACGATCAAGGTGGGTGGGCGATCAACGGAGTCGAGGGAGCTGAGCACTGGGCTGTTTTTGCGACCGAGGAAACCGTCAAATTGCAGCCAGGCGAAATCATTCAATGGCGAATCCACCAGTTCCATGATGCGGTTGACCACCGCCTTGGTCGATTCCGACTAAGCGTTGGAAATCGCGAAGGGGAATTGACCCTTGGTTTGACAGAATCGCTCCAAGTTGTGTCCCAAGTGCCTAAGGCATCTTGGACAGATCTAGTGACCAAGGATGCGTTAAACTACTTCAAGGTTTCCTCGGCGGAGCTCAAAAGTCTTAGGGAGGTTTTGAACAAAGAAAACAAACCGCTGCCGGAAGACGAACAAGTTGTTACGCTAAAGAAACGGATTGAACGATTGTCTGTACCACTCGTGGACGATAACCGTCTGGTACGATTAAGAAACGATGTCAAGGAAAGTGAAACGCAGCGTCAACAAGCGCGTCTGACGGCCGCCGAAGATATCGCTTGGGCATTGATCAACAGCCCAGCGTTTTTGTTCAACCACTAAGTGGGATAGGCTTCCAGCCTGTCATCAGGCGAGCCGCAAAAAGAAAATTACCGTAGCTGGATTCGCCAGAATTCAGAACTTGCTGAATTCTGTCGAATCCGGCTACGAATCCTGGTACAAAAGCCCAATGATAAGTCTCATTTCGAGGCTAAGCTTCAAAACCCAACTAATACCTTTGATTCGGTCGCGGAGCGATCGCCAACTATTAACGAAAAGGAACGACTAGCATGTTTCGATTGATCGGCAGTGCAGGCAAAGACCTTTGTGATCAGCATCTCAACGTCTCACGGCGCGATGTGTTGCGAGTCGGTGCGTCCGGCATGCTCGGCTTAAGTTTGGCGAATCTTCTCAAACTGCAGTCGGTCCAAGCGAGCGAAGGTGCAAAAGCTCCTGGTTGGAACAAAGCCAAACGCATGATTATGGTCTACCTGCAAGGTGGCCCTAGCCATTTGGATCTTTGGGATCCAAAGGAAAATGTGCCCGACAAAGTCAAAAGCGTTTTCAGCAACATCTCTACCAAAATCCCGGGAATTCAGTTTACTGAGAACCTCCCAAGATTGAGCACCATCAACGATCGATTCACCATGATTCGTTCGATGAGCTACACTCCCAACGGATTGTTCAACCATACCGCGGCCATCTACCAAATGATGACGGGATACACGACGGACAAGGTAAGTCCATCAGGTCAGCTTGAACCACCGACGCCAAAGGACTTCCCGAATTTTGGCTCCAACATTGTTCGGCTGCGGCCAGCAGACGAGCCGATGCTGCCGTTTGTGACATTGCCGAGACCGCTTCAAGAATCGAACGTGGTTGGCAAAGGTGGCTACGCAGGATTCTTGGGCAAAGCGTACGATCCGTATACGCTGTTTCCTGATGGCGACGATTTGGACATGAACAAAATGGATCGCATCAACGTCAGCGACCTGCAGTTGAGACCTGAAGTGTTCGCGGTTCGTTTGCAACGTAGAGCGGCCTTGAGAGACCTGATCAATGCACAGATGCCAGTGATCAACGCGGCTGTTGAGAATCAGCAGCTCGACGAGTATTTCTCGCAGGCCTTATCTTTGGTTGTTTCCGGAAAGGCGCGTGAAGCGTTCGACTTGAGCCAAGAGGCCGAAGTGCTTCGCGATGCCTACGGTCGCAATGCATTCGGCCAGAGTTGCTTGTTGGCTCGAAGACTTGTTGAAGCCGGAACACGGGTGGTCGAAGTGATTTGGCCTAAGGTTGCCAACAGCGACAATCACTCGTGGGATCATCACGTTGACTTGTCCAAGCGGATGAAGAATCAATCTGCACCGATGTTGGACGCCGGTTTGAGCACGCTCATCGAGGACTTGGATCAGCGTGGGATGCTTGAGGACACGTTGGTGGTTGCAGTCGGCGAATTCGGCCGTTCACCAGAGCGCGGCGTCAGCACCAGCGGCAACGGAAACACCGACGACGGCCGCGATCACTGGCCTTATTGTTACACCGCGGTAGTAGCCGGCGCTGGAACAAAACGCGGCTATGTCCACGGAAAGAGCGATAAAACCGCGAGTGCTCCAGTCGATTCGCCGTTGCATCCAGCCCAACTTTTGGCCTCGATTTATCATTCGTTCGGAATCGATCCTGAGACAATCGTCTACAATCACCTCAATCAACCGAGAGAGCTCGTTAAAGCTCAAGCGGTGACCGAGTTGTTTGCTTAGATTTCGGGAATAAAGTCTGGATGCATCAAAACCCGCAGGCTTAGCAACTTTTCTTTCCATTGTCATTATTTGCTACCCAAGGTTTTTTGGCTTCGCCCCAGCCAATTCTGTCCGGTTCGGGCTCGCCCGACCGGACACCGCTTTGGTGTTCTAGCTCGCAATTTGGTCCGCAAGCTCCTCTCTGCCCAACCTTGCACGGCCAGAGGCGGTGCAATGTTGGGCAGAGAGACGGTGAGCGCTGAGACTATCTAGTACGCCAAAGCTGCGGACGGCGGGGGCGAGCCCCAGCCGTCCTACTGGACTCGTGAACAATGCCATTGGCAACGGAATAAAACCGCTGTCTTCAAAAAGCATGTCAATACCGTACTTTAGCAGCCTAGGGTAAACCTGTGGGATACACTAGCTTACGTTTCGTGCTATGTTAGTTTTCATGTCGCCGCTCATTTCTTTGGACACGTCGACAGATGTAATCTTAAGCCCGA
>CANHVO010000271.1 GCA_947463915.1 Planctomycetaceae bacterium
AATAGAGTGGAGGTGTTGCACCAAAGCTTGGATGGACCGGCGGCACAGAAAATGTCGCTTTCAATTCTCCATCGATTGCACTGCGTTGCTCAACCTGAGTCTCCGTTGAATTCAAGGTGAAAAAGCTATCGCCGAATTTGGAAAAACTGCGCCCGTTTGCTGAAATAAGCCATTCCTTGCGCAGCTCGATGGATTGATTTGCGATCCCATACAGCTCAAACATTTTATTTGCTGTAACCGCTCCCAGAACAGGTCTCGTCCGGAAAAAAGGGTTGCTTTGGTGTACGTAAAGGTGGGCGCCACTAGATGTATTGAGCCGGAAAGGCTGACGGTTAATGTCATCCAGATCAAGTGCGAGTAAGTAGTCGGTATTCTCGGAGACGACGTACCGGCCGTTGATCAAGCTCGCGAATCCCTCACCAAACAAGGGGCCAAGTTGTCTCTCCTCCAGCAAACGTTCATCATTCTCTGAATAAACTTGTACTACAGGACCCTCGTAGAATCCGTTACTTTTGAGAACAACACGTTCGTTACGATCATTGCGTTTCGATTTTGCGAAAAGCGTCTTGCTTCGCGTTTGCTTGCCTGAATGTAGGTCAAGCCGGTCGGAGTCCTCCTGCGAAACTCTCCAAGAGATTTCATCGGTACTTGTGTTAAAGTAGATATCATTGGAGAACGGGACTAGCCTTGGGATTGCATTGGCAAGCAGGGCCAATGGAAGCAATAAAGCGAGGGCGATCAATCGGGAAATCACGTACCAAGCCGCATCCGGCAGATGCGGCCCACGGTGGGTCACTCTTGCCGAGAGTGACCTTGAGTCTGTATTTCGAGCATGAAAGCCGTTCACGTTCATTATGCCATTAAGCACGTTCGCAAGAGTCTTTGGTGTGATTAACTGCGGAGCAGTGGCATTTTACAGCCACGGATGAAATCCGTGGTTGGCGTAAAACGGTTTGGTCGAGAGTCGCAAAGCGACGGCATTCCCCCTGAACTACTCGGTACGATGTCCAACATTGCAATTGGTTGAGGTCCGATCCACGGCCCCTGCCGCTCCTTCAGAGCTCCGAATCAAATGGGGCTCTCTACCTGGGGTTTCGTTCGCAACGCGAACTTCACCCCAGGCTTTCAAATTCCATCGCATTCGCGATTCAATCGCAGAAGGATCGCTGTGATGGTCAGTGACCTTGTGTCTGTATTTCGAGCATCAAAACGGAGCACATTCACTAGCTTGCGCGTCGTGCTAAGAAAAACAGTGACCTCGGGGCGCTTACGACTCATCGTCGTTTCGCAACCGGACGAGGACGGTATAGTCCTCGAGGGTTGACGTGTCGCCGGTTCCCTCTTTGCCAGCCGCGATGTCTCTCAGCAAACGACGCATGATCTTGCCGCTGCGCGTCTTTGGACAAAGAGAGAGCCATGGGGCGATAGCCGAGGTTTAGTAGTGGTTTCTAGATGCGTCGTCTCAATCGACGCAGTCGCCAACCATGGTTGCGAAGTCCAATCGCTACCGCGAAAACACCAACCAACGTCGAGGAAAAATATTGAACCCCGACCGCCATCCAAGCCCCAGAATCCTCGAATTCGTTCATCAAATTGAAATTAAATTCGTCTGGATAAACCCAGCCACACATCGCGTGGATCGGGCCGCTCCCGACATAAAACGTAAAGCATTCACTGCATATTAAAGTGAATAGACTCAGCAATACAACGGTACATCCGAGGCGAAAAAACCAAGTTCGATGCGACAAGCAGGAAGCAATCGCAATCGTGGAGAGGAAACTCAACAGTATGGCGTGCTCGCACCTGTTCAAGTCGATCCATCCGTACTCTTCCAGCTGGATAACAGCTTTACCACCCACGCACAAGGCCGCAACGCAGACTGTAAACGACAACATATCCTTGAGCCCGAAAGAGAATCGAACCTTGGATTGCTCCAATTCGATGCCAGCATCCGGCACAATACGAAACCCAAAACAGCGCAGAGCAATCAAAGCGACTGCAGAACAAAGCATTCCAAGAACCAAGGCGACGAATAGTCCAACTTGAATTTCTAGGCGTTCACTTGTGCGAAAGAAGTAGGTCGAGATCGCGATACCAAGCGTCGTTAAGACCAATGGCAATAATCGTCGCCACCAATGGGCAGTGGAAAGCAACAGCCAACCAGCGCTGGCCACAACAATACTTGCACTCAAAGCAAAGTAGACCTGAAACTCAGTGAATTGAAGCGTTCTAAATGAAGAAAGGTTGTCAAGTCGCAAGACCAATAGGCAGAGCGTCGTTAGAACGAACAACGCAATGCTAATGCAATCCAATAATTTGTCCTGACCGGAACGCGCGATCAAGAAATAAACGCAAATCGCTAGCCCGACAACCAGGAATGGAATCGTATAGCTTGCCCAGCGCAGCGGAGTAAAACTCTCGATTGCTCGGGAGTCCGGATCGAGCACTTGAACCGTGATTCCCTCTCCGCGTCCAATCAATGCCAGACGGCCATCCGTTAGTTCTTGTCCAAACTCAAATGACGATGGTACTTTGAAACCTTGTTGTAAATCTCCTGATTCTGGATGGTAGATAGTCAGTTGATTGCGTTCTCGGAAACGCAAATGACGAAAATAATTGTGCTTATGCTCTGGCCATCCCAACAGAGGTGTAGTAGGCGAATCGGCAGGCGAATAAAGTTCGCGTTGATTCACGAAATCAAATGCGTAGTTCAATTGGCAATCGTTCGAATGCATCTGAAGGATATTCCCATCGAGATGCCAGTAGGGTGGTGTTGCACCGAAACTTGGATGGACCGGCGGCACGGGAAATGTCGCTTTCAATTCTCCATCGATTGCACTGCGTTGCTCAACCAGAGTCTCCGTTGAATTCAAGGTGAAAAAGCTATCGCCGAATTTGGAAAAACTACGTCCGTTTGCTGAAATAAGCCATTGCTTTCGCAGCTCAAGCGTTTGATTTGCGATCTCATACAGCTCAAACATTTTGGATGCATATGCATCCGGTCCCAACACAGTAATGGTCCGGAAAAAAGGGTTGCTTTGGTGAACGAAAAGGTCTGCTCCACTAGATGTATTGAGCCGGAAAGGCATACGGCTAATATCATCCAGATCGAGTGCGAGTAAGTAATCGGTATTCTCGGAGACGACGTACCGACCATTGATTAAGCTCGAGAATCCCTCACCAAACAAGGGGCCAAGTTGTCGCTCCTGCAGCAATCGTTCTTCATGCTCCGAGTAGATTTGAACTACAGGACCTTCGTAGAATCCGTTACTTTTGAGAACAACGCGTTCGTTACGTTCATTGCGTTTCGATCTTGCGAATAGCGTCTTGCTTCGCGTTTGCTTGCCTGAATGCAGGTCAAGCCGGTTGGAGTCCTCCTGCGAAACTCTCCAAGAGATTTCATCGGCACTTGTGTTAAAGTAGATATCATTGGAGAACGGGACCAGCCGCGGGATTGCATTGGCAAGCAGGGCCAATGGGAGCAATAACGCAAGGGCGATCAATCGGGAGAAAATATATCGGCTTGACTTCATAGATGCCAATCTTCACAGCGCTGCAACGGTGCGTCACCACAATTCGTAGCTGGATTCGCCAGAATTCAGGTTGTTCTGAATTCTGGCGAATCCAGCTACGGTAGATTTCAAGCCTCGGGTCGCTTACGACTCATCGTCGTTGCGCAACCGGACGAGGACGGTATAGTCCTCGAGGGTTGACGTGTCGCCGGTTCCCTCTTTGCCTGCCGCGATGTCTCTCAACAAACGACGCATGATCTTGCCGCTGCGCGTCTTTGGAAGCGACGAGGTAAAGCGAACATCGTCTGGGACCGCCAGTGCGCCGATTTCTTTTCGCACATGCTTCTTCAACATCTCGCGCATAGCGTCCGTCGGCTCATGATTCTTGAGCGTGACAAACACGGTGATGGCTTGTCCCTTGATATCGTCTGGACGTCCGACTGCTGCGGCCTCGGCAACCGCTGGGTGGCTTACCAAGGCGCTTTCAACCTCGATCGTGCTCAGTCGGTGCCCCGACACATTGATGACGTCGTCGATACGGCCCATGATCCAGTAATAGCCGTCGTCGTCCCGACGAGCATTATCACCCGTCAGGTACATACCGGGAACCAGCGACCAGTATTGTTGCTGATAGCGTTCATCGTCCCCCCAAATACCTCGCAACATACCCGGCCAAGGTTTTTCGATACAAAGCATGCCACCGTGATTGGCTTCGACGTCGGCAAGCGAATGCCCCAATACTCGTGGGACAATGCCTGGCAATGGGCGAGTGCACGAACCTGGCTTGCAAGCGATCGCGCCAGGCAGCGGAGACATCATGATGCCGCCCGTTTCGGTTTGCCACCATGTGTCGACGATTGGACAACGGCCCCCGCCGATCTTTTCGTAGTACCACATCCACGCTTCTGGATTGATCCCTTCGCCGACGCTTCCTAGCAATCGCAGCGAACTGAGGTCATGCTTGTCGACATGGTGATCGCCCCACTTGATGAAGGTTCGAATGGCGGTCGGTGCTGTGTAAAGGATCGAGACGCGATAGCGTTCGATGATTTCCCAAAACCGATCTTCTTGGGGCCAGTTCGGTGCTCCCTCATACATGACTTGAGTTGCACCAGCCGACATGGGGCCGTAAACAATGTAGCTGTGACCGGTAATCCAGCCGCAGTCCGCGGTGCACCAAAACACATCCCCCTCGCGATGATCGAACACCCATTCGAAGGTTCGTTTCGCATACAAATTATAGCCCGCAGTCGTGTGGCGAATGCCTTTCGGCTTTCCTGTCGATCCGCTTGTGTACAAGATAAACAACGAGTCTTCGCTGTCCATCGAGGTAGCAGGGCAATCTTCGGAGGCATTCGCAACGAGATCGTGCCACCAAACATCGCGACCGGGGGTCATGTTGGGGGCGTTGTCGATACGCTTGAGGACAATGCACTTCTCAACGGTTGGGCTCTTTGCAAGCGCTTCGTCGGCGGTGTCTTTGAGCGAAAGGGCTTTGCCACGTCGCCAGCCGCCGTCGGCCGTGATGAGCAACTTGGCTTGCGCGTCGTTGTTTCTGTCCGAAATCGCTTCCGCGCTAAAACCACCAAAGATTACGGAGTGGATCGCGCCGATACGGGCACAAGCCAACATGGCAACAGCAAGCTCAGGGACCATTGGCATATAGATACTAACGCGGTCTCCTTTCTGAATGCCAAGTTGTTTTAAAGCATTGGCAAAACGACAAACGTCTTTTAGCATCTCGGCATAAGTGATCGTACGTCGATCACCCGGTTCGCCTTCCCAGTGAAATGCGACCCGATCACCGTTGCCGGCGAGCACATGGGCGTCGAGACAGTTGTACGAGACGTTGGTTTTGCCACCGATAAACCATTTGGCGAGCGGATTTTTCCATTCGAGTGTCGTGTGAAATGGCTCGAACCAGTGCAGATGCTCTTTCGCCTGTTTGGCCCAAAAGCCTTCAATGTCGGAGATGGATTCTTTGTACAACTCCTCGTAGGAATTCAATGAACCAATCACGGCTTGTTTGGCAAACGCTTCGCTCGGTGGGAATAAACGAGTTTCGTTTAGAACGTTTGCGATTTGGCCGTTGGAGGGATTCGACATGGAGAGGCTCGCTAGAAAAGCAGTGGAAGGGATTGATTTGGTTGTGGCGAAGTTACTCTGAGGGTTAGGGCGAAGTCAACTATTTGTTAGAGCTCCCCTTATTTCGGTAGGGCGAGGCTCCTGCCGAGCTATTGCTCCTAAGCTCGGCAGGAGCCTCCCCTCCCGCAAAACACATGTCGGTCACTTTCGGCAAGAGTGACCCACTTTTGTTTACTAAGTCAGCATACTACGCCAGCATACTAAGCCAAGTTGCTTTTGCCAGTTGCAAGGCTTCTGGAAGTTTCGCTGGTAGCTTGCCGCCCGCTTGCGCGAGATCGGGCTTACCGCCACCGCCACCGCCGACGGTTTCAGCAACCGGCGTGATCCACTTGCCCGCGCTAAGGCCACGCTCGACCAGGGATGGACTGATTCCAGCGATCAACGTGACTTTGTCATCCGCACAGTTCGCTAACAAAATCGCAATAGGCTCAGTGGACTGTTTACGCACTTGATCGATCCACTTCCGCATCATGCCGATGTTGGCATTCGGCGTTTCCAAAACGATCATCCGAGTGCCGGAAACGGTCTCTGCTTGGTTGAGTAGATCTTCGACCGAAGTGCTGCCACCTGCCGAAAGCTGTTTCAGCTGTTGATGCAATTGCGTTTGCTCAAGCAACAGGGCTTCGATTCGGTTTGGAACTTCTTCGGCCGCTGCGTTGACAGCTCGCGTGGCCTGTTTGAAAGCTGCTCGAGTGACCGAATACTTTTCGCTCGAGGGCGTAATGTTTCCTTTGGCGATCAAGTCCGGAATGGCTTCATTGCCGGATCCACCCGTTAGCTTCTTGAGTTTGCGGACTCCTGTGACCAGTTCCATTGTCTTGTCACCGAGATTCGCGATGGAGCAGCCGAGAAGCGAAGCGGCTTGAGTCGCGAGTTGTTCGACTTTCTTGCGATGCTCAACAGCCTTCTTGCCCGTGAGAGCCGTGATGCGACGAATGCCGGATGCCACACTTTCCTCAGCGAGAATCTCGACCATTTCGATTTCATCGGTTCGGTTGGCGTGCGTACCACCGCAGAGCTCTTTGGAAAATTCGCCGATGCTGACCATGCGAACTGGGTCAGGGTATTTTTCACCGAACAACATCATCGCTCCCGCTTCGCGTGCCGTTGCAAGCGAGACAAGTTTCCAATCGATTGGATCAGCGTCTTTGATACGTTCGTTGGAGAGAGACTCGACTGTTTTGAGTTGCTCTTCGGTAAGCGGCTCTTGATTGCTGAAGTCGAATCGCAACCAATCTGCATCGACCTTGCTACCTTGCTGTTGAGCATGGCTGCCAACCGTCTTTTGAAGAGAGTGGTGCAGAATGTGGGTCGCAGAGTGAGCACGGCGAATAGCATCGCGATGCAGTTCGTCGACTTGTGCGGAAACCATGTCCCCTTCTTTGAATTCACCCGATACCACCGCTCCGTAGTGAATGATCAAATCACCGCTGCGTTGGGTGTCTGTGACGTTGAAGGTTCCGTTGGGGCCGACCAATTGTCCCGAGTCTCCAAGCTGACCACCGCTTTCGCCGTAAAATGGTGAGCGATCCAAAACAATGCGAGTCATGTCGGTTTCTTGCGTCGACTTGATCGAGCTGACGAGATGATCGGACTTTGGTTTGCCGACGATAATGCCTTTGACCAATGCGTCGGCTTGTGTTTTTTCATAACCCAAAAATTCGCAGTGCTGCAGAGCTTCTTTGAGCGATTCGATGGGACCTGTTTCGAACAGTTCCATACCGCCACCGCCGCTTATCTCGCCGTGCTTGCCCATGGCTGCCCGATAGCCATCCCAATCGAACGTGTAGTTCTTTTCGGCCGCGATCTGCTGAAACATTTCTGGCGGCACGCCGTAGGTTTGGTAAAGGCTGGCTGCCTCTTGTCCATCCACCATGACTTTGCCGGACGTGCTCATGTCGTTAAACACGCGTCCAATTCTCTCGAGTCCGGAATCGATGGTCGCAAAGAAATCCGACTCTTCGCGGCGCATGACTTGCGCGACACGTTCGGTGGTTTGCGAAAGCTCTGGATAAACCGACTTCATCATTTCCGCAACAACAGGCACAAGTTGATTAAGGAACGGCTCGCGCAAGCCCATTTGGTGTCCATCGAGCACCGCTCTTCGCAGCAGTCGCTTGATAACGTAACGAGCTTTCTTTGGGCCTGGATATACGTTTTCATGGATCGCAAACGTGCATGCTCGAACGTGGTCTGTGATGCGCCGAAGCCGGCGGCCGTTGTCGCTTTCGTATTCGTAGGGAACACCGCAAACCTCCGAAGCCGCTTGAACAATCGGCATCAGGATATCGATGTGGAAATTGGTCGGAACATTTTGAAGAACGCTGGCAGTGCGTTCCATCCCCATTCCCGTATCAATGTTCTTGCTTGGCAGCGGACGCAAGTTGTCCGGTGGGTTGCCAACGCGATTGAATTGCGTGAAAACGAGATTCCATATTTCGACTGTCTTGCCGGAGTCCAGAGTGTAATAGATTTCGCTGCAAGGACCGCAAACACCATCTGGACCTTGGCTCGGTGCCGACGCTGGCCAAAAGTTTTCATCTTCTTCGAGACGGCTGATTCGGGCTGTTGGGAGACCGATCTTTTCGTTCCAAATCTTAAACGCTTCGTCGTCGTCCTTGTAAACGGTAACGGTCAATCGTGCGGGATCGATACCCAACCATTTCTTATCGGTTAGGAACTCCCATGCCCAAGCGACCGCTTCGTTTTTGAAATAGTCGCCAAAACTAAAATTGCCAAGCATCTCAAAAAAAGTATGGTGGTAAGCCGTTCGGCCCACGTTGTCGATGTCACCGGTACGTAGGCATTTTTGACAAGTCGTTGCGCGGGTGAAGTCAAGTTTGACTTTGCCGAGAAAGTGATCTTTGAACTGGTTCATTCCCGCGGGCGTGAAAAGAACCGACGGGTCCCATGTTGGCACCAAAACGTCGCTCGCTTGGCGATGATGTCCTTTGGATTGGAAGAACGTCAGATATTTTTCGCGTAACTCGTCCGTTTTCATTGTTCGATGCTTAGCAAATGGGAATGCATAGTGGAAAGGTGGTTCGCTGTTGGCCCGATAGACCCTTTCAAGTTGCACGGAAGCGACGAGGCTATGAATTTACACTTAGCGATCGATTTCGCGTAGCCCAGCCAAGTAAAACGAAAAAAGCCTCGGTATTACCGAGGCTTCTTTTCCGTTTTAGGTTCGGCCCTCGCTCACGCGTGGGATACTAAGGCAAGTGATGAGAAAACTGCCGTAGCTGGATTCGCCAGAATTCAGAATATGCTCAATTCTGCGAGTCCAGCTACGAATTGTGGAGTGTTTTCCCTGCCGTAAGTGTTACTTGGCTAGCTTATCGCCGATGGATTCTTCTCGAGAATCGTTCGAGGTGCTAACGTTGTACTTCTTGTAGCTTGCTGTTCGTTCGGCTTCTTCTGTGGCGAGAGAAGTGAATCGAATTGCAGCTTGAATTTCGAACTTGGAGAAGAACATCTCGACGCCAGTGTACTCGGAGATCACGCGTGGCTTGCGAATCAGCTCTTCCCAGGTCAGGCCGTTGGCGACGTGCCAAGCTGCAGCTTGGGCTGTGTTTTGAGTTACTTTGCCAGCGGCGAGTGCTTTGCAAAATTCTTCGATGACAGGCGAATCGTTTACTTCGGCCAATCGAACCACTTTGTATTTCATGCGAGGATTGGGGTCCGCTTTTCCATGATTGAGGCAGAGCGTCGCAACCGTCATTTTGCGAGGAGTATCGGCTTCGATTCGCATCATGCCACCCATCATTCCGCCGCCGCCCATGCCACCCATTCCACCGCCGCCCATTCCACCCATTCCGCCGCCGCCCATGCCGCCGCCCATACCCTGGCCGCCACCCATGCCGCCACCTCCCATGCCGCCACCGCCCATGCCACCCATTCCACCGCCACCCATTCCACCCATGCCTCCGCCGCCCATCATTCCTTGAGCGAGGACAGGGACAGCACCAAAGGTTTGAGGAAGCACTACGTTGATTGGTTCGTTGCCTTTGTTTTTGAAAATCAAGTTGGCTTCTTTGGCGTCTTTTCCGATGAAATCAACGGTGAGAATTCCCTCTTCCATGGCCTGAAACATTTCAACGGTCTTGGCTTCGGCCTTTTTGTTGCTGGACTTTTTGGTCGTTTTTTTAGTTTCCGTTACCGACGGCTTGGATTTTTCA
>CANHVO010000272.1 GCA_947463915.1 Planctomycetaceae bacterium
AGTCTCCAGTTGCATTTGATGTGGTCGAGCGTTCGCCTACGTCAAGCCTGTTGTTTTGATTGGAATCGAGGTACAGTGTCCAATTGGAAAGGGGAGGCTCGGAAAGGGCGCGAGTTCCATCGCCATCGACGTCAAAAAAAACGTTACCGCTCAAGGTCGCGGGCGTTGCGCTGAGCACTTCGAGGACATAGGACTGAAGCACTTTCCGGCCTTTGCCATCGGATACTTCGATTTCAATCGGATGGAGGCCAACGTTCGCAGTGGATGGGTTCCACGCTACTTGACCAGAGGATGTGCTGATGCTCATACCTGCTGGCGCGGTAGTGAGGCGATAGGAGAGCAAGTCGCGGTCGGGATCGATAGCGACAGCGGCATAGAGGTATGGCTGTCCCGAAAGCGTTTGCAGAATCGGTGTTGAAGTGAACTCAGGAGCACGATTTCCAAGCTCGGGTAGCACTTGCACTTGGAACTGCTGTAGGCCACGACTATTGGGTTTGTTGTCCGAGGCAACCAGCGAAACCATGTTCAAGCCGGCATTAACGGCCGTGGGAGTCCACGTTAGTCTGGCCGTCGTTCCAGTCGAAGTGCTCACTTCGGGCGAGATTGTCATTCCGCCCGGCAAAATCCCGTCTGCCGTCAGGTCAACCAGATCGCCATCCGCATCGCTGGCTGTTATGGTGTATTCGTAGTTTTCACCGATACGTACCGAGACGACTGGGATCGAAGTGAAGATGGGAGAACGATTGGGAGTCGGAGCCGTCACGTTCAGAGCAAACATTTGTCGGGTCGTTGCACCTTGTCCATCGGAAGCCGCAATGCCAATGTTGTGAATCCCGATGTCGATTTGGGCCGGGTTCCAATTCAGGCTACCATCGCTTAGGATCATTCCACTCGGACCCGTTAATAGTTTCAGGCTGACGGAATCCGCATCGGCATCCGCGACTTGGATGGCGTATCGATATGAGGTTCCTGCAGAGACCGAAGTTACGGGCGCTGAAGTGAACTGCGGTGAGCGATTGAGTTGGGCAAGCAGAGTCGTTTCGAAGGTAAATGGGGAGCGAGTTGGATTGAAGAACGAGAGCAAGCCGCGATCTGATTTTTGGTTGGGCGAGAGAGCTTTCGAGGATACAAATCGACTCAGGTCATAATAGGGAGTTCCCTCTGCCGTGAAGCCGTCGATGTCGCGTGGGACAACTCGCGGGTTGCTGATGTTCGATATTCCAACGACCAAGGGCGTTTTGATTGGATATTGCCCTTGATTTGCGATGTCGATTTCGGAGTAGAGGACTTTACTCTTCTCATCCCAGGACGTCACACCATGGGATACTTGGATGCTTGACAGTTCCGACAGCGTCGCGAGAAAGTCGGACGATTTCTTGGGATCGAGCCCTTCCAACAAAAGGTCGGCTGTCGCGGATGCTCCGTAGGAATCAACCGCCGTGAAGGAATAGGTCGTTTGCCCGACTCGAGGGACGACGCGTGCAAAGAAGTTTCCTTCGGCATCGAGGGCATCGACAGGCGAACCGTTTATCGTAACGGCAACAATGCGAGCCACCGGTATAGCAGCAGTAGCGCGACCGGTGATCAAGACGGGCGAGTTCGCTTGGTGCGAGCTGAGTTGCGACGGTGATTGGATCACGATCGTCGGCGAAGGTGATATCCATTTCATCTTTGCAGACTGAGTCGTGTCCCCAACCGACGCCGTGATGAGATCTGTTCCAAGTTTCATGCCGGTGTAGTGAAACGTCGCGAGTCCTGATCCATCGGTGAACGCGTAACCGAGTTTCGAGTGTGTGCCAGCAACTTCAAAATCGATTCGAACGCCAATTAATCGCGATCCGTTTTGATCGGTTGCCCAAGCTGTCACCGTGTGTTCAAGACCAAGTTGGGATTCGTCCTTGGCAGGGGTCAAGAACAGCGATTTTACGTTTGCGATTTCTGCCAAAGCCATACCGCCGGGATAACCGTATGAGTCGTAGACGTTGAAGCCATACGAATAGATACCAAAAGGGACTTCGCTACTGAAGGAGTGTGAACCAACAGGAACAGAAAGTTGTGCGGCGGAATGCTTGGTATTCGGAATGGGGGTAAAGAGGTTGGCGGCGATTGCCGTTCCGTCCATCCTTAGAGAAGCGACGGCGGCGGTTGGGATTACCACGTTCATGAAGTTCATCGCAAAGTTGTCGGCGGGTGTGCTGACGGTGTAGCTTGGCAGGAATTGCTCCGACGGAGGGATGAGCATCATGAATGGATCGGCGTTTGTGTTGTCAAACCCTTGTCCGTTTGCGTATTGAGCGACCAACACCGGCCGATTTGTTTTGATTCGAGATGCTTGCGAGAGGAGCGTTTCGTAGACTTCGCCTTGATTGATAATTCGTACGACAGTGCCGTTGATGCTGATGGAGGTTGCGTCCTGCGATGCCATGACGCGAACGGTGTCCCCAACGCGCCGAGTTGCAAGTGGGACGGTATAGAAATTTGTGCCCCAGGTGGATGTTGGTGGTATCTGCTCCACCACATAATCGCAAAGCGGTACATCGGTCGGGATGTTTGCGCAGGAGTGGCCACCAAAGACCGCGATGGGCTCATTGGATGAAAGGCGTGTACCTGATAGATCGAGCGGGATTCCTTGTGCTTGGAGCTGATACGATTGGCCTGCGTTGAGCGTGACCGTGTAGGGCACTCCAGCTTGTCGCCCCAGTGTTGGAGCGGCTGGAGTGATTCGCACCGTTGTGTTGTTTTCGGTAGCAACGAAATTCACTTGAGAACGTGCAAAGTATGCATCAATGTTGTTTTTCCATCCAAGTACGATGTACTCGGTATCTAAGATATCGAGAGGGAGCCCCGTAAAGGCATCGGTGGTTTGCTGGATTTGGTTGAGGGCGTAAACGGCGACTTCCTGGTTGCTTACGACATGGATGCCGAGATCGTTAATGACGCCGTTGGCTCCTCTGGGATCGGCTGCGGTCGGGATGTTTACAGTCGTGGTCTGATTCGCTTGGACGGTAAAGGGTTGGCTGAAATTGAGGCCTGGTATGGATACTGTTCCCGTGGTGCTATGCGGAGATGAGATGTGCAGGTACAGGTTTTTCGGTCCGGCAAAATTAGCACCGTCACCCAAGTTAGTCGGGAAGGCCAGCCAGAATTCGGTCCCAAGATTGTCACGCGTGATTGGCCCACTATCGTCATCGAGTATCGTACCTTTTGCAGTGGCCTGAGCGATTCCCGCGAATGTGGGTTGCGTCAAAGTCACTCGAAAGCGTTCCATGGATTCCGCGATGGAATCGTTGATGACTTGAACGGAGAGGGTTTGTGTTGTTTGGCCTGGAGCGAAAACAAGAGTCCCGTTTTGGCTTCGATAATCTGACGGCTCTACTGCCGAGTCGTTGCTAGTAAAATAATTGACGGTAACAGTGTCAGTCGTTGGTCGGTTTAGCGATACCGTGAACTGGAAATCGGATTGCGACTCAGGCTGCCGTAAGTTTCGGATAGAGAGCATGGGTGCATCAAACGTCAGAGTTAAATCGTTGCTATCGCTCCCATTACCTGCATAATTGACGCGGTAGTTTCGGCCATCGAGCGTTACGGTTTCGTTGTTCGGAAGGTTTGAAAAAGTTCCTGCAATTCCCTCGATGCCATCGTTGTCGATGAAAACAATTTCGTTGGCAGCGGTCGGTACACCTGTTCGATTGATGGCAACAGTTCCGTTGAGCGAAATGGTTCCGGCGACCCTAAGTTGATCGTAACCAGTATTGGGTTGATCAGAACGCCAGTCCAAAGAGAGAAGCCCTGATGCGGTTTGAGTATAGGTGCCGACCACGTTCAAAGCGCCGATGGTATTGCCTATTTGGATTTGTCCTCCGTTGGATACCTTACCAACGAGGCTGCCAGTTCCGGAAAGTTGCCCACCCGCCAGTTGAATGCCGTTCATGAGATCGGCTGGTGCTGCGATGCTCCCGCCATTCAGCCTCACAGTACCGCCAGTTTGTTGGTAGCCAATCGTAGCAATGGAGGGTGCGGTTTGCGTGGAAAACGTAACCAATTGGGCGGATGCGGCGATGGAGACCGATCCGGCATTGGACAAGCCCGCATTGATGGTCATGGTTCCCGAGTCGACAAATACCGAACCACTCGCATGATTGGAAATCGCGAGATGCAATGCCGAGTCACCTTGGCCACTCGGCTTGCGAAGGATACCTGAATTGCTAAATGTTCTTGGAAGCAACGCTCGATTGAAACCTCCGAAACTGATATCGATATCATTTTCAACTCTGAAGTCACCAGTTGCCTCGTTTTGGAAACTGGCGTTAACTCCCAAGAGAATATGGCTCGAGGCATTGACGCGGCCACGGTTCACGAACGGTTGGTTTAGGTTTTTTACGCCCGTTCCAACGATCTCGCTCGTTGCGGTCGAGGCGATTTCGAGCTTGCCGGTCCCTCGCAAGGTACCGCCATTCCACACAAACAAATTTCTGATGGATACATTACCACTACCTTCGAGGGCTCCGCCTTCGTCGAGGCCAAGTCGTGTGAGTTCGCTCGATGTTGCAGCGTTTAAGACACCACCTGACAAAATACGTATCGGATCGAGTGCAATAAGGCTTCTCACGTACGCTTGGCCGGTGATGTCGATATTGAAGTCGCCGCTGGGAACGTCGATAAGGACGTCATCGTCAATATTGGGGACACGGGCTGGGCTCCAATTGCTAGCCGCGTTCCAGTTGCCGCCAGCCGCACCGATCCAGCGTATGGTGGGTGGATCGGCAATATCTTCCGGATCCGCATTGTCTGTGCTGAGACTGTACGTTGTCGTAGCAGCTTGGGATTGCGATGGTGAGAGCCAATTCACACCTCCAGAGTACGTATAAATCTTCCGAGTTCCCTTGTCGACAGTCCAGAGATCTGAGCCACCTGCCGGGTTCAAGGTTACGCCAGTTGCATTGCTATTCATCGGATCGAGAGGCCAAGAGCCCAAAGACGAACCATCCACGCCGTAAATGAAAATCCGATCTGCGTTCGAGTCTGAAACCCAGAAACGAGTTCCGTTGGTAACGATACCGGTGGGTTGTGTGTTCGTTGGGTCCAAAGCGAACGACGAAGATGCAGCCAAAGAGCCAGAAAACGTGCGAGCGCCATCTTTGAATCGATAAACGCGGTCTGTGCCCGGGCTTACAGTCCAAACATCATTCCCCCAAACGGCGAGCCCTTCGCTTGAGCCGCCGCCATTCGCGAGCCAGCTCCCCAATGCGACTCCTGTCTCCGGCTCAAAAACCGTAACGTTATCGGATGCATCGACGAGCCATAGTTTATCGCCCGCCGCGTTCATTGCCGCCCCCCGAACGCTGCCCACTGTTGATGTTGGCAAGTAACGTTTGGAACTGCCATCGTTTGAATAACGATACGCGGCAGCATCTACCGAATCAGGCACGAAAAATTTGCTTGACGAAGTGGGGTTGCTGATGAGTGGTGGCGAGAGCAAGGAACTAAGGGACGCGTCCGCGGTCGTCAAACCGGATTGATTGCGTGTGACGAGGGTGACGTCGTTGCTCAAGATCGACGCGCTCCCATTCACGTCCATGAGGGGATTGTAGGTTCCGATTCCCGATTGGGCGCGTGTAACCAGTGTGACATCGCTTGAGAGGATAGTTCCAGAACTGTTCACATCACCTCGCACAACGGTTAGTGGCAGATTGTAGGGATCGCCTGGTTTGCCGTCACCATTGCCATCGATGAGACTCCCTTGAGCATCACGAATCGTGTCAAGCAGCGTCAGTTGCAGCTTGTCGCTAGTGAACACCAATCCAGAGCGAAGGGTAAGTTCCAACGTTCTTGAATCTGGACGAGCGAGCGTAAGGCCCGTGTTGTAGTCAATCGCTAGTGTGGGCGATCCGGACAAGACGATATCGGTAGGATGGATGGTGGGGATTGGCTCGGAGAATTGGACGCGAAGCTGATTCAGGTTAAACCAAGGCAAATTCTTGCTGTTGCCGAGTAATGGATAGCCAAGTAAAGCGTAAGTAAAGTTGTTGCTCCATTGTGTTGAATCAGCAAATGCACCAACAATGGTTGGCGATATCCGCAAATTCACTTTGACTGGTTGCGAAAATGAGACGCCATCATATGCTCGATACGTGAAATAGTCGTTTCCTCTGAAACCTGTGTTAGGTGTGTACGTGAACGAACCATTCGCTTGAACGGTGACCGTTCCGTTGGTTGGACCTTGATTGCTACCGACCAATTGAATCGCGGATAGAGTACCGCTGTCGATATCGTAATCGTTTTGGAGGATGCCATTTGTGTTTGAAATTTCGAGAGACTGGTCGAATCGCACTGAGTAGTTGTCATCGACCGCCACCGGTGCATCATTGACTGGTGTCACTGAAATCAAAACAGTCGCCAAGGCGGATTGGAGAAATCCATCACTAGCGACATACGTAAACGAGTCGTTACCAGCGTAATTTGCGTTAGGAACATAGACAAAACCGCCGTCGGGCTGAAGGGAAACGGTTCCGAACCCGGGCTGAGTTGCGACGACTGCCTGGATGGCATCCGCGTTCGGGTCTGAGTCATTGCCGAGAATTCCCGGTGTTAAGACATTAAGCGTTGTGTCCTCGGAAGTCGAATAGCCATCGTTTGCTGCAAATGGAGCATTGTTTTGAAAGTAGAGACGAGCGAAGGTTTTATTATCGTTGTTGGCGGAGTTGTCGTTGTTGACCAATCGTACGAAAAGAGTCCCTGTTGTACCTGCTGGGATCGTATCTAAAGCCAGCGACACATTTCCGCGAAGCTCCTGACCCACCATCGAAGTGGTTAGTGACGTCGAGTTTCCGAAAGTAGGTGTTTGTCCTTCGGTTAGATTCAAGAAACTATCGCGACCGGCGGCGAAAGTTGGCACGATTGAGTTGCCAAGAGAGTCGATGAAGCCGAACTCCAGGGCATCGTTGACTTGCGCTGCATCTCGATCGAACAAGAGGCTAAATTCAAACTGCAAGGCATTTGCAGTTGCTGGGACGGTCCAACTGGTGGAAAGAGTGGAAACGAAAGAATCGCCTTCAGTGATTCGTTGGTTGGACCATGTTGCTTGGCCGCCAGATGAACCGCCGCTTTGTTGGAAAGTCCAGTTGGATTCAAGAATAGAAAACATGTTGAAGGGAGCAGTGCCCGGTCCACCGGGATCGACGATGCGGCCGTTTGCCATTCCGTCAGCATCTCCCCGTCCTCCGTCTTGCAAGTACAAATGAAAGACACCCGACTCCAGCCTCGCCCCAGTTGTGCCATCAAACGAGAAGTCCACCAACGAATTGGTTGCGGCGTCCATTTTCCAATATCGGTTGGCTGGCGAATCGGTTGGCAATCGAAGCTGAACGGTAGCAGTGCCTCCGATGGGAACGTTTTGCAATTCGAAGCCGATCAAACCGTAAGGCAATTTTGATTTGTCGGCAGAAGTATTAGGTAGAAATGTTCGAGCATTTTTGAAGGTGCCCGAATGGGTCGATAGCGAGAGCCATTCACCGTACCTTGGTTCCAAAAGGGAGAGGGCATCGGCTTGATGACGGTCAGGTACATTGTCCTGATTGCTGTCCGAGTGAAGCGGTGTCGACTCGAGACGATCCGGAACACCGTCGGCATCGCTATCAGAGCTTGACGTATACAAGAACGGGGCGGAGACGTAGTCAAATGAATTTGTGCCAACGATTCGGGCATACAAGTTGGCATCTGGAAGGAGTTCGCCGTTGATCAATCCGGCAAATGTGCCAGTCGGATCGGGGGGCACTGCATGTGGTTTGCTTTGAAGGATCCCGAGTGATCGAATCGTGGTTGAGCCGCCGCCATTATCTGGAGGTAAAAGAAGAATTTCGATTTGCGGATTTGCGAAGGGCTCGCCGTTGATCGAATTCACATTTCCTAGATGGTTGAACCGTCCCTCAACATAGATTCGGCTTGTCCCTTGGGTTGGCATCTTTTCAGCCAATGAAATCACTGGAGCAAAACTACCGCCTGTTTGGTGCGTAGGGATTTGATGCAAAGAGAACGGGTTAGCAACGATTGACGCGGGCGTCGAAACAGCTTTGGCGGTTTCGGTAGTCTTCGAGATAGACGGCAACGACGGATCAGAATCGGTCGATGGGCTGGCCGCGACGGATTGAGCTGGATTGGTTTTGGCTGTCCCGTTTTGCGGAGCGGTCGGAGGCTTCGCCTGCCCTTGACCCTCGCTGCCAGATTCAACTCCACCTCCTCCGCCATCGTGGAGACTGGCTGACGGCATGCTTGGCGGCATCGGCAGGCCATTGAGAGAAGTTGGGTTATTCTGCGGTAGAGCTGGGCATCCTCCACCGCCCCAGCTGCCACCTTGAGAACTGTTTCCGGTTCCCCCCAAAGTGATTGGATCGATGCGAGCGTTGTCCCGAATCGATGGCTTCGTTGAATCGGCAGAAGAGGCAAGGGGGTGTTTTGAGAAGTACGAATCAATCGGCTTCATTTCGCCCGACGGGTTGCTGGTCAAGAACTGACTTGACATTGCGTGCTGATTCGAAAAACCTAGATGTAAGTCTTTATCCTTGGAGACAGTGCTATTTAGTGCATGCGCGAGATCGTGCAGTGGTTTTGTTTGAGAGGATTGAAAAAGAAGTGAATTTAAGTATTGGGAGCTTGCATTGCGATTTATTTGCGGACCTGATGTCGAATGGGAAACGCCATTTTTTTGACGGATCCGCGATCGCGTTTCGTCATTAGGCATCTCGGGTTTGACTTGAAATGCTACGAGCAAACTTTCAAGTGATACAGGTAACATAGCACCCGGAGCATCTCTCCGTTCAAGTGTTTCTATCAATAGAAATCTAAGTCGCCTATGCTTTCTCTTGAACGATTTGGACCTTCTTCTATTCGGAAGGTCTTGGGTAGAAACGTCGCGATTGGCGCGTACTCGCACGCGATTGTACAGAAAGAGTTGGGGCATGATAGAATCACTTTGATAGATTGAGAGCGGCAGGCATAACAAAATGCGACCGCCCCAAAGAAACTATTGTGTACGGTTGGCGAGAATCAGCACTTTCGCTGGTTGGCTCTCAGCCTAATCATCGCTCGACGCGTCAATGCCGTAACGAAACCGGCTAGTATAAGAACGATGGAAGATGATTCAGGCACAGCAACGATGAGTGCCCCGTTGTTCAAAACGAATGGTCGACTGGTAGGTGAATTGTAACTGTGTTCATTCAAGAGGTCGTCCGCAAACGCAGGGTCATCCAACGAAGGCGCCCAATTTATCGGAACGACAGTTCCAACGGCAATGGTGCCGGGAACCGTAAATTCGAATGAAAAGATGTGCTTCGGGGAGCCCATGAACTCGATTTCGTTGAAGAAATTTGGAATGTTCGAAGCGACAACGAGATCGGTACCTTGCCGTTGCATCTGCGTTGGGAAAGGATTCGTATCCAAATTCCAACCGGCAGTGAGAGCCGAATTGCTTGCCCCAATATGATTTGGATTGACCGCAGTGAACGCGATCCCATGAGGCATTACCGAATTGGCTCCTCCCACATTGTCGCTGCCGACTTCGAAAGAAAAATTGTAGCCGGACAGCTTGAAACTTTGCACGCTGGAAGCAAATACGGGTACCGATATCAAGTTGGGCTGATCAGTCCGAAGGTTTGATTTCTGGACGACCACTGTGCCAATGGTCCAAACGATATCGGCTCGAATTGGCTCGCAAAGATAAACATTTAATAAAAGACTAAAGAAGAAGACGATGAAACAACTTCGGTTACCATTTAGCGTGAAGCGATTTGCAATAGAAGTTGTCCTTGTCGCCTGATTAGACGCAAG
>CANHVO010000273.1 GCA_947463915.1 Planctomycetaceae bacterium
GCAAAAAACAAAATAGTTAGCCAGATGCCACGCTTCCACGAAAGTGTGGTGAGCGGCGTGCGCATGTACGAGTCCTTGAGCGGCTCGACTGCCGCGATACGTTGCACGTCCTCGGTTGCCTCCGCTCGGACCACGTCGATCACGTCGTCATGCGTAATGATCCCAAGCATATGGCGTTGGTCGTCGACGACTGGGATCGCTAGTAAGTTATAGAATGCTACTTTCTGGGCCACTTGTTCTTGGTCGTCCTGCACGTTGGCCGTAACCAAGTCCGTCTTCATGAGGTCGACAAGTTTCGTCTCGGGACGACCTATCGCCGATACGAGGGCTCGCGTGCTCACGACACCGCGTAGATGATTGGTGTCGTCGGTTACGTAGATGTAGTAGATCATCTCCAGCCGTTCGGCCTGACGGCTGAGTTGATCGAGCGCTTGCCGTAAAGTGAGCGACTCGGACAGACAAGCTGCCTCGGTCGTCATCATTGCCCCTGCTGTTCCCTCGGCGAAGGTTTGCAGTCGGCGAATATCCCGTCGATCGGTAGCCGGAACGAGGGCCAATATCTGGTCAACCCGTGCGGTGTCTACTTCATGCAGCAAATCGACGGCGTCGTCGGCCGGCAAGTGGGTGACCAGCACAGCGACTTGCTTGTCGTCTTGAGTAGCCAGCAGTTCGACTTGCCGATCCCACTCAAAGTACTGAAAGATTTCTGCCTGCAATCCTGGGTCGGCATGTTGGAGCACTTCCCAGGTCTCGGAGTTTTCCAGACCTTCCATGAACTCAGCTGTTCGCGCTGGGTGCAACGCCACGCAAAACTCGCGCAGCTCATCGGAAAGCTTGTCGGCAAGCATCTCTCGAAGTTCTGGGAGGAACAGGGTGTTGATCATGGTGGCTCAATGCTTCGCGATTTGGCAGTGATTTATGGTAGCAGGCACATTCCATGTGCCGTCCGCAGCCTCAAAAACCAAAGGTTTTTGAGGCTGCGGCACACGGAGTGTGCCTGCTACTTTTCTACAGCATCCAAAATTCACAGCCTAGATGCGAAAGGTTACACGGTTCGTCCTAGACTCGAGGTCTTGGAGAATCACTTGGACGCGATTGGCAAGTTAAAGTCTCCGGTCATGTCTCGCCAGATCGAATGGATATGGTTGGCGATGTTTCCTTCCGGATCTTTTTGGAAGTTGCATAGTTCGAGGATGAAAGTTGGCCCCTGAATTCGGAAGAAGTGTTGTCCTTCCAATTTCGTCTCGCCAGCCCAGCCGAAGTAGATTTGATCGACGCCAGCCGCCTTGATCAAGTCCATTCGCTGCTTAATCACATCTGCAGTCATGTTGGAATTGAATGCATCGAGAATGGCCATAAGCTTTTTTTGTTGTGCGACGTCGAGCTCTTTGGCTGCGATACCTACCTTCGCGGCCAATTGGGGCTGAGGTTCTCCCGCCCATTGAATGTCGTCTGGGCATTCTTTGTCGTAAATGGCCTGACCCAATTGCTTTTCATTTAAACTCTTGAGCAGCTCAAATCCGGCGTCTTCTTCGCTTGCCAGCAATCGTTTCCCTTTCTTAAACTCGACCGTGCCACCAGCTTTGGTAATATCCGGCGTCTTGAAATCTTTTCGCAAGCCAGCCGGATTGACGCCGAAAAACTGGGGCGTCGAATCGACGATCGCTCCCTTTTCGAAGGTAAAGTTAATGGACAGGTGGTGCCCCTCTACGCTCAACCCCCAGGCACCGCTTTCGCTAGGCTGGCCATAGAGGGTGAAGTAGTACTTGGTGTAGTCTCTTCGCTTGGCTTGTGTAGGTCCCTCGAGCTCCAACAGGATCGCTTCATAGTCCATGATCTCGACGGTCCGTTGATAGCCGGCAGGACTGAGGACTTGCTTGAGAATTGCGATGGCCGCAGTTCGTTGCGATTCGTTCATGTCGCGGAGCGGCAGCCCCTTTCGAGTATCCATCGGAATGAAATGCCATTCCGTACGCTTCTTGTCTTGAAACTCGAGGACAGCAATTTGCTTTTGTTCGGCGGTAAGCGTCTCAACGAAAAGCTTTGCGGCTTGAGTAGCTGAGGATACGGTGGCTTTCGCCTCTTGTGAGTAAGCTAAGAAATCAGGCCGAAGGGCGCCCGCTACAGCGACTGCGCCTGCAGCTCCAAGTTTTATTGCCGACCGTCTTGAATGGGTGGAGGGAGAGCTCGAGTCGTGCATGGTCGTTCGCCTTCGTTGTGATCAGGGAGGGGTGGGAAATCGCCGAGGTAGGGCCCTCATTATGATCAAACACAGCGTTTCTGATAGTGGCACCGGCTGCTTTTGGTATCCAGACGCGTAGGATGGGACCTTTGTCCCGTCCGTTTGATATATTCCTTGGTTTGCTCGGGACAATGGTCCCAAGCTACTGTTTTACCATGGCACTCAATGCGTCAGACGGGATCCGGCCGCCATCCTTGCGATTGCGGAAATCCATAGTGTTTCGGCCCTCTCGCTGGGTGGAGTTCACCCCAGCGGACTCCAGTAATTCAAGTGCTGTAAAATCGCTTGGTGAGTCAGTCTCGGAAAATGGGGAGCAGCCGATAATCAAATTCGCTCGCATCAATTATGATGACATCCAACACCAGCAGTTTATTTGGACCTTATTCGACAGCAAACAAATGGATCTCAACATTCGGTTGGCGACCGAAGCGGACTTGCCCGCAATCGTCGATATCTACAACCAGTCCATACCTGGCGGGTGGTCTACTGCGGACACGACTCCAATCTCGGTCACGGACCGCATTGAATGGTTTCGTAAATTCAGTAGTACCAAACGACCGATCTGGGTAGCCGAAATGGACGATCAGGTCGTAGCGACCGTGTACTTGTCTTCGTTCTACGCCGGCCGGCCAGCCTACGATGCAACTGCTGAGGTCAGTCTGTACATTGCATCGGCTTACCAACGCCGAGGACTTGGGCGTCGCCTCAAACAATGGGTAATAGAGCAATGCCCTCGGCTTGGCATTACAACCTTGCTAAGCCTGTATTTCGATCACAACGACGCAACTCGACGAATCAATGAGAGTCTTGGATTCGAACAAATGGGCCACTTAAGAGAGATCGCCGTTGTGCAGGGACAAAGTCGAGGCCTTGTTATTGGAGCACTCCGTATACTCGCTGCGAATTCTTGATTTTCAGTCCTTGTTTACTTGGTTGTCAGTACTTGTTTACTTGATTGTCCGTACTTGTTTACTTGATTGTCCGTACTTGTTTAACAGTCAGCCGTAGGCGTACTCGAAAACGTTTTATCGCCTCCAACGCAGCGGCGAATGAAAACAATAGCTGCCGTATTCGACTTACCCTCGAATCGTAGCTGGATTCGCCAGAATTCAGAACACACTGAATTCTGGCGAATCCAGCTACGGTATCTTCTTTACGCCACTCGCCTAAGAACGCACTTCTGGGCCATCGTACTTGGTAAAGATCATACGCCCCGCTTGCGTTTGAAGCGTGCTGGTGACCAAGACTCCAATCGTTTGGTTCACGCGGTCGCGTCCGCCTTCGATCACGACCATCGTGCCGTCGTCCAAGTAACCAATGCCTTGGTCCTGGCCTTCACCCGTCTTTACCACGCGAACCTGGAATCCCTCACCAGGCAAGAATTGCGGCCGCAACGCGCTGGCCACTTGGTTCAAATCGATCACTTCGACGTTGTGCAGTTTCGCAACCTTGTTCAAATTGAAGTCGCCAGTGACGAGCTTGCCATCCATGTGCTTGGCCAGAAGCACGAGCTTCATATCCACAGGTTGACCGGCAAACTCCGGTAGTTCGCGGTCGTACATCATGAAGTCCATTCGTTCGCTTGTTCGCAAGCGATTCAAAATGTCCAAGCCTCGACGTCCTCGAACCCTGCGTAGCTTGTCCGAACTATCAGCAATCGTTTGAAGCTCAAGCAAAACGAATCGAGGCATCACCAATTGACTATCCAAAATTCCGGTGTCAACCAACTCCGCCAATCGGCCATCGATAATGCTACTGGTGTCGAGAATCAGCGGCTTCATCCCTTTGAGATCACGAGAGAATTCCACGTAAGGAATAACAAATCGGAAATCGTCCTTGGTTTGCAACAACAGGCTGATGCACGTGTAACAAAAGATCGTCATGGTTGCGAGCGAAATGTACGACTTGAATCGGTGGTTTTCCAACATCGGGTCCATCGCAATCGTCAGAAGATACGAAAGCAAAACTCCCACCAACAATCCAAAATACACTGCCGAAATGACTTCGATTCGCTTTCGCGGCAGCAGCATGTCCGCGGCAACCACCCCGAACGCAGCCAAAAGAACCCCGCTAAAAATCAAATAGGGCATCAGCGGGCCGAGAGACTGCAGATCAGGCGATCGCGCCCAAATGGCACCAACCCCTGCTGCAACCGTGATGAAAATCACACGAAGACAGAGGATCGCTAGCGCATCTGCCAGCGGTGTCTTCGAAGTTTTTTCAAAAGTAGCGTCGAAACGAGAGGTGTCCATGAGAAAGTCAAAGGCCGAATATCGTGTGGGTAATGTTCCGTTTCAATAATAACGCATTGAAACTGCTGAAGTAGCCGGAAATCTTGGAAAGACAGCAGGATTCTATGTATCTACCGTTCCTGAATACAAGGATTCCTTAAAATCCCCAAGCTTTCGATTTCGATTTCCACAATGTCACCGTCCTTCAGAAAACGATTCGGTTCCCTAGCGACGCCCACTCCAGCCGGCGTACCGGTGTAGATCACATCCCCAGGCTGCAACGTCATGACCTGGGAAATGTACGACACTAACTCAACGGGCTTAAAAATGAGCTCGCTGGTATTCGAGTCCTGCAACATCTCGCCATTGACAGAACATCGTATCGCCAAATGGTTGGGATCGAGAATCGAGTCCGCCGTCACGATCTCTGGCCCGAGCGGTGCGAAGGAATCGAATGACTTGCCAAGGAACCATTGCTTGCCCGGTTTGTCTTTTTGCCAATCGCGAGCCGATACATCATGCCCCACTGCGTAACCGAAAATGCCGTCAAGCGATTGTTGCTCGTCGGCGTTCTTCAGATTCTTGCCAATAATCAAGACCATTTCGGCTTCATAGTCGATTTGCATACTGACCTTGGGCAACAAGATCGGTTCGTTCGGACCGATCATGGCCGTCGGCATTTTGCAGAAAACAATGGGCTCCTTGGGGATCGGAGACTTGGTCTCGATGGCATGGTCTCGGTAATTGAGGCCGATGCAAAGTATTTTCTTGGGCTGATTCAGTGGACAAAGGAGCGTCAGCGATTGATCGCTGAGTGCCGTGCTTTCCGAAAGTCTCTCAACATGCGATTTCCAGTTGGCCCAATTTGCGATCAAGTCGTTGGTTGAGGTGGGAAGCGTTGGGTCGGCAAGGGAGAGATCTTGGATGCCTGCTGCCAACGAAAGCCCCCAGCCAACCGACTGGTCAGGGCGAGAAAATCGAACGATCCGCATACGATGTCGTCTTTGGGTCCCAATGGAATGGGCGGTTGAGAGGGAGAGAGCTAGGGTATTACTTTGGCGCGACGGTGGCGATCATCCGTTTGCCTTGTTGCAACGGCGGTTGTTCCAATTTGGAGAACTCAGCCAATTCCTGCAAAACGTTTTCCATGACCCGTCTG
This sequence comes from Planctomycetaceae bacterium, assembly GCA_947463915.1. Taxonomy (GTDB): domain Bacteria; phylum Planctomycetota; class Planctomycetia; order Pirellulales; family Pirellulaceae; genus JBKCUI01. The sequence goes on from CANHVO010000273.1 coordinate 5,633, forward strand.
CCTTCGTCGACGTGAGCCATTTCACGACCGCGGAAAATAACTGAAACCTGAACTTTGTCTTTGTCTTTTAGGAAACCGATTGCTTGACGAACTTTGGTTCCGATATCGTGTTCGCCGGTCTTTGGCCGAAGTCGAATTTCTTTGGTTTTCGTTTGGTGGGTTCGTTGCCCGGACTTCTTGCTTTTCTCGTACTTGTACTTGCCGAAGTCCATGATTCGGCAGACAGGAGGCTTTTCGTTGGGCGCAACCTCAACGAGATCCAGACCAGCGTCGCGAGCGCGATTGAGAGCCTCGTCGGTCGGGATGACACCATACTGAGTGCCGTCAGGACCAATTACACGGATAGGAGAGATGCGGATCTGATTATTGATCCTCGTTTGAATGCGTTCGATTGTTGGGACCCTTTCGATTTGAATAAATGAACTCCTCCAGCCGACTTGTCAGATCGTATGTGGGACGAATTACCCAGCCGGTGGAGTACCGACCAGACTACCTAACTTAAAGTATCGGCAATTTTGGTCTAGTCGGTCAACAGATGTTTCGTGAAATTCTCGACCGAACCCACAAGAATTGAGTCTTTTCCGCTATTGCGGGTGTCATGCGGTGGCTCCGACGGGGGCGAGCAACTGGGTCGCACCTGCCGAAGGGGTGGGTCGCACCTGCCGGGTGCGACTCTTCGACAAGATTCAGCCAGAATATTCCAAGGGAGTGCGAGGCTCCTGCCGACCTTTCGGGCTGATGATTTTACGAAAACCGGATTGCAAAGTCAAAACTTTTGCAGAGAAGGGGGTGCGAGGAAATCGACTTGCACTTGCAACACCGGCCAAGGAGGCTAACATACGCAGCGTGGCGTGCGAATCTTTGCGAAACGCACCCAGCCCGCCCTTGTAGCTCAGTTGGTAGAGCAGGTGACTCTTAATCACCGGGTCCAAGGTTCGAGTCCTTGCGGGGGCATTAGTGATTCAGTAGGCGATTCGTTGAGCAAACGTTACCTGGCTGTCGCTCGGGACGCTGCTTTCCAAGTTCAACAAATCTGTAGTACTACAGATTTGTCTTTTGATGGCATCGAATTTGGCGAGAGAACCAGGTTGTTGAAAACACAAACCCACCGGACAAGCCGACGCCAATCTAGACCGCAAGGTTTGCTACCTGGGCATTGATGGTCTCTATCCCGCCAGTGCGAGCCATGTTTGCGTGCAACTCGCGTAGGATCGTGTAGTCCACAATTTGCAACAATTGCAATCGTTGAATTGGCCCTCGCTTTCCTCTGATATAGAACTCCACTTCCGTTGCCCCCGCACCGTTTATCAGTGTAATGTGTTCAGATATCCTCTCCACATCAGTCCAGGCATACTCCTTGCTTCTGATGGTAAGACCCTTACGAGTCGCCCGCAGCTTTCCAAAGTCCACGATTGCACCTCGCTCAAGGTCAGCGATACAACGTCTCCAACGATTCGAGAATGTACGTTCCTCAATAGCTCGCACTAGCTCATTGCCTTTCTCAATCACATTTCCATTCACGCTACTCCAGGCTCCTCCCACGTTAAGCTTTTGCCCGCGTTTGGTCTGTAGAATCAGGAAAGGGGATCTATCTACGGAGGCAACATTTCCGCGGTTGATTTCTCCTCGCTTGATGTTTGCGATTTCTTCCCACCGCACGATCGTTTCCTGACCCGACTTGCAAATTCTCAAGCCCTCCTCATGCAAGATGTAACAATCGTTTCTTCGAGCAACACGAGACCAAATGGTCACAGCGGTGATCAGAGCAAGGACCAAACCGAACATGCCGAAAATCGCGGCTATTGACACATCTTGACGCAGCAACGAGATCGCGCCGCATAAAAAAAACGCGGCCAGTCCCCCCAGGAAAACGATCAACAGAATCGAGCCCGCCGATGGCTGTCGGTGTATGAAAACGACAGGTCCGAGAGACGATGTGGTTAAAGAATTAGGGACGTTGTTTTCTGGACGCTTATGCATTTTTTATACTCTCCTGAGTTTGATGTAATGGTTCTTTCTACCAGTCTCCTGAATAGGAGGCCTAAGGCATAGATTCCCGAAAATGAATACGACCATCGCAGCAATCGTCGGCCGACAATTGGTAAACGGGCTTGCCAGAGGAATATTCCCGAGCGGCCGAAAAATTTTGTGGATTTTCCGGATAGCACGACGTGCAAGTTTTGTAGTCGTACGTTTTCTGTTTTAGGGGCAAAGCTCCGGTCGTTTACTTAGCCAAGCCTAGCGGGCATGGGCAAATCAAGCACTGAATTGGGGCTTTAGCCCGTTTATTAGTGCAGGATGGTTACACGACCCTTGGAGACTTTTCGGTGAAAACCTTTGAAACTCTAGCTTTTCGCGACAATTTTCGAGTTCGAGGTTAGCTCTTGAGAGTAATTGCAAGCGGGCCTTACTCTATCGGTAGGACTATGGTTGAACTGTGGTTAGGGGAAGCCCTAACGAACTATCAAATGATGTATGGATCGGCCATCCTATCGACCTTGTGTTGGCCGTTGGCTTTTACGGTCTCGCGATATGTACTGTTTTTCTTTGGGGGTCTAGAGAGTTACACTGACACTTGGTTCCTCGAGTAGGTAACTTGGGTTTATCCCGAACGACATAGTCTTTGTGGTAGGTAGAAAATTCGAGCGGTCGATTGAGCGGAACATCAGTCAATCTAGCTATGCCATCATTGTCAGTGATCGCAACATAGCACCCAATCGCTGCTTTCTCAGCAACAGATGGATTCTTGCTTGCGATTTGAGTTCCCACGTATTTTTTGAACTGTAGGCAAATTGAGAAATCGCTCAACGAAATCGATGGTCATTACTTCTCAACTGGGATGGGTAGCATGAGCGAAAGCCCAAGCATTACGATATTCATTCCATTGAACATGAAGTGCACCATGATTACGGGAATAATGCTCTGCCGTATCTGATAAAGCCGTCCCAGTACGATGCCGAAGATGATCAGAGCAACCCAACTGACTCCGTAGCTAAAATGCGCAAGGCCGAATAACGTTCCGCTCAAAAGCGCCGGCCACCATGGAGGAGTGTAGCTGTCGCTTGCCATCTCATCCGCTTTCAAATCGAATTGGGATGGTGATCCGCTCATGACCAAGGCGGATGCGGGAGCATTGTAAGGGTTCCCCGTGTCTCCACCCGCGTTGATCGGGCTAAGTGCGAATGTTCCCATTCCGGGCGATAGACTTACTGTCTCAACTTGTGTTGGCGTTGTGCTCATCCCAAATAGAAATGTAAGCAGCTTGTTCTTGCCGAAGTGGATCGATTCAAACCAGCCTATCAAGAGTACGCGGAATGCAAACTCCTCCGAGATAGGGGCGACAATCGCGGCCTGCCAAAAAGCGATTCCAAGCAGCCATGGGTAGAGCTTAATCATCTCTTGAATGGGATGTTCGTAGGGAGTCTTGGTGACTCCTTGCAGTACCGCATTGAGGACCAAAATGACCGGGGTCATCATCAAGAAACATCGCAAACCGGCCTGCAGATCACCCGATAATTGATCGACCCGCCAACCGAGCTTCTTTAGTGAACATCCGGTTCGGCCACAGATGAAAACCGTCATTAAAATCACGCACACTAGTTGCGCCGATATGGCAAAACCACTGAACAAAAACTGATTCTGCGTGACGGTTTTGGTCTTAACGGGTTTGGTCTTAACATCGCCAGCTTTGGAATCGGTTTCGTCAGCGATTTCAGAGTTGTCAGCGACATCCGTGCCGTCGTCAGCGATTGCCCCGTTTCCGGCTTCTGTGCTGTTTTTTGAATCGCTTGAATTGGACTCAGCAACGGCGGTGCCGGTATCGATACTTGATGCGGCTTCAACCGGCTGAGGGTCTTGCATTTTGAAGCCGCTCGGTCCGGCGAAAATTCGCCATGTCGTAGCAGCCATGGCGAATAGCATCAGAAGCAAAAAGAAGGCGACCAAGATATCTACGAAGCCGACGGTCGCTTGTGGACCACAAGCTTTGCGACTCGGCTTGACTTGATTGCGTCGACCACCGATCCACTTGGCCCACTCGACAATGGAACCACCTAAAACGACAAGGAACATCGAGCAAATGGCTCCCAGAGCCATCGATTGTGCTAGCGTAAGTGTCATTGAGGTTTCTTTAGTACCAGCATTACGTATTCTAGGCCCGACAATAC
>CANHVO010000274.1 GCA_947463915.1 Planctomycetaceae bacterium
CACCCGCACATCCTCCACCACAGCCGTAGGCACTTGGCCAATCGACGCGAGGATACTGTCTTCGCCCGCTGGCATGAGCTGGCCGAAGCGAACGATTTTGCCGGAATTGAAATGCACTACCGTGCGTTGTTTGCCGACGCAAATGCAGCATTGGAAACGGCTCGCAAGGCCGATCCGAAAAAGAATACGCTCGACGATCCTCGATTGGAAGATGCTCGTGCAGCGCTATTCGATACGTCAGGACTTCTAGCGGTACCGGCCAAGCCAGAGATGGCGCTCGATGCGACCACCCTGGCGGAATACAATCGATTGTCCGAGGAATCGCGAGTCTTTGAAAGCAATGCTGCGGATGCCCGCTCCGCAATGGGCGTCTCAGAGAACAAAGTGATCTCGGAGCTGCCGATCCATATCCGCGGAAGTCATCGCAATCTCGGCCAGAGTGTCCCTCGTGGATTTCCAACGGTCATGTTGGTATCGCAAACAAGCGTTGCCTTGCCAGCCGAACAAAGCGGCAGATTGGAGCTCGCGCAATGGATGGCCAACAAGGACCATCCTCTCACCGCCCGTGTTTTTGTGAATCGCATTTGGGACTGGCACTTTGGTTCTGGGTTGGTCTTATCACCGGAAAACTTTGGTAGCCTCGGCGATCGACCATCGCACCCGGAGTTGCTCGACTGGCTCGCAGACCATTTCATGAACAGTGGCTGGTCGATCAAAGATTTGCATCGACTGATCCTAGCCTCAAGCACGTACCAAATGGCCTCATCGCATCCAGATGATTCCGTCGCGAATCGCATCGATCCTGAAAACAGATTGCGATGGAAGTTTCGACTGCAGCGGTTGGACGCTGAACAGATTCGCGATAGCGTATTGGCGGTGAGCGGTCGTTTGGATACGGCATTAGGCGGCAAGTCGGTGCCACTCAGAAACCGTCAATTCGTATTCGACCACACGTCGATCGATCACACCAAATATGAGAGCCTGCGTCGAGCCATTTATTTGCCGGTCATTCGAAACAACCTTTACTCGCTGTTCGAACAATTTGACTTCCCTGACCCAACTACTCCGACCGGACATCGCAATTCGACAACCGTCGCGCCACAAGCTTTACTGATGATGAACTCCGAACTGTTAATGGATTCCGCCGATACCATGGCGAAAAGATTGTCCGAACACTCAATGGACAGCGCCGCTCGAATCCAATTAGCCTACCAACTTGCCTTCGGACGCGTGCCAACGCAAGCGGAAGTCCAGCGAGCCATTGCTTTTATCGGAGAAGCCATTAACCCAAATGGGTCCAGCGATTCCAACGGCGGCCAACTATTTCAAAGACGATGGTCGCTATGGTGCCAGAGTCTGTTGGCAAGCAACGAATTCATGTACATTCGGTAAGCATAAGGCGAATAGCATGAGTACATCTCCCTCCATCCCCAACCTACCGCCCATGCCAACGCGTCGCCAAGCTCTGAAGTGTTCTGCAATCGGCTTCGGCCACTTGGCGTTCAGCGCTATGCTGGGTCAAGAAATGCAAGCGTCTGCAATCCAGGACGCCAATTCCGGGCCGTTGGCGGCCAAGCTACCTCACTTTGCGGCCCGAGCCAAGCGAATCGTTTTTCTCTTCATGAAAGGTGGCCCCTCTCAAGTCGACACGTTTGACCCGAAACCGATGCTGACCCGCGACAGCGGAAAACCAGCCCCATTCGAACTGCCGAAAGTCTTGTTTGCAAAAGCAGAAAACTTGCTCAAGTCACCGTGGAAGTTCAAGCAATATGGCCAGAGTGGATTGCCCGTAAGCGATCTGTTTCCAAACGTCGCCAAACACATCGACGATCTCTGTATCCTTCGCTCCGTGCATGGTACTAATCCAGCGCACGGAGGAGCCGCCCTGAAACTTCATACAGGGAGTGACCAGTTCGTTCGCCCGAGTCTCGGCTCCTGGGTAACCTACGGTCTTGGCACCGAGAACCAAGACTTGCCAGCCTTCATAACCATTTGCCCAACACTAGCTCATGGCGGCGTGAACAACTGGGGCTCTGCCTTTCTGCCGGCTTATTGCCAAGGGACTCCCATCGGCAACGCGAGCTTGGCCGCGGTCAAAGCCACGGTAAAGCATGTTCGCAACTCCCGAATCGACCTCCCCGAACAACGCCGACAACTCGATCTCATTGCAGAAATGAATCGTGAGCACCTCCAAACCACCGGCCAAGACGCAGCATTAGAAGGTCGTCTAAACTCGTTCGAACTCGCCTATCGCATGCAAGGCCTAATGCCAGACATTCAAGATCTCTCGCAAGAGACCGCGGCTACCATGCAACAATATGGTCTCGATGATCCGATCACCGAAAACTTTGGCCGGCAGTGCTTGATGGCCCGTCGATTTCTCGAGCGCGGTGTCCGCTTTGTGCAAGTCACCCACAGCGACAGCGAAGTCCAATGGGATCAGCATAGCAACCTGTATCAAGGACATACCAAGAACGCAGCCGAGGTCGACAAGCCGATTGCAGGTTTCTTGGCCGACCTGAAGGCTCGAGGCATGTTGGAAGATACACTAGTTCTTTGGGGAGGCGAGTTTGGACGCACTCCAACCGCACAGGGTACAGATGGCCGCGACCACAACCCTCACGGCTTTACCATGTGGATGGCTGGCGGTGGCGTGAAAGGTGGTTTCGCATACGGTGCTACCGACGACTATGGCTATTACGCCGTCGAAAACAAAATGCATGTCAACGATTTGCATGCGACGATCCTGCATCTGCTCGGCATGGACCACGAACGCCTTACCTATCGCTATGCCGGTCGCGATTTCCGTTTAACGGACGTCGCAGGCCAAGTTGCGAAAGACATTATCGCGTAGGTGAACAGGCAGATGGAATTATCCCAACCGAAGCGTAAGTTTTGAAGTTGCGCGATTTGTATTTAGGGCCGAAGGCTCGACACATCCTTTGCCGGTGCCGCGAGGCACCGGACTTACAAAGCCTAAGGATTCAAGGCCTGAAGGGCCGACACACACGATCATGTGTCGCCCCTTCAGGGCTCGTCTCTCGATTGGTTCTAAGCACCGTGGCTTATCAGCCACGGCTAGGGATATGTCGGCCTTTCAGGCCTAATTTGCGCATCTTCAAAACTCGCGATTCGGGTTCGGATAAAATCAACAAGCCCCTGAGCATTCCGCTACAATCTCCAATTCACTGGACGAAAACAACAGGCCGGCAAGCGATAGAAACCCTTCAGTTCTCAAATGAATACGACCCTCCCCGTATCGATCGACGATGTTCAAGCTGCCCAAAAAGTGATGTTGCAGCACATTTCACCAGCTCCCTTGATTCGCTCCTATGCGTTGGAAAAAGAATTGGGGCTAGCTGCGAGTCGTCGTGTTTGGATCAAAGACTATGGCTGGACGCCCGTTGGTTCTTTCAAGTTGATGGGGGCACTCAATTGGATGGCCAACCACTTGAGCGATCTCGAAACACGACCTGTTGCGGCGCATTCATCAGGCAATTTTGCTTCCGGCATTTCCTTTGCCGGTATGCGGTACGGGAAACGTGTGATCATCGTCATGCCAGAGTCGGCTCCGAAGGTCAAGTTTGAACTGACTCGATCGTTCGGTGCCGAGATTCGCACCTACGACATCGCGACCGATCACTTGACGGGCGCTCGCGACAAGATGGCTCGCGAGATTGCGGAAAACGAAAACGCATTGCAAGCCTCCCCTTACGACGATCCCTATGTGATCGCAGGGAACGGAGTCGGTGGTCTTGAGATCGCCCAAACGCTCTCGCACGATCGGCGCGACGTTTCGCATTTCATCTGTGCGGTGAGCGGCGGAGGGCTGATGGCTGGGCATGCCATTTCGATCGCAGCAAACTTCCCAACCTCTCGCATCGTTGGAGTGGAACCCGAGGGAGCGGACGATTTTCGACAATCGCTAGCCGCCAAGGAACGAGTTCGTTTACCCAAGCCGACTAGCATTTGCGATGGCTTGTTGTCCTATGACGTTGGTGTGAACAATTGGCCCATCTTACAAAAGCTTGTGCGGGAATCGGCAGTCGTTTCCGATCATCAAATACAACAGACGATGAAATGGCTGTACACTCGCCACGGCTTGCGTGCTGAACCTTCGGGCGCAATCACAATCGCTGCGGCGCTTTGCAACAAGATCGACTTGAGCGGCGAAGGTGACGTTGTGCTCGTGTTGAGCGGACGCAACGTCGATATCGACACCTTTGATCGCCATCTTCAAGAAGGGGACCGATCTTGAACGAATTAAGTTCAACGCTGGCCGATCTCATACGCATCAATAGCGTCAACGCATTTTACGACAACGGCCCCGGCGAAGCTGAAATCGCTCGCTACGTCGAGCGTTTCTTTGCGAGCCGTGGAATTGAGACTTGGCAACAGAAAGTTATTGATGCAAACGGGGCCATCGAAGCGAGATCGAATGTCATCGCTCGTTTACCCGGAGTCGACTCAAACCGCCGCATCGTGCTCGAAGCCCACATGGACACCGTATCCGTCCAGGGCATGACCATCCCTCCCTTTGAGCCGACGGTGGAAAATGGCTTGATGTTTGGAAGAGGGTCGTGCGATACGAAAGCGGGCTTGGCCGGGATGATGCATGCCGTTGCGGCTTTGAAAGAGCAGGGTACGGTACCTCCGTGCGATGTTTTGCTGGCTGCGGTCGTGGACGAGGAGTTTTCCTTTCAAGGCGTCACGACTTTATGCAAGGAACTCAAGGCAGACGCCGCCATTGTGGCGGAGCCAACCGATCTTCGGGTTGCTATCGCCAGCAAAGGGGTACTCCGCTGGCGCATCCATGCTCACGGCAAATCGGCGCACAGTTCCAAAGTGCATTTAGGTACAAACGCGATTTATCACATGGCCCGCGTCGTTTTGGCCTTCGAACAAGAGCATGTTGCACTTTCACAGACACCGGATGCGTTGCTTGGCGCAGCCAGTTGCAACGTTGGCAAGATTGCCGGTGGCGTGCAAGTGAACTTCGTTCCGGACAGTTGCGTGATCGAGATCGATCGTCGATTGCTTCCTAGCGAATCGGTTGCGGAAGTTTGGAAGCACTACCAAAACTTGATCGATCGGCTGAATGAACAGGTTCCGGAAATGGATGTTCGAATGGAAGAACCGATGCTGCTCGACGAAGCATGGACCGTCGATCCCTCGAGTGCCATCGTGCTGGCCTCCCAAAGCGTTTTGAAAGCGATGGGAGAGAATAATCAGCCCATCGGCGTCCCCTTTGGTAGCGATGCCAGTAAGCTTGGCCGAGCAGGGATTCCGACCATTATTTTCGGGCCCGGTAGTATCGATCAAGCCCACGCGGCGGTCGAGTACATCGAATTGCAACAGGTCGCGCGAGCGTTGGAGTTTTACCGTCGTTGCGTGCTGAATTTCAATGAGTTTTGTGTCCACTAAGTTCGTAAAGACAAGCAAATACAACAGGAGTAACCCATGATTTCAAGACGCGATTTTATCCAAACGGCAACGGTAGGCGGTTCCTTGATTGGAACGATGGGATTAAGCGCTCTCTGGTCCGAAACGGCAAATGCCGCCGCTGTGTCAGCCTCGCAAAAGTCCGAATGGATCGATGCCCACGTGCATGTTTGGACACCCGACATCAAGAAGTATCCGTTGTCCGATTCTTACAAGGTGTCGGACATGGCACCACCAAGCTTCACTCCAGAAGAACTCTTTGCGCATTGCAAGCCGCAAGGTGTTACCAAAGTTGTCTTGATTCAAATGAGCTTCTATGGTTTTGACAACCAGTACATGCTCGACTGCATGGAGAAGCATCCAGGAGTATTCTCTGGCGTGGCCATTGTGGACGAGAACAAGCCCGACCTGAAAATGACGATGAGCTCCTTAGGAAAAAAGGGAGTACGCGGTTTTCGCTTGTACACCGACCGGGACAAAGCCAGCCAATGGAAAGATTCCGCTGGGATGAAAGAGATGTGGCGCCATGCCGCCGAAACAGGACAATCGATGTGCCTTTTGGCGAACCCTGATGCGCTGCCTTTTGTGAACAGCATGTGCGAGCAGTATCCGAAAACGCGAGTTGTCGTCGATCACTTCGCAAGGATTGGAGTCTCGGGCACTATTGATAAAGCTGCGTTGGACGACTTGTGCCGACTAGCCAAGTACGACAACGTGTTTGTGAAGACGAGTGCCTTTTATGCACTTGGAAAAAAGAAGGCGCCTTACCAAGATCTTGGCCCCATGATTCAAAGATTGGTGAAGGAGTTTGGAGCCAAGCGTTTGATGTGGGCATCGGATTGTCCCTATCAAGTCGTGGAGGGACACAACTACGCCAACTCCATCGGTCTTATTCGCGATCAACTCGATTTCCTAACTTCGGAGGACAAGCAATGGATGCTGCGTGGGACTGCCGAACGCGTGTTCTTTTAAGATTTGCCAGCGAGATTGACGGCTGATGACATCCCAAGGAAATCCATTTGCGTTTGCTAGGCAGAACTTGTTCGGCCTTGTGATGGTATTTGTCGTTAGTTTGGTCCCGCTGCGTGCTCAGGAGGTCGCGGTTGCGGACTCTAGAATCGAAGATATTGCTTTCAAGGCTCGTATGGACGGTACGGAGCAACGTTACGTGATTTTGCTGCCCAAGAATTTTGACGCGAGCCTCCCGGTCGATTTGCTGATTGCTCTCCATGGACATGGTTCGGATCGATGGCAGTTTGTGCGGGACAATCGAGCCGAATGCAAAGGAGCTAGAGACGTCGCAGCCGAGCGAGGTATGGTTTTCGTTTCGCCAGACTATCGTGCGAAAACCTCTTGGATGGGGCCTGCGGCCGAGGCCGATATGCTTCAAATCTTGGAAAGCTTACGCAATCGCTTTCGCGTTCGTAACGTCGTCCTTTCCGGAGGATCGATGGGGGCAACTTCGGCATTGTTGTTCGCGGCCTTGCATCCTGATGTCGTCGATGGAGTGGTTGCCCTCAATGGGACGGCAAACATTCTTGAATACGAGGGCTTCTCCGATGCCATCGCAGCATCCTACGGAGGCTCGCGAACCGACAAACCCGATTTCTACCGCCAACGGTCAGCTGAGTTCTTTCCCGAACGTCTAACGATGCCGGTTGCATCGACGACTGGCGGCAAAGACTCCATCGTTCCTCCCGATAGCACGTTGCGACTGCTCGCGAAACTAAAACAGCAAGGTACGCCGACATTATCGCTTCATCGACCTGAAGGTGGCCATGAAACCAACTACGACGACACGGTAGCGGCCTTTCGATTTGTTTGTGATCAACTCGAACAACGACGCAAACCCCCGAAAGATCAAGCCGTCGCACCAACCAAGCCTTGAATGAACTGCGTTTTGTCCTATTCCCTCCCTCTGCTCAGTATCCCGCCATGAGAATCAATTTCCTTTTGTTATTCGTATTGTGTCTACTTCCCATGCTCGAGTCGTTGGCGGCGGATCCATGGTTGGTGATCGAGGGCAAAGAGGGAATCGGCAAAGGGCAGCACATCGTCTTTGTTACCGGCGAGGAGTACTACCGATCTGAGGAAGGGATGAGCATGTTCGCTCAGATACTTGCTCGGCATCATGGTTTCAAATGCACGGTGCTTTTTGCAATCGATCCAGCAACGAGAACCATCAACCCCAATCGCAATGCGAATATCCCTGGACTAGCAGCTCTGAAGACCGCGGACTTGATGGTGATCTTTGCACGTTTTCGTGAGTTGCCGGACGCGGACATGCAGCACATTGTGGACTACGTGGATGCTGGTAAGCCCGTGTTGGGAATTCGCAACGCAACGCATGCGTTTCGTTACCCACAGAACAGCACGAGCAAATTCAAGAACTGGGATTTCCAGAGCAAGGAATGGCCAGGTGGTTTTGGTCAACAAGTTTTAGGCGACACATGGATCTCGCATTATGGAGCTTTCCAAAAGGAAGCGACATTGGCACGTATTAATATGTCCGTAAGCGACCATCCGGTCCTCAAAGGAGTTGCAGATACCCTTTTCTGTCATACCGACGTCAATTCGGTCGAGCGTCTGACGGCCGAAGATGTCGTTTTGTTTCACGGGCAAGTTCTATCGGGGCTCAAGCCGACCGATCCGCCGGTGACCGACAAACGCAAAGACACGAGGATGCCGTTTGCTTGGTTCAAAACGTATACTGCACCCTCGGGCAAACAAGGTCGATCGTTTACCACCACCGCTGGCGCTTCGCTGGATTGGCAGAGTGAAGATTTGAGAAGACTGATGGTCAATGCAATGTTGTCGCTCACTGGCCACGAGTCCGAAATCCCAGACAAGACGGACGTTTCCTTTGTCGCTCCGTTCAACCCGCAGCCAACGGGCATGATTGAGGATGCGAAGTGGACCTCGGCCAAGCTAACTCGAGATCGATGGATGTTGAGCGGGCTGGTTGGAAACACTCCTGTCTATACCAATCCGCTTGAGGTGAAACCTCCGTACTATCGAGTGCGCTACGAAGCCGTGACTTACGCAGACGCATTAAGTTATCCGGTCAGTTTCACGCTCTGGGTGCCGCCAGGGGTAACGACGCTGCGAGGATTGATTGTTCATCAACACGGATGTGGTGAAGGTTCCTGCAAATCGGGGCAAACGGGAGCTTTTGATTTGCATTGGCAAGCACTGGCGAAGAAGCACCAGTGTGCGTTGATGTCGCCGTCGTATGAGCAACCGGACCAAGCGAACTGCCAGTTGTGGTGCGACCCACGCAACGGTTCCGATGCGGCTTTTCAGCGATCGCTCTCAGAGCTAGGCGCCTTATCGAGCCATCCCGAGCTTGCAACGGTCCCATGGGCCTTGTGGGGGCACAGCGGTGGCGGTCATTGGGCAGGTGGGATGACGTTGTTGCATCCAGACCGCGTGGCTGCGGCTTGGCTGCGTTCCGGTGTTCCATCCGTAACAGCGGCTGAGGGGAAACCAACGCCATACACCATTCCAGCCGCCGCCCTCGAGGTTCCAGTCATGTGCAACGTGGGGACCCAAGAAGGGGTGACGGTCAAGGACGGCCGGTTCGCTGGCGTATGGACCGGCACCGAAGCGTTCTATCTGGCTCTTCGCGGTAAGGGTGGATTAGTAGGAGTCTCGATCGATCCATTAACGAGTCACGAATGTGGCAATCAGCGTTATTTGGCGATTCCATGGTTCGACGCATGTTTATCCGCTCGATTACCAAAAACGAATAGCGAGCCTCTCAATGCAATGTCGAAGATTGGAGGTTGGATAGCAACGCTATTGGTCACCGATTCCGTTCATCACTCCATGCCTGTTCAGCAGGGTGATTTCGATGGGCCACTTGAACGGACCGTTTGGCTACCCGACGAACCGATTGCAAAGGCATGGGCGCAATACATGACAAACACAGAGATCACCGACACCACACTGCCACCAACCCCATCGAACCTACAGGTTCGCGGTAGCGAATTAACCTGGTCAGCGGAAGCGGACCTTGAGAGTGGCCTAGCAGGCTTCATCATCGAAAGGGACGGCCAGTTTCTAGCCAATGTTCCCGATCAAAACAAGAATCCTTTCGGCCGGCCGATATTCCAAAAGCTGCAATACAGCGACACTCCGGTCCAACCACTTGTTCCGATGCAATTTACTGACACGAAACCTGAGAGTGGAAAAGTACATAGCTATCGCGTTTATTCCGTTAATACGGTGGGGCTCAAGTCACAGTGATCGTAAGACTCGAAAAGTGGATGGATTGTGTCGCCCGCTGGGCTTAGAAATCATTTTGACAAGTTCCGGTGGCTTACGCCACCGGCAGGGATGTTTCGC
>CANHVO010000275.1 GCA_947463915.1 Planctomycetaceae bacterium
ACATGCAAAAGCCACATGTAAACGATTGAGACAATCGTTCGACACTCACTCGTTTTACTCTAAACCATAGAGGCCGGCTGGTGGTATCAATTGGCCGCCGACTACGCCGAGTTGCCGTTGGAAGAAGCGCGGTTCTATGCTGAAGTTGAACGCGATATTGTCTCGGCCACTATCCACATTAGCACCAACCCGCAGGAGGAAAGACTCTCCAATGCGAGTTACCCCCAGCGATTGGCCAATATTCCCCGTCTTTCCTAGGTCTACGGAAGTACCGCCCATCGCAGCCCATTTCTCATTCAATCGGTAGTTGAACGAAGTTGTCAGCAGCAACGAGCTGATAGGGCCCTCGAGACTTGTCACTCCAATATAAACTTCACCGCGTCCTGGCCTAGACAGAATGCTACCAAGTGTCGTGGCTTTTAGGCCAGACTGGAACAAGTCGTAGTATCCATCGCTGATCAAGGTAACCCGATCCCCGATGTGATAGCGAAAGTCGTAGTTGATTGCACCCAAGCTTTGACCGAAGTTGTCCCGGTCTGGGTTTCCAAAGTAGATCGCATCAACATCAAACTCGATCACATCGGCAATGCGTTCTCTTCCCGCCACGCCACGTTTGGTCTGCAATCGCTGGTGTATTCCAAATCGCGATTGCATTTGGTTGGTGACAACTTCGGAACTGGCAGCGGAAACGTACCGTTGCATGGCTTGTCGGGCTGCTAACTTCGTTGAATCGAATTGGTCCGGCAATACGCCGCCGAAGGTATTGAAGACAAGTCGTCGACGGAAGTGCTCCTGCGAGTTGTCATCGATTGGGTTGTAGAGAGGAAACTGATTGAGGTCGCGCGTCGTATCCGCATACAAGAACTCGCTTTCGAAGGAAATTTTGTGTGCCAAACCGTTGAGATTGAGAACGCTGCTTTGGATCTCAGGGAACGTACGCCACATCGGCAATGACGACTTCAACCCAGCTTGTCCGGTCAATCGCGTGATGTCGTTTCCACTCACGTCCTGCCCCCACTGGCCCGCTTCGCCAGAGAGAAACGGGACAAATTTGTAGTACCCGGTATCGATGGGAAGATTCAGCTCGTGCCGTGTCACTGCATGCAGTCCTGATGCGTTGACTTCCCATGGTTGTAGCTGAAACTTGGCCGCTTCCTGTGCTGTCGTCGGCGTGGAGGCTACCTGCTGTTTCGCGTATCCGATGTCCGAATGCGTATAGTAGGTAAACATGTCGCCGATGGATTGCCCAAGCCAATAGTGATCTAGTCGAGGTAACCATTGAGTCTCTGTGTAGAATTTATTGACTCGTGCTTGTCCCCAGATATCGATCATCTGTTGGTCGTAGTATTGTCGAAAACGAAGAGCGGTTGAGTTGTCTTTTTGGGTGTCCCACTCCTGCTCAAAGTATTGCTCCATGAAATTGCGGTCGCTGATCAATCCGACTTCCGCCCACAATTCAGTGTCGGTGGACAGACGCTGCTTGTGCTTCAAAAGCAGTCGACCACGGGTGTCTTTTTCTGGCTTGAGGCCCGATCGGTCTCCACCGATAACGTCGAGGCCTGTGTCCTTGAGACCCCAAGCGTCGAGATAGCCATTTGCGGGACCAAGCAGCAGGTTGGGAACGTTGTACGTAAAGTTGGTGCCCAATGCGAAGCCGCGTTCGCTCAGATAGTCGGTGGATGCAGTCCATCGCGTACCATCAATTCCTTGTAGTCCGAGCACCTGATACAAATCGAAATCGACCATGACTTGATTGCCAAAAATCCGATCGTTATTGTACTTTAGCCCACTGACGTAGAAGTTCGAGGTGTCGACGTTGGAGTTTAGGAAAGGCCAGTAGAGGACGGGAAAGCCCTCGATGTAGACAAAGTTGTTTCTTGCTTTGGCCTGCATACCGGTTTGGTCCGGAGTTCGTCCGACAAATGGCAAACCGAACAGGTTTTGCTTGGGCTCGTTGCTTCGATCGCTCAATTCGATTCGGTCCGATTGCAACCAATAGCGAGGAACGCCGAGTCGGCTACTGGTCAACGCGGCGGAGTAAGCCATGAAATTCTCGCGTGAGCGCTGTTGAATCACGTCCGCCTTGAGCCGAACGATGCCTTCGTATTGCGGAGCTGGTGTCAGGACCTCAGCGCCGAGGATCATGCCGTACTCCGCTTGGACATTGTAGTACATGCGTTCAGCATAGATCTTGCGTTGTCCTTGCTGGAAGACGACGTTCCCTTCGATGTAGATCTCGACGGGCAAATCATCGATCTTTTTAGAAGTGAGTCGGTTTGCATCGGCGGTCCAGATAACAGCGTTGTCGGCTTCGATCAGAACCGTGCCAAGATCCATCGGGCCGGAACCTGTTTGGACTACTGCGCCGCCAAACATGAGCCTTATGCCCCCTCGGAGCGTGATGACGGAATCTCCTCGGTCTGGGCGGTTCATCGTGGTCAACTCAGGATTCGTGCCACCTCGACCACCAAAATCAAACGTTCGAGCCCCGATGCGAGGTGAAGTTCGGACAGCGGTAGGGTCCGCGAATGCGACCGGGCCGGCCACAGGTGCTGGCCCAAAATCCACTTGCCCTGGTAGTTGAAACGATTGAACATCTTCCATTCTGGCCGGCGCGGGTTGAATGGATTCGAACAGCTTCGGCGCACCCGGGTCGATCACAGTGCCACCGAGCTGTGTATTGCCGATTTGCATGCTTGGCGTCATCGCACCGTTGGGGATCTCGATTCCGCCACGCGGAGTCGATTGAACACCTGGACGAGGTAGTGTCTCAATCTGGGTTGCAAGCTGGGTACGTGTTGAATCCTTGTTGGTCCAAGCGACTGCATTTCGAACCGAACCGCGATTGGACCAATTCAAGTCCGGCACCTCCCCATTGGTTCGTTCCCAAACGTCGACGTGGAACCCAAGATCAAGGTCACTAAACAGGCGCCCCATCCACTCTTGGTCTTCGATGCGTTGTTCCTCGGACCAGCGCACAACACAATTGCCAATCGTTTGCAGGATGAATTTTTTGGGCTGCTGATCCGTCGAAGCTTCATTCTGCGTTCGATCGACCCAAATGTAAGCCTTGTCGCAGGTTGCAGAAAACGACCCTTGGTAGATGCGACAGCCGCCAGTGAAGGTGTAGATGTCGTACACGCCTTGCTGCTGCTTGGTCGCTTGGTGCGAGAAAATGTCGATCGGAAATTTTGGGTCGGAAAGAGGGACCCCAATTTCGCTATCAAAATATCCATGAGCGTTTGAAGGGACGACAGCAATGAGATGCGGTACGACCAGAAAAAGCGCAGCGCACCACATGCTCGCGATTGCGTGAGCAAACTTTCGAACGGCCATTCGGCTCAAACGTTGCCATATCAGCAGTTTTTGAACCTTTTGGTTTGAATCGGTCGGGGGACTCCGTTCCACTACCGAATCGCTCTCCGTGGGTTAAATTGGTTGTTCTTTTCGGGCAGTCATCTTCGAAAACCCTCTTTTGGGTGCCTAAGGCTCCGGCCGGAGTATAGGAATCCAAAAAATTCACCTCAAGACGAAGGTTTAGCTAAAGTCTGCAAATCCGATCTGCCGAATCAAAGTAGCCAGGAAAAATTGTCAAATTCTCTTCCGCACAATTCCCAGCATCGCCAAATCCCCTAATCCTCTCAGACTGTTGTGGCGATGAATTCAACTTCAATCATGTCAAACATAGACTCACTTGCAACACATTTGATCCAGCAGGGCCATTGGTCTGAGGCGGTATGTTTATACCGGGATGAGCTGGGACTTTCGTTGCCTCAAGCCGAAGAAATTGTCCTTCAATTGGCGGACAACTCTGGAATTCAATACCCAGGAAGATTCCTGTCTTGGCTAGCAATCGCTTTCGCGGGCTTTTCGCTGTTCGGACTGGTAGGCGTGCTGCAACTCGTCCTTTCGAGATAAGGTCGTAGTTTGGGACCATTGTCCCGAACGAGTAAGTGGACCAGACGGATACGCGGACGGGACTGAACAAACGCAGTCCGTTTCTCGCGGAAATAGCGCTAAGGCGCGAGATCAGGCTAAAAAATCCCATCGCATTCGCGATTCTATCGCAGATGATTAAAATGCGTTTGCGGGCTTAATAATGCTCCTCACCAAAACAGCATCCGGATCGACGCCAAGCCGGTCAGAACTAAAATAACGCTGTCAAAGAGTCGCTGAGGGATTCGTCGAACCACTAAGGTTCCAATCCAAAGTCCCAACGCAATTAACGGGATGAGCATTGCGTTCAGCGATAGTGTGTCCAGCCGAATCAACCCCAAGCTCCAGCTGAACGGGATCTTGATGACGTTGAGCAACAGAAAAAACCAAGCGGCCGTTCCAACAAACTCAAGCTTGGGTAAGCCGATGGCCAGCAAGTACAAGCCAAAAACGGGGCCGGCCGCGTTCGCCAGCATCGTGGTGAGTCCGACCAAGATCCCCATGCTCCATGCAAACCAAGCGGCATGTGGAACATCTGCCAACCACTCCTCTTTCCATAAACGAATTATCTGCAACAGTGTGAGTCCTAGAATGATCGTACCGATCAATGGTCGATAGTGTTGCTCTGGGAGCCAGAACATCAATACCCATCCCATAACGACGCCGACCAATGTCGGTGGCATCATGCGTCGCACGTAACTCCAGTTGGCACGTTTGCCATAGACGAACATAGCAAAAACATCGCCAGCGATCAGCATAGGCAACACAATGCCTGTCGAGTTCTTTGCCCCGAAGACCGTTGCGAAGAGATAGACATGCACCATGCTGACGCCCGAAAAACCGCTCTTGGTGATTCCGATGCCGAACGCTGCGATGGCCAACAGGAGCCAATCGAAGTAGCTGTTTGGCACCATGCTCAAGCGTTCATTTCGTCGAGACGATTGAGAAAGGCTCGCAATGCCCTGGCTCGATGGCTAATGGCGCGTTTGACACCAAGACCCATTTCTGCAAACGTTTGATGATATTCGGCGATTTCAAATAAAGGGTCGTATCCAAAGCCTCCGACACCTCGTTGTTCCAACAAGATTCGGCCCCAGCATTCTCCTTGTGTTTCGATATGGATTTGGCCTTCCGGGTCCGCCAAGACGATCGTCGACACATAGTATGCTTGACGTTTGTCCGACGGCAGCGAGGCCATTTCCTTTAAGAGCAACTCGTTGTTCGATTGGTCGTTGGCGCCAGGCCCCGAAAATCTTGCTGAGTAGATTCCAGGTCGACCTCCTAAGGCGGGCACGCAGAGGCCACTATCCTCACCGATCGCCCACAAGCCTCGGTGGCGCGCTTGGAAGATTGCTTTGAGTCTTGCGTTTTCAAGAAAGGTCGTGCCAGTTTCGTCGACGTCAAACATATCCAGAAAGTCCGCCGGAACTTTGATTTCAAATCCGCGTGGCTCGAGTAAGTTAACGAGTTCGATAATCTTTTTGCGATTGTTGGTGCCTAGGTACAGTTTTTTGATTCTTGTTGGAATCGAAATTGGGTCTTGCATAATCGAACAGTTTAACACACTTCGACCGTTCGTCGCAGAGACAATTCACTTCCCGTCGTGCGAAACGCAATAGAGGTTCTTTTCGCCTCGAATGAAGAGTTCATCGCCGACGATCGCCAGCGAAGCGTTGACCGATTCGTTGAGGCGGTTGACGGCAACCGTTCGAGGAATGTCAGCGTGCGTTATGACTTCGGTGGTTCCCGCCAAGTCCGTCACATAAACAAAGCCGTTGGCACCGACGGGCGATGCATAAATATTCCCTAACGAACCCAAGCGAACAGCGCCCGGCGAATCCTTGCCAGTCGGACCATGCACTCGTGTGAGTACATTTTGATAATGAGTCAAGAAATAAAGGGAGTCGTCATAAAGAAGCAGTGAGGGAACGTACGGTGTCCCGCGAGTTCTTGACCAAAGCACTCGCTCCGAGCCTGTCAGGTCTCCTTTTGCTCCTCGCAAATCAATCGCCATCAACATCTTCTTCTCATAGCTGCTGCCGACGTACAAGATGTTGTTGGCGAACACTGGGGTCGCGACAATATTGGACGATAGGCCACCGCATTCCCATTGGACTTCGCCAGTGGTCAAAGCGTACCCACGAACACGATTGGTGCCGCACACGATGACTTGTTGTTTGCCTTCGTAATCAATGATGATTGGCGAACTCCAGGATGTGTCCTCATCGCGATCGCGCCGCCAAAGTTCTTTGCCCGTGCTCTTTTCGAGAGCCACCAAAAACGACTTCTCCTCATGGTCCCAGTTGACGACTAGGATGTTCCCAAAGAGCGTTGGTGACGCACCCTCGCCGTGCCCGTGCTTGGAGTGCATTTGTCCGAAGTGTTTTTGCCATTCGATTTTCCCATCGAAGTCCAGGCAGTAGAGGCCGTGTGAGCCGAAGTGGGCGTAAACATGTTGGCTATCAACAACCGGAGATGCCGAGGCGAGGCTCGCGGTATTGTGTCCTGCTTCGGTTGGAATCGCTTCGTGAACGACCTTGGACCAGAGAAGTGTTCCGTCAAGTCGATTGATGCAAATCACCACGAATTGAAACTTGCTATCGATGGGAAGATTGTCGTGTTCGCCAGGGCGTCCACTCATTTTGGGAGCGAGCTTTTCTCCAATTGGGATCGCCGATGTCAGAAAGATACGATCGCCAAAAATGACTGGAGTGCTGTGTCCGCGGCCGGGTATGGCCGTCTTCCAGCGAATGTTTTGGTTCGTGCCCCATTCGATCGGTGGCTTTCCGTCCTGGGAAACACCATTGGAGTTTTGCCCTCGCCACTGGCTCCATCCAGGCCTCTCATCCGCGGTTGCAGAAACGCTATCGCAGGAAACCATTGCGGCAACAGCTGCAATCCAAATCGCTCCAGTCCATTGTTTTCGCCACATGGCATCTCCTCAGTTGATTCAAGAAATAACTAGTGGGCGAGTCATGAATCGGGAGAGCGAGGCTCCTGCCGAGCTGGTGACGCCACGGTTCGGCAGGAGCCTCACCCTCCCGAGTGATTGCCCGAGTGGTGGATAGCTGGGGGAAATCGAAGAAACATGTTTACCGCGTTTGTTCAACCCTTCCTCATTGCAGCCCAAGTTCAAAATAGGATTCTGCGCTTTTTGCCTTCGAAAATAAACTCCGCGCGAGTCCAGTCTACGTGAAGATTGCATTCACTGGCAGAAAATTCGCGGATCAGATAGCCTCGTTGGGTGGCCGGCGATCCCACGGGTGGTGTTCGCCTAGCTCGCGATACGTCAAAGGGATCTAGAATGGGAGCAAGCTCGAGGGTTTCATTCAGTCGGCGATGGTAACCGCTGCTGGACAATTCATGGTATCGTAGATCGATCTTCTTTCGGGCTTGCCATGTTGCACCAGCGTTGGTTTGATGCAACAGCCAGAGCTTGCTTAGCCAATCGATGCGCCCGAGCATAGTCCGGGGCAAGTTGGCTTCGTCGTCGGTTGGCTGTAGTTGGTTGAGGGTCGATTGCCACTGATCGAGAATTTTCCAAGCTTCAATGGGCACGTTCGACTTGGTTTGCAACATTTGCCGTACCGCGGCTGCATAGGCATGTTGGATATCCATCGATGTCCACTGGCGTCCAGATCGATCCGCGACGCTGGCCAGCAACATCCAGTCGCGCGCGAAACGTCTGATTGCATCAACTGGGTTATTCAGTTGCGGCACCTTTGGAGTCATCTTCTCGACCAAGTCCAAAACAAGGGCTGTCGCCCCAAGACGTACGTACTGTGATTGCTCGCACATTCCCGAGTCGCCGATAGCCAATTCGACGCGTTGCCGATCCGAAAAGAGGCTGAAATAGTTTCCTAATGTCCAAAATGGTCCAACGCATAACCCTCGAAGCCAGGAGTCGCATCGAAACAGTGGACTGGAACGACCGTAGCTACCGAAGCCGATGCCACAGTTGATGGTCGACGCCCGAGCGCTGACCCAAAAACGATTCTCTTTATCCAAATAGCCAGCGCCGTCGATTATGCACCGCGAAGCTAAGAATGAGGAAAGATGCTTGCGCTGCGACCGCAAGGCAAAGCACACGATGTTGCACCACAAAAGCAGCGCGATTGGCAAATGCAGGACTCGCAATCCGCTAGCGCAAAGCCAAACCCAGCCTGGGTGCATCTGACTCCGCTGGCTACTCTTTGGTTTGGCGGATGAGCTCGTGGGGATGTCAAATTGGGATGTACGCCTTCGAATCAAGCGAGCGGACTGGAATAGAATGGCAAACGTTTGGCTTAGTAGCCAAATAACAAGAAACCAAACTGCCGCCAAAACTCGGTAAGCCATGACGGCAGGCAGCATCAACAATAGTCCGAGCCGCCAGCCAAGCAAATGAGGTCCTTGGGCGATCCTCATTTCATAGGATTCATGTTGGCCGTAAGTGTGTCCGTGCGCGTCTGCGCTTCCCTTTAGAAGGTGCGCATCTTGTTCGACAAACGTGCTGCTGACCACTTCGGACAAGAGCTTTTCCATCGCCAGTTGATAACAAAGCAACTCACGAGGGCTATGGCATTCCGGTGTCGCCGACTCTAGCATCGCATGCTTCAAGCTGGGAGTCGCCCCTGTCTCAAGCGATATACAACCGCCGTTGGCAAGGAAGAGCCTGTAGGGGTTGCGAAAACTTGGAGCGATCGGCGTCTCGTAACCAAGGCTGGTCGTCAGCCGATCGAAATCGAGGACCGCTCCCGAGATCGTCGCGTTCTGTCTACATCGGATCGCGTACTCGGTTTCAACTCCCATCAACCGCGAAAGGATTGGGCGGTCATTCTCCGTTTTGATGCGTATTGCATTCTTCCAGATACTCTTCCGGTTTCGACTGGCTATCTTTCGCAATCCAAATCACCGTGCCTTCTGCTGGGCTATCCGCTGGAAGTCTTTCGCTTCCACCATCGTAACTTAAATTTTTGGGGGAGATGCAACCAATTTCAATGAGTTCACTGGGGAAGGCCTTGGACGAATCATCCATTTCGTGGTTTTGCATTTTCCGCATTTCGCTATTGGACTGGAAGCAACCTTGCCGTTGCGCTATGGCCATCTAAGGCCCTTTGAGCTCTCTGGGCTAGCTTGACCATCAAAATTATGCTCGACGCATAGCCGGCAAATCAAGCGTTTTCGAGGCCTTACTTACGTCTTTTTTGCACCCCAGCCCGCTCGGCCAATAGTCATTCTTTCCATTTTGCCCCTTCTGAAATCCAGGGGTTTTGTTAGTATCTTGACATAGAAGAGCTGGGAAAGCACGGTTCTTACTCTCAATGCTATCAGAGATTCCCAAACGGGGGTCCGCCGACAAAGGTTGAATCGAGCCACACTTTCCCGAGTTTCTGCACAGTCCGAGCACAGTGCAGGCCATGGAATTTTAGGTATTCGACCCTTTGTATCTTGACGAGGAACACATGAGCTCAAACGAGCCCACGATCGCTATTTCTGCGCCCAAAAACCAATTTCACGACGCTGATCTTGCGGAAGCAGCGTCGTTGATCGACTCCCTGCAAATCAACGACTCTGATGATCGCAAGCACTCGGCAAGTCTGCTGGAAGTGGTTGCTCCAGACTCAAATCTGCCAGCCAGCGAAGTGCCGAAAGCTGCTCAGCCCAAAAAATCAAAGCCGAAGCGAATGCCCGTTGATGTCACACAACATGCCACCGCCAACGTCTTACAAGAAGCTTTAAAAATCCAGGATTCGCCCGACCTGGAGAGTCCGGCAAGCCCCGTATGCAACGGCTCTTCCGACAGTGTTTCCGTCTCAGTACCACAACCAGTTGCTGTAACACAACCAGTTGC
>CANHVO010000276.1 GCA_947463915.1 Planctomycetaceae bacterium
TGTCAATACCGTACTTTAGCAGCCTAGGGTAAACCTGTGGGATACACTAGCTTACGTTTCGTGCTATGTTAGTTTTCATGTCGCCGCTCATTTCTTTGGACACGTCGACAGATGTAATCTTAAGCCCGATCAAGGTACCCGATGTTCAAAATAGTATTCAACACTCGAATTGGATGGTTCGTCCTTTTCGCTCTGAACTCATTTTCCACTTCGTCTCTCGCCGATCCGCCAAACGAGAAGAATTGGTCACAGTTCCGAGGCGCAGACTCGACAGGCGTATCAAACAACAAGGGCTTACCCGATCGTTGGTCTGAGACAGAAAACGTCGAATGGAAGAAGGACTTGCCCGGACGAGGCTGGGGATCACCTATCGTTTGGGGTGACAGCATTTTTCTATCTACCGTGGTCAACTCAGGGACGACTGAGCCGTTGAAGAAAGGCCTGTATTTTGGCGGTGATCGACTCGACATCCCCAAGACCAGTCACGAGTGGAAAGTGATCTGCCTGGACTTGACCAGCGGAGCGCAGCGTTGGGAAAAGACACTGCGAACAGGAACGCCAACCTCACCGATTCACCTAAAAAATAGTTATGCATCGGAAACACCGGTAACGGACGGACAGCATGTTTACGTGACGTTTGGCAACGTTGGGATCTATTGCCTTGATTTGAGTGGTAATTTGGTTTGGAGCCATGAGTTGCCAGCTCATCCCACTCGAAACGGCTGGGGAACTGCCGCTTCTCCGGTGCTTCACCAGGATACTCTCTATTATCAGAACGATAATGATGAGAAGTCCACTCTGGTTGCGATCAACAAGAAAACAGGCGAAACGCTTTGGACGGTAGATCGAGATGAAAAAAGCAATTGGTCTTCCCCGTTTGTTTGGTCGCACGAGAAGGGAACCGAAATTGTAACCGCAGGTACGCGAGGCGTTCGTAGTTACGATCTCAACGGAGATCTTTTGTGGTCTCTCAAAGGCATGTCGAGCATCACCATCGCAACACCTTATGTTGCTAATGGATTGCTCTACGTAAGCTCTGGTTACGTCATGGATCCAACCAAAGCCTTGTACGCGATCAAGCCTGGGGCAAAAGGAGACATCAGCCTGGCAAAGGAGCAAAGCAGCAACGACTTCATTGTTTGGTCGAGTACGAAGATCGCTCCTTACAACCCGAGCACCCTGGTTAGCGATGGTCGATTGTTTGTCTTGTACGATCTAGGTGTTGTCAGCAGTTTCAATGCTTTGACGGGGGTAACTAATTTCGAACGCCAAAAGCTGAAACGGGGAACTGCTTATACGGCGTCGCCTTGGTCCTACGACGGCAAGATTTTCTGTTTGAATGAAGACGGAGTCTGCTCAGTCCTTCGCAACAGCGAAACGTTGGAAATTTTGCATACCAATACGCTTGCCGAAGGTGAACTGTGCATGTCGACACCCTCTATCTCTGGCGACCGGCTTCTCATTCGTGCCGACCAGCGTTTGTATTGCATTCGGAACAAATGATCGTTGAACGGTCAGCCGTAGGCGTATCTTGTTCTTTGGGCTGTACGCCTGCGGCTGACTGTTAAACGATGTGTCAGCGAAATTAGATGCTTTGTATTGCAAAGCATGTGGGGTCTAGATACAATCAGAGATAGAGACTTCGCGTTGATCACCACCGCTTTGTCCGCACCGCATAAGAATCCCATAGGTTTATCCTTTGGAAGCTTGGGTTTTTTGCTAATAAACCGTTACGTTGCGATCCTCGCTTGGCTGCCGGATTTGCCGAAGGCAAATCCGGCAGCCAAGCGGTCGATAGAGTCGTTCTGTGAGTAGCAAAAAACCCTAACGATCCGCGGGACAAGTCTGCGGGATTTGATGTGTCGACATAAGCAAATGGATGATCAGCCCGAAGTGACTAGTTTCGCTCAAGTTATTGAGGCTTGAGCCTATTTTTTGGGACAATGCTTTGTGTAGCAGAGCACTTTGCTGCGCAGCGTTACGCTGCTGAAACACGGGGGAATGCAATGAAAATCATTCGAGCGGAGTTCATGGGGTTGTGTTTTGGTGTTCGCGATGCCCTCACAATCGCTCGCGAAACTGCTGCTCCGGAATCGGTTAGCATCTACGGTGAGTTGGTTCACAACCCAACCATCCAGGGAGAGTTGGCTTCTCGAGGGTTTCGTGTGGTCGGTGAAAAGCATCGCGATTCGACGCAACTCACGAATCGCGTGATGGTTACGGCCCACGGCATTAGTCAGAAACGCTTGGCCATCTTGAGCTCTCATGCTTCCGAGATTATCGATACGACATGCCCGTTGGTACGACGTGTGCACGAGGCCACTCAAACACTTGAACGCGAAAATCGGCTCGTCATTTTGATCGGTCGACGCAACCATGTGGAGGTTCAGGGGATCGTGGAGGACCTGAGTCGCTACATTGTCGTCGAGTCACCCGACGAAGTTATCGATTGGAAAGAAGCGGCGCTGGGGATCGTCTCTCAGTCGACTACGACACCAGACCTCGCGCAGCGATGCTTGGCCCGTATTTTGGAATTGAACTCTCAAGCGGATGTTCGGTACATCGACACGATATGCCGTCCAACACGCCAACGGCAGCAAGCCTTGGAAGCACTCTGCCGCTCGGTTTCCATGGTCATCGTGGTGGGAGGCAAACACTCCAACAACACGCGTCAGCTCGCGGAACGATGTTCCGAGCTGGGGTGCAGAGCTGTCCAAGTCGAGTCTGCCCAAGATTTGATGGAAGAGTGGTTTGCGGGGCTTGAGACCGTAGGGCTAACGGCGGGCACAAGCACTCCCGATGGTACGATCGAGGAAGTAGCGAGAGTCGTCAGTACTTTCGGCTGCATAGCATAAACCACCGAAACTCTTGACGAGTTTCGCTACAAAATGTTTCACCGCGTTGCCTTGTAGGGGAGAGGCTAACGCCGTTCGGCTAATTTGTTCGTTTGCCCCAATGGCTCATGAAGACGTTCTTACCTTGTCAATGTTGGCAGCGTCTGCTTGTCTCGAGCAAAAATTTCGCCGATTGACCCTTCTATTGTTTTGCACATCCCTTCGAGATCCAGATCATCTTCATCATGGCCGAATGGCTCTTCGACATGTTCTGCCACAATCTCCATGCCAATCATGAAGTAGGCCGTAATCGTCGTTAAAGGAATCGTCCACCAACCAAAGTCCGACACAATCCCCCAAGGCAACGTCAGCAAGAAAAGCAAAATACATTGGCGAGCAAAAACCCGATACGACCGAACAATTGGTGTTCTTGCGATACGCTCACAAGCGCCGCAGACCTCGAGCAATTTCGCTAGTTCCACATCGATCAC
This sequence comes from Planctomycetaceae bacterium, assembly GCA_947463915.1. Lineage (GTDB taxonomy): Bacteria > Planctomycetota > Planctomycetia > Pirellulales > Pirellulaceae > JBKCUI01. The sequence goes on from CANHVO010000276.1 coordinate 3,326, forward strand.
TCGAATCACATCCCCGTCGACACGACCATCGACTTTTTGACAGCCCACCCACCCATACAGTTGCTGAACGAGGAGAGCTGGCCGGTGGTCATCGTTGGCAGAGCCGCCATCCGCGCGTGGATTCTGTTGCACGGTTGGCGTGCATCGCAAGTGGCTCATCAAGGCCTTGGGAAACTCCCCGATCCTTGATTGTAAGAACTCTGCGTCCTGATCCTCCAACTTGATGAGACACGTGAGCTTGACTGCAAGATTGCGAGAGGCATTGACCAGACAGCCCCAAAGAGTTCGAGCCTCCCACCATCGCGCATAAGCCGAATTGGTCCGAAAAACGAGAAGCCAACCAAGCGTCAGCGACATGGCCGCATGAATCTGGGAGGGGATGTCCCCAAAATCTCGAAGGGATGAATTCTCCTTCCAGACAGGTAACAAGCTGTAGAGGCCTGCCGACAACGCGATACTTGAAACGTGCAGTAACGTCCTACTAAAGGCTAGGGGAGCAAACACATCTCGAAGTATTTTTAATAAACCTGGCGACGCCATTTATCTTTTGCTTTCATGATTGAAGTCATAAGTGAGAGGCCACCGTTCCCAACATCTTTGCATTGCCAATTCCAGTTAAATCCTTCGGGAGAGCGAGGCTCCTGCCGAGCTTGCGACGCGTCCAGAAATCATCGTAGAACATTTCGCCTTTATGAAGTACGAACATTGCCAGTCTGTTTTCGAATCAAGGGAAGAATTCAGTCAAATTGAGCTTTCCAATATTCGCCTCCTCGAAGATCGACTTTGGTACTTTTGAGCCAAAAAACCATCGAATCTTGGTGTCGGATTCGAACTCGTGGATTTTCCAAGCTTTTTGCTCTGGAGCCATATTATTCCGGCGAACAATTCGGATAGGAACTTTCGTCTCAGCGTCAACTTGTTTCCAATCAATTTCAACACTTCCACAAACATACATCCGCCCAATAACGCCGTCTGATCGTCTTTTGCTACACCGTTCATCCCCGACAAAAACAGGCACTTCATCCTTAAACCCGACAGTAAGACGATAGAAAACGGGAGCAGGTCCCGCCTCGGGCTTCAGCCATCGTGCGAACGTAATTCCATCTTTCTCCGCTATGTCTATCCATTTATCTTTTGCGAGCAAGTCTGAGGGAAGCTTAGGCATAGGCCCGACCGGCCTTGCAGAGTAAAAGATATCGCAAAGCGGATCGATAAAACCATGGAAATACATGTCATTTAACGACTCGTTTGACTGGACTTCCAAGGTTTTGTCAAATTGTCCTGATCCAACCTTCAACAATTTCTTGTTGGGAGACTGCAAATAGTCGACGTCTATCGACGGGGAATCAATGACTTGCCCCAATACCTCGTTCCCTCCAATCGCGATGCTCTCCACTTTGGTTGTCCCGTCCCTCTGGGCAATCATCCATTGCCGCTCAAAATTTTTACTGTTGCGGGCATGTGCAAACCGAAAAGTTGTCGAATGGAAATCTGGCTCCCCTCTAACCCCGCCCATAAATTCACCAGAAGCAACCAGCAAGGTTTCCGAATGTAGCTTGTGTAACGCATCCAATTCCGAGAGCCATGATTGAATATCATTTTTCTCCGATTCCGAAATCGCTGCAAAGTCAGCGTCCAAAGGACATTTAATACCCTTTTGCGCAACACACTCTGAAGACACCACAAGAAGCAATATTACCCCAACCAGATAACGAATCATAGAAAGCTCCACCAAATGCCTTACGTCTGCGAAAAATTTTGCTGAGGGCATTCCCAGTATACGCTTGTCCACCACTCTGAACACCAGAGTAGTTCTGCGACGGAAAAGCGGCCGTTGAAGCGAGCGGCAGATTGAAAAATACCGAAGGTGGAGTGGTGCTAGTTGGTTTTGTCGTTTCACGGTCAGCCGTAGGCGTCCCGCGTTCTTTTGGCAGTACGCCTACGGCTGACTGTTAAATGAAGCCCATTCACTGGACGACGAGTCGTGGCGAATGGATTGAAGGAAAGGAGATGTGTTGTGAAAGTTGTTGGCGAATGCTTATACTCTAACTTGAATGTATCGGCTGATGCTGATACTTCAGAACTTGGCCGGCTGAAGCCGGTACACCAACCTTGATCGACTAGATGCTTTTTCTACCTCTCGATATGACACTTCTATGCCATTCTTTCAATTCAAAAAAATTGCCATCGTTGTCTGTTCACTATCCTTCTTCTCCAGTATCCAAGGTGGCGCGATGAGCCAAGTTCCTAAGGCGAACGAAGACGAAGCGCTTGTGGTCATGAGCCCACTCCCGGACCCGCTCGCGCGAGCCGATGGCAGTCTCATTACCGATGCCAAGGATTGGCCCGAGCAGCGAGCTCGTTGGATGAAGCTGATCGCGGAGCACGAATACGGATTCGCTCCATCAGAAAAAGCGGATGTTCGATGGGAGCTTGTCGAAGAAGGGCTCATGAATGAGAACAAGACCAAGCGACAGCAGTTTGTTGTCCACATCAAGACCCAAGCGGCTTCGATCGATGTCGACTTGGCTTTCTTTACGCCAAACAGATCTGGTAAGCCGAAAGGAACTTTTCTTGGATTGAACTTCCAGGGAAACCACACCGTTGATTCGGCGCCCGAGTTGAGAATCCCTAAAGGTTGGGTCGGTAATGACGCCAAAATTGGTGTGACTGAGAATCGAGCCAGTGAAATGGGACGAGGTTCGCAAGACCGAAGGTGGCCAATTGCCGAGATCACCGAACGTGGATATGCGGTTGCGACCGCTTACTATGGAGACTTGGATCCTGATTATGACGACGGCTTTAAGAATGGCGTCCACTCGTTGTTCCCAAATCATGTTGCATCAGCCGAACATCGCGATCGCTGGGGTAGCATTGCCGGTTGGGCTTGGGGATTGTCTAGACTAATGGATGTATTGCTTCAACAACCTAGTGTTGACGCCGACCGTGTGGCTGTCATTGGCCATTCCCGCTTGGGCAAAACATCGCTTTGGGCAGGTGCCACCGACCCGCGTTTCTCGCTGGTGTTCGTAAACAATTCGGGGTGCGGCGGTGCAGCCTTGGAACGGCGCAATTTTGGAGAAACGGTCGCTCGCATCAACACTTCGTTTCCGCATTGGTTTTGTCCGAAGTTCAAGGACTACAATCAGAATGAAGCGGCGATGCCATTTGACCAACATACGATTGTCGCTTGCATCGCACCCCGCCCAGTGTATATCGCGAGTGCAACCAAGGATTTGTGGGCGGACCCAAAGGGAGAGTACTTGGGCGGTTGGTATGCTTCGCCCGTCTACAAATTGCTAGGCTATTCTGGCTTGCCATCGGAAACGCCACCCGCAGCCGACATCAGCGTTGGTGACCGAATTGGCTATCACAATCGAACTGGAGCCCACGACATTCTATCCTTCGACTGGCAGCAGTTCATGAATTTCGCCGACCGACACTGGAAGTACTTGAAGTAGAGCAACGCGTCTGGGACGAGCGAAGTTTGCGATTAGGAAGCCCGTCTTAAATGCAATCGTGGTTCTTAGTGTCGTGCAATGGCTTTTTTTCATGCAACCCGAACACCTGGACCCATTGGCTCTTTAGGCGAGCGGCGGAATGGATAATGCCGTAGCTGGATTCGCCAGAATTCAGAACACACTGAATTCTGGCGAATCCAGCTACTCCAGCTACTCCAGCTGCTCCAGCTACTCCATTGGGGAAAGCGGATGTTCAATGGAGCTCGGCTCGGCACACGGGGCGTGGTGACGTTACAATGATCGTCGGCTCTGCACGTCCCCCTTTCCAACAGGCCCCAAAATGAATTACGCCCCTCATGTTCACTCCTGGTTCGCAAGAGCCTTTCTGCTAATTGCTTTGCCTATTGCGCTTTTGGCTAACCACGGCAACCACAACGTAGTTTGTTCGCAAGAAGCCGCAATAGTTGAAACTCAGGAATCCGTTGCGTTAGATCGATTCCTGTCGATACTCGAAAAGGCCCCGCATCGAGGAACGGCCTTCGACCAAGTCATCCAACATCATATTCATGGAGGAACCTTGGACCGCTATGTCGCATCACTTGTGGATAGGACCAAGAAAAATCCGGACGATGGCGTTCCGTGGATGATCATCGGATTGATTGAGAACGAACGTCGCAACGACTCTGCAGCGATCGCAGCATTGGCAGAAGCCGAAAAGAGACGGCCCAACGATGCGGAAGCCTCCTTTTGCCGGGGGCAATTGTTGCTTCGGCAAGGAGAGCACAAACAGGCAATCGAAGCATTCGAATCGGCCATCGGGCGAAGTCCCAGCCGTATTTTGCTCGTTCAGATCATCGAGCATCTTGGTCGATGCCACGAGCGTTTGCATCAAAGCGAGGAAGCTGAGCTCGCTTGGAAGCGTCTTGACGAGCAATTCTCCGACGATTTGCGCATCCAGGAACGAATCGCCGTGGTTCAAAATCAGGAAGGTGCGTTTCAAAACGCTTTGAAGCGATACGAGCGACTCGAAAAACTTGCAACCGACAGCTATCAACGTATCCAATATCGCATGGAGGCAGCCCAGCTTCGACTCAAACTGGGAGACAAGGAACGGGGGCTTGCGGAGCTCCAAGCAATACTGTCAGAACTAAATCCAGATGCATGGCTTTACAAAGATTGCCAGAAAAAACTGGAGGAGACTTTTCTCAACGCCCATGACTTAAACGGCTTGATCCAGTTCTATGAAAAGCGGGTTGCATCCGAGCCAAACGACCTTGATGCTATGGTTCGACTCTCCAAAAAACTCTACTCAGCGGGGAAAACCAAAGAGGCAATTGGATGGGGTACCAAAGCGGCATCTTTGGCGCCAAGTCGCAGTGACCTACGCAAATTGCTGATCGATATGTTGGTTGCCGATCAACAGTGGCCGCAAGCCGACGACAACTATCGGCAGCTTGTTCAGATGGAACCCAACAACATGGATTTCGTGAAGGCCTGGGGGATGTTCACACTAAGTGATCCGTCTCGGGACGCAAATCAAACCAAACAAGTCGCTGCTGAAATTTGGCAAAGCATATTGGTGCATCGGCCCAAAGATGCGGAATCGCACGCCAGGATCGCGGAACTTCTTGCCGCTTCGCAGATGTACGATCAAGCGGAGCGATTATTCAAAAAAGCGATAGAAATCGAACCCCAAAATCCAAAGTACGTCGAATACCTTGGCGATTTCTATTTCGGCCAAAATCGCAAAGACAAAGCCATCGAGGTTTGGGAGTCGATGCTGGTTAACGCACCAAACTCATGGGAGTCCCTGTTGCAATTGGCGGAGATCTATCATCGAGTAAGAATGTTCAGTCGCGCTGCGGACCGAGCGGAGGAGGCTTGCAAACTTGCTCCAAGCAACCTGCCACTTCGCCTGCGAACGGCGGAGTTTGAACGAAAATGCAATCGAATCGACGAAGCCATCGCAAACCTATCCGTCGCTGAAACATTGGCCGACAGAGAATCCGAGCGAGAACATATTCTAAGTGAACGTCTGGATATTTTGGAAGCAAGCCATAGGCTAAAGCCCGAATCGGTCAGGCTGGCTGCGGCTCTCGAAGAGAGTAAGGACGCAAGTCAATCGCAATGGCAACTGCTCGTTCGATATCTCGTTCGATTGCGTCAGTGGTCCGACGCAGACAAGGCGGTCAATCGCGCGATCGCGTTGAACGAAAGAAATGTCGCATCATTGCGTTCTGTCTCTGAAATTGCAGAAGCTCTGGAGGACGTGAACAGAGCCATTGGCGCGCTCAAGAAACTTGTCGAATTGGATCCTCGCAAAAGCGAGGAGTATTTGACTCGCGCTTCTCGTTTGCAAATGCAAGCGGGCGACAAGAAGGCCGCTCAAGAAACGGCCCGCAAGATCGTTGAGGGGAATCCGACGCGAATGGAAAATCATCTGTTTCTGGCTGACGTGTGCTTCCAAGCAAAGGATTATGATGCTGGAATCGAAGTCCTGCGAAATGCTTTGCGGATACGCCCAGACTCCGATACGGTCATCAACGCCTTGAGCGGTGCATTTTCGAAGCAAGGAAAACATCAGGAAGCGATTGAACTCAACCTGAAAAAATTCCACACGGCTAGGACCTTGGAGGAAAGGCTGGAGTTGATTGCAAAGTTGGTTACTCACTATAGAAACCAGGGTACGATGAGTTCGCTTGTCGACTTACTCGATCGAGAACGAAAGGATCCAAATGTTCGGCGAGATCTGACGCTATGCTTGGCTCACGTTCATGCATTGGACCAGGACTATCCGAACGCTCGAAGCCTGCTTGAAGAATTGCTTTCGATCGACGCTCGTGACACGCAGACGTTGGAGAGACTCGTGTCCGTCTGCTCGTCCAACAGAGAACTAGATGCTGCGGTTGAGTATCAA
>CANHVO010000277.1 GCA_947463915.1 Planctomycetaceae bacterium
ATTATGCTCAAAGCGTCCAAGGGGGGCGGTGGACGAGGCATGCGCGTTGTTGAGTCCGAAAGTGAACTTGCCCCAAACCTCGAACAAGCTCAACGCGAATCCAAAAACGCGTTCGGTAGCGACGAAGTTTTTCTCGAAAAGCTAGTTGGTAAAGCGCGGCACCTCGAAGTCCAAATCTTGGGCGACCAACATGGAAACATAATCCACCTCCACGAGCGCGATTGCTCGGTCCAACGCCGCCACCAAAAAGTTGTTGAACTAGCACCTGCACCGAACCTCAGCAAGCAGACGGCTAGCGAATTGCACGAAGCCGCGATCGCGATCGCCAAAGAAGTTGGCTACTCGTGCGCGGGGACGGTCGAGTTCTTGCTCGATACGGAAACCAACAAATTCTACTTTATCGAAGTCAACCCTCGCATTCAAGTCGAACATACCGTGACCGAAGAAGTGACCGGAATCGATTTGGTCCGCGCTCAGATTCTTGTTTCGTGCGGTGAACGACTCGGTGACGAGGCACTCGGATTGCCTCTCCAAAAGGATGTTCAAGTTGTCGGTTCCGCCATTCAATGCCGTGTGACGACCGAAGATCCGACCAATCAGTTCCGTCCCGATTACGGGCGCATCACTCACTACCGCAGCGCCGGGGGCATGGGAGTTCGACTGGACGCAGGCAGCGCATTTAGCGGGGCAGTCGTGAATCCGTTTTACGATTCACTGCTCGTTAAAGTCACTGCACGCGGGCGCAATCTCGGCGAAGCCGCAGGACGGATGGAACGCTGCCTTCAAGAGTTTCGTATTCGAGGCGTGAAGACCAATATCCCGTTCTTGATTTCGCTGATCACGCACAAGACGTTCCTCGCCGGTGATGCTACGACTCGCATGATCGACAAAACGCCAGAGCTGTTCGCGATGCAACGTCGTCGCGACCGCGCCACCCGCTTGCTAAGTTTTATCGCCGAAACTCTGGTCAATGGCAACAAGTTGGTTGGTAATCCCAACGCGACCATTCGACGCGAACCGGCCACGCTCCCGAAGCTCGACGTTACTCAGCCAATGCCGGAAAGCTATCGCAATCGTTTCAAGGCCCTTGGGGCCAAAAAGTTTTGCGACTCCATTCGCGGGAGCAAGGAACTGTTGCTGACCGACACAACGATGCGCGATGCTCACCAGTCTCTCCTCGCAACACGCGTTCGAACGTTTGACATGATGAAGATCGCAGACGCGTATGCAAGGTTGACTCCGCAGTTCTTCAGCTTGGAAATGTGGGGCGGTGCAACCTTTGATACGACCATGCGATTCTTGAAAGAGAGCCCTTGGCAACGCCTTTCCGATCTCCGCTCCAAGATTCCGAACATGCTCTTCCAAATGCTGCTGCGAGCTTCGAATGCGGTCGGCTACACGAACTATCCGGACAATGTCGTTCGCGCATTTGTGAAAGAGGCAGCCGAGGCTGGCATTGATATCTTCCGTGTCTTCGATGCGCTCAACTGGACCGAGAACATGCGAGTTGCAATGGATGCCGTCGTGGAATCCGGCATGATTTGCGAAGCGGCCATTTGCTACACGGGCGACATCCTAAATCCCAATCGCCAAAAGTATTCGCTAAAGTACTACGTCGATCTCGCCAAAGAACTCGAACGCATGGGTGCCCACATTTTGGCGATCAAGGACATGGCGGGGCTATGCAAACCCGCTGCTGCCAAAAAACTAGTTGCCACGCTCAAACAAGAGATCGGCATTCCAATCCATTTCCACACGCACGATACAGCCGGAATCCAAGCTGCCTCGATCCTCAATGCAGCCGAAGAAGGACTTGAGATTGCGGATGGTGCCTTTGCATCGATGTCCGGCGGTACCTCACAAGTGAACTTGAACACATTGGTTGAGTCCATTCGGTATTCCCCTCGCGAAAGCCAACTCGATACCGATGCGATGACGGAACTATCGGAATACTGGAAAGCCGCTCGCCAATTCTATGCACCGTTTGAAAGTGAGTCGTTGGTTGCTGGCGGTGATTTGTATCAACACGAAATGCCTGGCGGACAATACACGAATCTCTATCAACAGGCCAAAGCGTTGGGGCTCGCGGATCAGTGGTCGCTGATTTGCAAACGGTATGCCGACGCCAACCAATTGCTAGGCGACATCGTGAAAGTGACTCCGACCAGCAAAGCGGTTGGAGACTTGGCTCTCTTCATGGTGGCGAATCAACTGTCGGCTGACGACGTGGTTTCGGGACAACGAGAAATAGCCTACCCAGGTTCGGTTTTGGATTTGGTGGGTGGCATGATGGGCCAGCCCCCTGGTGGCTTCCCCGCACAAGCAAAGAAATCGATTCTAAAGAACAACCCAGAGGTTCTTCAACGCCCCGGTGAAACGTTGCCGCCGGTGGATTTTGACGCCATCGGTGTTTCGCTAAAACCGAAGCTTGGGCGGGACGCGACAATGAAAGAAATCGTTACGAGTGCACTCTATCCAAAAGTGTTCGACGAATATGTGACCCACGTTCGCAACTACGGCGATGTCTCCCTCATTCCGACCTCGGCCTTTTTCTTCGGACCATCGATCGGAGAAGAGTTCTCGGTCGATATCGAAGCGGGCAAGCGTTTGATCATTAAGTTCTTGGCGATCGGCGAAGCGAGGCCGAATGGTACTCGTACGGTCTTCTTTGAATTGAACGGACAGCCGCGAGAAGTCGAGGTGCTGGACAAATCGATCGAGTCCAAAGCGGCTACGCGCATCAAGGCGGACCCGGCCGACCCGACACATGTCGCTGCTGGCATGCCGGGCATGGTGATCGGTGTCGCTGTCACACAAGGAGCCAAGGTAACCAAGGGACAAAAACTCTTGGCGCTGGAAGCCATGAAAATGGAAACCGTTATCAACGCGGAACGCGATGGAGAAATCGCCCAATTGCTAGTCCAATCAGGCAGCCAAGTCGAAACGGGAGACCTCCTGTTTGTACTGAAGTAGAAACCTTTGCTAGGTTTCAGTGATCGATTTTTTTTGCCACGAAAAGGCACAAAACACACAAAAAGAAACGCTCAAGCTCTTTGTCGAGCCTAAGTGAATCTCGCTTTTGTGACCTTTGTGGCTTTTCGTGGCGAGCAAGATGCTTTGAACATTTGCTTCTATGGGGATTGAACTTGAAGATGATTTTGAACCAAAACATCAATGCATTGACCACTCGATTGAAACCTTACGGGAGAGCGAGGCTCCTGTCGATCTGGCGACGCTTTGGTTGGGCTGGAGCCTCACCCTCCCGAGCAATCATGATCCTGACTTGCCTCTTTGTCCTTTCCGTCAACGCCCTGGCCGTTCAAGACAAACCCGTCGTCGAAAACTCGACCGACAAAGCACGGGTCAAGCCAGATGAACTCAGTAAAAGAGCTGGTTCCGCAATCCTTTGGGAACGCAAGTACGCCGACGCATTAGCGAAATCCAAAGAAACAGGGAAACCTATCTTTTGGTATGTGCATTCCATCCCTGGTACGTTCACCGATCGCAAAGTCGAAATCGACCGCTACATGATGGCCGGCCCATTTAGCTGGCCAGCCATCGTTAAACTGATCAATGAGAATTTCATTCCGCTCAAGGCGATGCCAAACAAAGCACTCTCCGAGCAGTTTACGCTCAAGGTATACGACTTCGTCGAGCCAGGCTTCTTGATCATCCAACCCGACGAGCAAGTCAAACTGTCAGCCAATCGGATGACCACGTTGCATCCGCTGTGGCTTTTCCAAACGATTGCTAGCGCGCTCGGTAACCGTTCGACTTGGGCGGAGTATTCGGGTAGCAAATTAGACCTTACAGCCCTCTTCAAGAACCCACCATCGGACGCAGATATCGCAAAGATGGTATCAAGTGATTCGATGGAGTCCAAGCTGGTTGCAGGTATGCTGGCGTTTCGCGCCGGTCGGCATGCTGAGGCACAACGCATTTGGCAGGAAGCTTCTCGGTCGCATCCCGACGATCCACTTGCATGGAAAGCATCCTGCGAAGCACAGGGCTACGGCCCGTTCTGCCGTGGATTCGAAGTCTTTTCCGAATTGCCTGCGTCGGCCTATAAGATTCCGGATATGAAAAACATTACCAGCGCGGCGTTGCCAACTGCCTTTACGGAAGCGGAAATATGGGAACGAAGCGTGGACTACTTGTTGGGAATGCAGCGTGAAGATGGTGGCTTCTTTGACAGCGATTATGACTTTGGAGGTGCGGATAGTCTTCCTAACGTTCACACCGCGATCACCTCGCTCGTTGGATTGGCTTTGCTAGAGGCCGAACGCAAGTCCATGGACTTGGACAAGAACAAGGAAATTCGGACCGCCATCGAGCGCATCATTGCTTACGTTTCCAACGATGCCAACGTGAACCTGAACGATCGCGATGAAATCCTTTGGGCACAAGCGTATCGCGTCCGTCTTTTAGCAGCGGTGCAAAAGCAATCTGGCAACGATTCGATCCTTTCGAATTTGCAGCGTTCGGTCAAGCAATTGGAAAACTTGCAACTTAGCACGGGAGGATGGTATCACGAATATGCCAACTCCTTTGTCTCTGCGACAGCCTTGACTGCATTGTTTGACGCCAGCTTGGTCGGCGCTACGGTCGACAGCAGCAAAGTCAATGCGGGCTTAAAGCGACTTGCTACGCAACGGTTTGCCAACGGTGCTTATCCCTATGCGGTTCGATCTGAAAACGGCAAAGACGCGGGGACGGCTAATGAGCTCGCAGGGGGCGGTGGACGCATTTCGATTTGCGAACTTGCACGTCGCCGCTGGGGGCAAGTCAACGATGCGGACTTTGAAGCTGCTGTGACCAAATCGTTGGGCTTTCACGATCTGTTGGCCAAGGCATTAAAGTACGATAATCATACGTCGACATATGCTTATGGTGGCTTTTTCTTTTGGTACGACATGCAAGCCCGCAGCGAAGCTATCGGACTGGTCTCGGACGAAGGAGCTCGGAAAAAGTTAGCGGCGAAACAACGTGAATTGATTTTGAATCTTCCGGAGATCGATGGCTGTTTCGTTGACTCCCATGAACTGGGGCGATGTTATGGGACGGCGATGGGGCTACTGAGTTTGAGCTTATTGAAATAAGTGGCCGCCACTTATGCTTGACCTTGCAACCGTCGACCGTAGCGAAAGTCGTCAAGACTTTCGGCTGCAATGCCAAAACGGCCGAAACTCTTGACGAGTTTCGCTACCAGTGCTTAAGGCGTTCATTGTATCCTTGCGGGCATAGCGATAGCAGGGCTCTCGACGAATGTCGAGGACTTTAGAAACCGGGGCTAACGCCCGACAGTTCATGGAACCAGTGACCTCGTGAGACGTTATCGCAGACTCAACGGACGGACGGCGACGACGCTTAGATCGTCGGGCTTGCAGGGTTGATCTTTGATGCCCAGCATACGTTGATAAGCCAAATCGGTAACCGATGTGAGCGCTTGGGCTAGCTTGCCTTTGCGCAAACCTCCAACCACTTCGTCGATGCTCAAATTGTCAAAAAGTCCGTCGCTTGCAATGATGACAGTATCCCGTTGCGACAAGACGAGCGCTGGACCAATCTCAATCCGCATGCGAGCGTCACCCACTACGTTGGACACCAAATGCCGGTCCTCATGATGCATCGCTTCATCGGCCGCCAGCATCCCGGACTCAACCGCAAAACCTACCGGCGAATGGCTCACTGACTGATAGCGAATGCGGCCTCGAACTCCCGTGACCAAAATCATTGAATCGCCGACGTGGTACGGCCGAATCGTGCCCCGGTGATACTCGACCACCGCAATGGTGCACGCGGCTCCAATCTTGAGTTCTTGCACCGCCCTGTTGGCTTGTTCGATACCATCTAAAATTGCGACGCGCAGTCGGTCGGGCCCACTTTGGTTGCTCTCAATTGAGTTGGCCAAAACCTGCAATGCGATTTCTGACGCTTGCTCGCCACCTCGCATCCCACCGCAACCATCCGCAATGGCGAAGACAGCCGTCTCTTCATCGACACGAATGATGCCCACTGCGTCTTCATTGCAAGTCTCCTTGGCGGGGCTGCGTCGGGAGAACGCGCAGGCCTCCCAGTGAGCATCCCTTTGCGAGAGGAGGTCGCTCTTTTCTTCGCGGAGCAGATAGTAGTGATTTGAAACTGTCGACATAAATACAAAGGTTCGTGAAGTGTCCCAATAAAGCAACCGTACTTTTGGAACTCGCCCAAAAAAGGACCGTCGAATTATTGGTCACTGACAATGCAGTCAAACTACCTCACCCCCCAAAGGTGGCTATGCAAAATCGGAAACTGGTCCGAACGGGCCAATTCTAACGGCCAAATCCGCTGTGCAAGGCTCTTCAGTGCTCCAAATCGCAATGCCAGCAATTCACCTGTCACACAAAATGGCAATCTGGGTAAGGTTTGCCGATTAGTTCGGTTCTGCTAAGCATCCCGATGATTCCGATCCGATGCACGAGGATACGTGGTCGTTCCTCAAGCGACGATAGCCCAGCACCTCACAGCACCATTGGATTCGAGCATGAACTCAAAGCTCAACGGAATTGAAACAGTTCGACAAACGCGTCGTGAATGGATCGCAAGCAGCGTTGCGATCGCATCCTCTTTGGTTTGGTCTTCGGCCACACAAGCTATGACGGACTCGAAGAGCAAGCCAAGCGATGCGTTGACGGGCATGTTCCGAGTTCGCGCGGTTTTGGAGATCGCCGGCGAGATCCGGCTCAAGAGCCAAACCAACGAGGCGACGGCCAAGGGTGGCAAAGCCATCGCAGCCAAGACAGCCCCGATCAAAGCCAGTTCGACGGTCGACTTCGATGAACAATATGAAATCGCAACTCAATTAACCGGCTGCAAATCGTACCAACATTATCACGAGTCGGGCTCGGAGATCCAAATCGACCGACATATCACCAAGTCGAGCCTTCGCGAGCAATGCAACGATATTCTTCGTGTCGGTTCGGACCAAGGTCTCATCGCAACATGCCCTAACAGTCCGCTGTTTGCCGCCGAAAGAGACTTGATCGAAGGCCCGATCAATACCATGTTCATCGATCAATTGTTAACGGAAAAAGAAGTTCATATCGCGGATAAGTGGATTATCGACAACACCATCGCCTGCCGCCTGCTGAACATGGACGCGATACAAGCGGGCAAATTGGTCATGTGCTTGGTTGGGGCCGACGAGGACAAAGCCCAACTCGAACTCGACGGAACGTTATCGGCTTCAGTTCGCCAAGTTCCAACGACGCTTAAGATCGAAGGCAAAGCACAGCTCGATCGCAAGACTAGCACCATCTCTTGGTTTGCCGTCAAGATCACAGAGACCCGCGAAATTAGTGAAGCGGAACCCGGCTTTCAAATTACCGCTCAGCTTCGAATCCTTCGCTCACCCATTGAAGCCATGAGTTCGGGTGAAACATTGAAAACGGTCTCGGCCAAAATGGGGACCATGGAAACCGCCAGCCTATTTCAGTTTCAATCGGACTTGGGATATTATCGATTTGTCGCCAACCGCAAGTGGTCGACCTATCGAGACAGCGGTGAGGAAGCGACGTTGCGATATGTCGTCAACAATCGAGTTGTCGCGCAATGCAACATCACCAACATGATCGACTATGAGCCAGGGCGACAGTTGAGCTTGGAAGGCTTCCAGGCGGATGTTAAGACCGCTCTTGGCAAGGCGTTAGTTGAGGTTGTCGAGGCCTCTGAACGACTTTCGGTCAATAAGCTTCGGTTGCTAAGAATCGTCAGTCGAGGTGAGACGCAAGGAGTCGACATCCAGTGGATTCACTACCACATTTCCAATGACGATGGCCGACGCGTCGTGTTGGCCTTTACGTTGAACGAGGCCAACATGGATTTGTTTGCTGCCGAGGACGCTCAGCTTGCTGACTCATTCGAACTCATCAACTGGCCGACCAAACTTGATGCAAAGGCAGTAGATGCTTTAGGCAAGGAAACACCGGCATCAGACGGAAAGAAAAATCTGATTTCGCAACCGAGTAAGTCTGCCGACCCAACCGTCTCTGGTCGACCGAAGTTGGCGCGCTAGTGCCAAGAATTGGTAGCTTCCTTCCGTTCTTGCCTAAACAATTCAGCCGAAAAAAACGAAAAGACCCGAAAAAGACGCTCGAATGAATGAGTTCACGTTAGTCAATGGTTCTCAGCTACTTCATTCGTAACATGCATAACCGCCGAATGGGATTAAGCACAATCAACGCTCGATTTTCTTTCGCTTTCTTTCGTTGTCTTTCGGCTAAAAAAGTGAAGGGAAGTAAGTCTTTTGGCACCAGTGCTCTCAGCTATGCTTCATGAGCGTCAGCTAACGTTTGGCTGTTATGGCCATACGCTCAATCACCGTCAGGCAATATCTCCTGACGGCAATTGGGCCGTTTACGATACCCGCAACAACGACTCGCACATAGCGAGAACCGACGCGATCGAGATTGTCCACTTGGATAGCGGTGAAATCAAAAGACTCTACCAAACGGTCGATCAGACGGAGTTTGGGCCTGGAGTTGGGGCGGCATCCTTTCATCCCAACAAACCGCTGGTCGCTTTCATTCACGGTTTAGAAAATTGCGCCAGCGAAAAGCCTTACTCGGTTGCTCGTAGATTCGGTACGATTGTGGACATCAACGCACCGGGCATTATGACACATGCGGAAGCTCGCTCCGTACTAAATGCTGACGGCAGTGGAACTCGACCGTTTGGAGCTTTGAGCGGCGGGACGCATGCTCACTCGTGGAGCAAGGACGGTTGGCTGAGTTTCACTTACAACGACGCTTGGCTGGAAAGCAGGTCGCTGCCCAACGGTCCATTTCGAAATCAACGCAGTGTTGGCTTTATGGTGCCCTACATGCCTGTTTGCGTCGACGACCGAGGGGTAGACGTCAGTGATCCGGAATCGTTCAGCGGCGCCTACTGTGCGTTTCTTGCGGCCTCGCTATGCGTAGAGGCTCGCAACGGCAGTGATGACATTGAGGCTGCGGTCGAAGAATGTTGGGTAGGAGCAAATCACCGTGCTCTCGCATTTTTGGGTGCGGTTCGCGGAGAGTCAGGCGACTTGGTAAACGAAATTTTCGTTTGCGACCTACCTAACGGAAGTCAGTGGAATGAGATCGCGAATCGGATCGGTTCCGCAACTGAGATGGACACAAACAAATTGTTAGAGCCGGTAGCTGGCTGCGCACAGCGGCGACTTACACGTACAACGCATCGGACATTTCCTGGGGTTCAAGGCCCTCGCTGCTGGCTAGTTTCCTCACCGGCCGGGAAGTTTCTTTTCGCGCCGATGCGAGATGATCGCGGGATTGCTCAGTTATGCCGGATCAACATATTGGACGGCAAGATTGAGCAAGTCACAGACCTCGAACAATCGCTAGAGGGCCAAATCTCAATTGATCCAAGTGGAAGCTTATGCAGTTTCATCTGCGATCAACGTATTTGCCTGGTTGATTTGCCTTCAGGCAGTATCCGTTGGTTGACGGAGCGATCTGCGGCTTCCCTTGTTGGTGCAATTCACTTTGCAGGTGAGAATCGCTTTGCCTTTAATCGGTATGTTGGAACGGATCGCGAACGTTGGCTGCAAGTTTTTATCGGGGAGATCCGGTAGGCTCCCTTGCGATGAGATGATGTTCTGATCACCTGGAGCCTCATTACCTAGAGCCTC
>CANHVO010000278.1 GCA_947463915.1 Planctomycetaceae bacterium
GAATTGCGGAACGTACTGAATTCTGGCGAATCCAGCTACGAATCACGGAACGCACTGAATTCTGGCGAATCCAGCTACGAATCACGGAACGCACTGAATTCTGGCGAATCCAGCTACGAATTGCGGAACGCACTGAATTCTGGCGAATCCAGCTACGAATCACGGAACATACTGCATTCTGGCGAATCGAGCTACGAATCACGGTATGTTCACTCCCATCGCTCATCAATGCACGTCGCCATGTAATTTGGTTGTCCATTGGCCGTTGGGCGCTAGCCCCGGTTTTCGTCAAAGAGGACGCCCGCATCGGAATCGCAAATGCAATGGCTCTGCAGTTTAAACATCCGACGAATCGTCCCAACTAGCGAGTCAACTCCGGGGTGAGCTGCTGCTCTTTACTCTTCGAAAAGCCATCGTCGAAGATCTCGATCCCCATCGGTGCCGTTCGCTCCCACTCACATCCGCAATGTTCGCATTTGCGCAAATCAATTCGGCGTTTTTTCTCACACCCCGTGCACCGAACACAGGCTGGCCGAGTATAAATCGCCAAGACCGCAATCGGTGTCGCCACTCCCAAAAGCACTGTCCAGCAACACCAACGAATCGTTTCGCTCCGGCTCAACATTCGCCTTTGACAAGCGAAATACGCACCGATCATCGAGAACAGGAGGACAACCGTTCCCAGAATCACATAGCCGTATTCATCCTGAAGAAAACACTTGAACGAATCGATCGTCGGAAGCGAAGTGCCGCTCAAAAGTAAGTCGCTCCCGATTGAGACTGCGACGACTATCGAAAACAGGAGAGGAAGCACTGAGAATAGTAAGCTTCCTAAATCATCGCTTATCTTCTTATTCGGATTACGAAAGGAGGTTACAGTCCAATGGGTGTCCGATTTACTGTCATAAGTCAAAAAACAAGGACGTCGGCCAGTCAAGACGACAGTAAACTTGGAATCGTCGGTAAAGTGATATCGAATGTCCTTCCAATCTGATGGAGGCAAAGGTGGTGAAACCGCAATTTCTCGAATTTTGAACTCCGATTTGCCACGCCCAAAGTCGGGAAACCATTCGTTACCGTCTTTGTCCGTTAAGCGATAAACGTGAAGCTTCCCGTCCGACAAGATCGTTATTTGTTCTTGCGTTTGGACTTTGTTAGTTCCTTGGTCATTGCTCGTATGGCGAGTCTCACTACCTTTCGCTTGAATGGGCAGTTCGAGAAGCGTTTCTACCTTGAGAGATGGACTAAGTATCCGATAGGCACCAATTGGATCTATCCAAAACGAAGGCCCTGACTTGTCATAGAAAAACATATCCTCGCTACCCGAACTCCGCGGGTCGCCAGCGAATGGTGCACCGTCACGAGTAATACGCGCCTGTAAAGGTGGAGTTAACGTGCGATCGTAGAGCAAGACGTTGCCCCGGCTATCAAAATAACTTGCGAGGTCTTTAGAATACCAGGCCATTTCTCCCGCGAAACATCTCTTGGCTGTTCCCACCCAAGTCAATTTGCCTAGATGTCCCAATTGCAACTTCTTCGGTAACTCTCGACGCGCATCTGGAAGCTCATCCTTTTGAAGTCGGTCACCCGAAATGAACGCCAACCATGGTTCCGTCCGCGTTCGCTTTGATTTTACCCACCACAAATTTCCTTCAGCATCGATTGCGTAGTCCTCTTCAACACTTGATGTTTCTGCTGGCAACCAACCTCCTCCAAAAGCAGCAACAACTTGAAATGAAAACATAACGAAGACGACGGCAGCGATACTCAGTGTCAGTTTCAGTGCGAGGTTCACAGGCTGCTTCGGAAAGCTCCCCTCGTCTGCAACGGAATGCACCCACGCATGCTTGGCAGCTGCAACCAGTATCAAATCGCCCAGAAGAATCAAACCCACGATCAGTACATGCAACGCCGGTCCATGCAGGATCGTGTTGATCGTTATCCCTCCAATGGCAACGATCGGAATAACGAAAAACAGTGGTAGCAACTTTGTACCAAACCACTTTCCTGAACGGGCCAACATCAACATCGCTGCAGGATGAAAACCAAAACAGGCTAAGGCGACGACTGCGGCAGGGTAAACTTGAATTGGACGTACAGGCAGATAGTCAAGGCCTTGCGCTGCAAACCAAATTGCGACCAAACACAACGGAATGCCGACCGCTGCAAAGTAGAGGATCGCCCCAGAAATTAATTTGCTATAGAAAATCGAGCCGATCGAAACGGATCGATGAAACAAGAACGATCTGGATGCCGTTCGCAAATCGGCAAACGATTGCATCACACCTAAGCCCAGGGCAAAAAGCGATGCACCTAGTAGCATTGGGCTTGCAATTAGAGTTTCCGCAGATTCACCATTTGCTACTAGTGTCTTAGGAGTCGCGTACCAAACAAGCGAACCAATCAAAGCCAATCCAACCCAAAGCCAGCGTAAGTTTTCTCGAAGTTCTTTTTCAATCAACGTGCGCATCGTTAAGCTCCCGTGTTGGCAAAAAAGGAATCGCTTGCTCGCGATTGAGATAAATAGGCGATGACGGCTTCGCCAAAAGTGATTGGCAATCGTTCTAATGAATCGGCGCCAATTCGCATCATGGCAGCCTCGGTCTCAGCGTCGGAGTCTGCGACTGTCACAATGGTTCGCCCTCCGCGTTGCTTCGCGAACACCAAGCCTGGAATCGCTTGTATGGCTCGACTGGCTGGTGGCACCTCCAAGGACCAGGAAGAAATCCGATTGCGAAAGTCGTCGATGGTTGTGTTGACGACCAACCGTCCGTGAACCATAACCAGCACTCGATCCACAACTCGCTCTATATCGTCGAGCAAGTGACTGCTTAACAGCACCGTTCGCATCCCTTCATTGCAGAAATCGAGCAGCGTCTCATTGAGGGCTGCGCGGCTGACAGGATCGAGTCCCAATGCCGGATCGTCTAAGATCAGTAGCTCTGGCTCGGCAGCCAGTGTCAGCGCCAGCGAGACACCTGCACGTTGCCCGCGACTGAGCACGCGAATCTTTTGTCCCGGATCGATTCCAAACCTTCGGACCGTCGACTCGAACATCGCATTGTTCCAACGAGGAAACGTTTCACGTTGGAATTTTTCGCTTTGCCGAACAGTCATCCAGCTATATAGAAAATGACCTTCAACGGTATATCCGATACGAGCTCGATCCTCGGCAGTGAGTTGCTGCGAATCTTTGCCAAGCAATTGGCTCTGACCTCGAGTTGGGGTCAAGAGCCCCATCAGCATCCGAAGCGTGGTGGTCTTCCCCGCTCCATTCAACCCCAACAGTCCGGTGACCGAACCGCGAGGAACCCCCAAATCCAATTGGTCGACAACAACTCGATCACCGAAGTATCGCGTGAGACCTTGCGCGGAGATCGCCAAATCATTTAACATGTTTTTACTCCGGACCTATTTTTTCAAATCTCTTGACCAGACGTTCTTGGATCTCATCGTAAGAAAAGCCGAGCGTGAGCGCTTCGCTTACGAGAGAATCCAGAACTAGCTCCAAACGGCGAACGCGTTCGGCTTTGCTAAAGACATTTTTTCGACTTGCAACGACACAACCGCGCCCCGACAGCCCTTCGAGAATGCCATCGCGAGTCAATTCGGAGTAGGCTTTGGCAACGGTATTCGGATTGATCGCTAGCTCTTTGGCCAATTGCCGAACGCTTGGGACAGCGTCGCCAACCTTCAAATTGCCAGACACAATCGCCTGACGGATCTGGTCGGCGATTTGCCGATAGATCGATTGTGGACTCCCAGCCGAAATGTGTATTTGCATTCTCGACTTCCTAACCTCCAGCCAAAACCAACCGTTCTAGTGTACTACATTGAATGGTACGCTTTTCGGGTTCTGCGTCAACAGGGTTTTAAGAAAAAAGTTAATTCCCATAGCAAGGACAGGCACACACACAAGAATAGGTTGCCCAGTGAGTCACTCTTGCCGAGAGTGACCTGAAGTGCCTATTCGGTTCGCCAATTCCACCCAAAATGAAGGCCAGAGAAACTGCATGAAAGGCTATGAGTGTGGGGCACCTCGCTCACCCGAAGATGTTAACTGAACTTGATAACAGAAGGACAGTTAGAGGCTCCACCGTCTGGCGACGGTGGCTACCACTTGGCGTCGCAAAGATGTTTGGAGCTGAGGCCGCGCTCTCCCATCGGCTAGGCTGGGCACTGATCATGACATTGCAATCGCAACGTCCATTCCAAGCTCCGCAGCCGCGATCGCTTTGGCTTGCATTGCCACATCCGCCTCTGCGGCGCTGTTGGCATACGCGATTTGAATGTGATTCGCCTGATGCTTGGCCATCATTTGGTCACGAGTCACACCGTGGAGCACTGCGTGCATGATCGGCCACTGCGGTGTTGTGGCATTCCATCGCCTTTCTGTTTCGGCGCGCGGCAATTCAATTGCCGAAGCTCGCCCCAAGTCCATCTTCAACCGCCCTTCTGCAATGTAAATACGAGACCAAACAACTTCGCCTGGTTTTGAAATGCCGCGAATGGTGCTGCCCCCCGATGGAAAATACATGGCCGGCTGTCGGAACCCTTCTGCCTCGGCCCAACCCTTTGCAAAATGCGAAGCCGGTACGGCACCGCTTATTTCCAACACCCATACTTCGTCTGACACCGTGCCCGAGGCATCTCGATCGGACCATCGTAAATCGTGAAGCGTATTCTCAACGGGTTGTCCTAGCGCACGGTGAATTCGGTCCGTCAGCAAGCCATCCAAACCAGCGCATTCGTCGACTTCGTTGAAGTGCGTAAGAGGACGATTGGCGAACAGTTCCCTGGAACCATCGCGAGACTTCACCGGCGGTCGAACGGAATCGTTGAGCATCCCTTCGACGAGATCGCTAGCTGGCAACAGATCCTTTAAGCCTTGTTGATATTGAATCCCGATGGCATCACAACCAAAATCGTCTGCAATGCGAAGAGCAGCGATGTACATGCGGCACTGGTCGAGAATCTGCGCGTCGGTCAAATCCGTAGCGTGGTTTGGGCCAGTATGAAAGACCATCCCATGTTGGTCGAGCCAATTGCGGACCTCTTGAGCTTCGGCATCGCTGACTTGGCGAGTCTCAAAATAGAGGGCCGATTGGCTTAGCCGTTCTTTGAACACCCCTAGCGGGTTCAGTAGCGAATCCGGGATGATGGCGTTGAACATTCCCATGCAACCCTCGTCGAAGATGCCCAATATTGCTTTGTCGCGGCGCAATGTCTCGGCCACTTGTTTGCCAATAAACTGTGCCTTGGGATCGCATTTGCTTGGGTTGAGAGGCTTGGCGTGCGAGGTGTCGTGTGTGACTTTACCGGTTTCAAGCCACCCCTTTAGCTTGGCAAGGAACGCGGCATCGGTGAAGGTTTCGCTCCATAGCGAACTGTACTTAACTCCTGCTTTGGTCAACGATCCGTTGAGATTGAGCAAGCCGACTAGGCCAGGCCATTGTCCGGACCAGTTTGCGACCGTCAGAATAGGCCCCTTATGAGTCATTAGGCCTGCGAGCACATGGTGCGAGTATTGCCAAACGGCTTCGGCGACGATGAGCGGAGCATTCGGATCGATGGTCTTAAATATTTCGATCCCTTGCCGCTGCGAGGAAATGAAGCCGTGGCCTCGCGATGCATCGAAACCGTGACCTCGTTTGACTTGGCGGCCGAAGCTTGCAATGGCTGCGGTGAGTTGCTGCTCCATCTGCTGCTGAGCTTCCCAGCAGACACGGTTGGCGGAGTCGCGAAGATCGCCGGAAGCGACGAGAGTGATAGTCGAATGGCTGGTGTCGGTCATTTGGATGCAGGAGGGTTTGCGTTGTGGGATGCTTAAGGCGAGCTGCGCGAGGGAACGTATCATGATTCGTAGCTGGATTCGCCAGAATTCAGTGCGTTCTGAATTCTGGCGAATCCAGCTACGGTAGTTTCCGCCTGCCGCTCGCCTAAGAGGCAGTGCAGGTGTGTGCCGCCATGCGGCGGTATTTTTGATAAATAGGATTGTAAAGCAGAGTTTGTTCTGGTCGAGCCCGTACGATATCTTGTTTTCCATCGCGGACACTCGCCATTGCGGTCGCTGCTTCGATGACGGTTTGGAAGCCACTAGTATTTGCCCCGGCAGCCATCATCCCCAGGACGGCGGCCCCCACGGCGGGACCTTGTGTGGATGGATGGATTTCGATATCGAGTCCAAGCACATCGGCGTAAACCTCAACGATTGCTCGATTGTGATGCGGCAAGCCACCGGTGGCGACCAAGCGATCGATGGCAACTCCGCCGTCCCGAAGCAACTCGACAATCCATCGAAGGCCAAATGCGGAGGCTTCCATGAGCGCACGGTACAAGTGCTCAGGGCCATGCTCGAGCCCCAAACCGGTAAATGCGCCACGAAGGCCTCCATCCATCAACGGAGTGCGGCAACCATTCATCCAATCCAAGCATAAAACGCCATCAGCACCTGGCGGTAAGCGTTTGGCAGCTTCGGCGATCGAATCAAAGGAGACTAACCCGAGCAAGCGACGCAACCAAGCGAACGCGTCCCCCACGGCTGCTTGTCCTGTTTCGTAACCGAACATTCCGGGCAGGATGCCACCGTCGACGATACCTGCAACTCCGGATACCTCAGAAAGCACATTGGAGTTAAGCATGTGGCAGCTGCTTGTACCGAGCACCATGACCAAGGTCCCTGGTTCAGCGGCACCGACTCCAGGAACCGCAGCGTGCGCGTCGATGATGGCAGCGGATACCGGCGTTCCTTCTCGCAGCCCAAGACGATCTGCCATTTCGCGTGTCAATAGACCTGCGCGCTCACCAGGCGATAGCATGATACCAGGCAAGCACTCCGCTACGGCACGAGCTAACTCCGGATGAACAGCCTCGCAAAAGTCGAGCGATGGATAGCCCTCGACTGCGGACCACATCGCCTTGTAACCCGCTTGGCATGTCGAACGTGTGAGTGTTTCGGCAGGTCCACCAACGAGTTGCCAAACAAACCAATCGCCGGCTTCCAACCAAACTTCGGCGGCCTCTGCAACTTCGGGAGCCTTTTCAATCGTTTCGAGCATCTTTGGAAAGAACCATTCCAAACCAATCGTGCCTCCGTACCGTTTTAGAAACGATTCATTGCGCTGTCTTGCGATACGATTTAGCCGTTCTGTTTGGTCGAGGGCGCCGTGATGCTTCCAGAGTTTCGGCCAGGCAAGTGGAGCGTGCTTTAGGGATTCTAGTTCGCACAATGGCTTACCATCGCGCGTTGTTGGGAGCATGGTGCAACTCGTGAAATCGACGCCGATACCAACGATTTCGTCAGGCGAGATACCGGCAATTCCAATCGCATCGCGAGTCGCTTTGGCCGCGGAGTCGAGCCAATCGCTAGGCGATTGAAGAGCATACCGTGTTGGAAGTGGTTCCGTCGTGCCAGGCAGTGTTTCGGTGATTTGACCATGAGCATATTCGCTCGTCGCGATCGCGCGTTGAACGCCGTTTGTGTCAACGAGAATAGCTCGTACCGATTCGGTACCAAAATCGAGACCAAGCGAAATGGGAGGAGGCATTGCTGGTGGCAAAATGGGGGGAAGATGAAATCAAGTTACTTTCACGCCCCATTGTAGCCTCGTTCGCCAGAACGGGGACGGCGATACCAAATCTTGTCCGGAGGATACTTTTGACAGGAACATTGATGACAGAAAAATTATTTCAGCGTTTTGAAATCGCAACGAAACAGCCCAATGGCCAAACAACTCGATCCTGCCTTTCGTCAAAGCCAAATTCAAACACGCTCAGCGAGGAATGGAATTCGAGCTCCCGTTCATTTTCGTGTAATTCGAGTGTTTCGTGGTTAAAGCAACTAGATTCGTGTCATCGGTTTGGAAGCACTGACAGCCAACCACGAATTACGCGAAGAACACGAAAACAGAAAATTGGACCAAAGCATGAATACAGACCATGGCTGGGGAAGAGCAAGAACACTCTGAAATTTCTCGCTTTCGTTGGTCGTACTACATTCTCTTCAGCGTGTACCAATGGTAGTCGTTTGGCACGAAGCCGGGCTTCATGATAACTTTGCCCTTGAAAAGCCCGCGGACGAATTCGCTAAACGAGTCTGCAATCTTGAGCTCCAAAAACGCGTCCAGGCTTGTCAACTCACTTGCCAAATAGCTTTCATCCAAGTCTTCGTCAAATTGAAAGACAGCCCCGAAGTACCTCTCGGAGAGGGACATCCAAATCGGACAGTTTCCGTCATGGAATGCGATTGGCATGAGGGATGAAGGGTCGGGATTGCGAGTCAACATTCTGCCAGCCAACGCATTCTTGAGCGAATAATCTCCTCGACCGATGTAGCAGAACTCTCTCACCTTGGGATGTTTTTTTGTGAACGCGTTGACTTCAGCCAGTGCCTGCAAGACCTTTAGCTGCTCTGCATTTGGTTTCGGAATCATCCATTGGGTTTCAACCGGTTGTGGTTCGGGCCATTCGGTATTGTTTGTCCACTTCGGATATTGGTAGGAATTCGCCCTGGGGTTACCGCCATTGATTCGCAGAAGAAAGCGATAGTAATCTTCAGGCAAAGTTAACTGATGTTTTTGAACGATCGCATCGATCTCAGGTGGGGCCGGCAATGTTTTGCAGCCTCTGAATTCGACGCCGTTGAAACTTGCCTTGCGAACTGCCATCGGGATCTCGATTGAAGAAATAGACCAAGACAACAAAAGTTGACTTTTGTTTCCATGAGCCTGAGACGCTAGCCGATTTTCGCAAGTCGAAAGTACTCGGCTAACGTCTTTTGAAGTTGCACACTTGTGATTTCGTAGCAGGATTCGTTAGAATTCTGGCCGCTTCTTTATTGCAAAGTGTCTGAATTCTCACGAATTCAGCTACATTTCTCAATCCAGTGCAACTTCAAAACTAGCGCCGCAGGCTCACTTTTGCCGGTTTTGCTGAAAAGGATCAATCAGTAAATGAAGCTATATCTTAGCCGCAGCAGAGGATTGGAGTCGCAAATCTTACCAAGTTTGACCGGGACGGACCGATTCCATTTTTATAGATAATTGAACAAACTCATTTGAGATGAGTTTCCCAGGAGTTTCAAGCTGGCTTCATAAGACGCTTGCCTAGCGGTGAGTTCCGAAATGGTTTTGGCCAAGTCGGCGTCGAGGTTGATTGACTCTTCGGACTTAAGCTGTATTTGATTTTCCTCTTGCAAGCCCTTTAAGTCGTCAATGCGCTGCTGTTGGACCCCGAGTTCGCCGCGACTCAAAGAGAGCCGGGACAAATCGGAGTCGACTAGCCCTACAGCCCTTGCTATCGCTGTCGTATCGTTCGCTTGGATGGCGTCTCGTAGCCGTATCAACGAATTGAAGACCCCTTTCACTTCTTGCGGATTCGGGTCAGTTCCTGTCAGGCTGTAGGTGGTTCCCGAGAGAGAAGCGACCGCTTCCGTGCTTCCTTTTGGGATCAGCCCAAGTCCTGTTGCGGCCTGGCTGCCACCGGCATTTCGTACTTTTACGGGGCCTGGAGTTGTCGTCAATGGCGGCCCGAGTGGATCCGGAACGTACTCGGCTGAACTAAGGACAATCCCGTTGCCAATTGGGTTCAAGCTTGC
>CANHVO010000279.1 GCA_947463915.1 Planctomycetaceae bacterium
AGGTGACAGGCTGGTTCGGAGAGACCAAAGCAAACACATCGTCATGTGCTTTAACGAATGATTAGCCGACGGGCGCCAGCCCGGGCGTTGAAAATTTTGTGTTGCAACAACTTTCAAATGCGCTACTTTTGTTCCTTTGAGATCCTAGCGGCCTCGAAGCCCATCTCACTTTTGGACCTGTCCATTTCCTGGTAAGTGACTATCGCTTTGTTTCTTAGCCTCGATAGCGGCGACACTTGGTAGCCGTGGGGCTCGCCCCACGGTCTCTACGCACGCTGAATACAAGAGCCGTGAAACGGCGCCACTGTGAGGTGGCGCCGTTTCACCGTTACGCGCAACGCTGTTTCGCATTCTGCGCAATGTAAATTGGGCTTTTCTGTAGCGAAAGTCGTCAAGACTTTCGGCTGCATTGCATAAACCACCGAAACTCTTGACGAGTTTCGCTACAAAATTCGAAACAGCGTTGCGTGAAACGGCTAAACACCTTTGGATTCACTATCTTTCGCGTCGCACTAAGGTAGTTTTCATTCTGCCGCTCACCTAAGGGATAGTCGTTGCACAACCGGGCCTTTCGAAATGCTCCCGAAGGATACGCAGCACTTCGTCGATGGTTGATGGGTCTCGAGTCAAATCAGCGTGTTTCTCGCCGACATATTTCTCGCTATCCGCAGTTACCTGTATTGCGCTGGAGACGGGTACGACGCCGTCCGAATCGCCATTTCCTGGCATCCAACGTCCACTTCCGATGATGGAATGTGTGTGCACTTGAGGCTCGATTGGCAAACCATGGATAGCAGAGAGCAAAGGGCTATCGGGTTCGAGAAGATCGAGGCTGTTGGGGATTCGCCGCGTAAACTCAAATGAGAATGTATCGGGATTCGCATCAATCAGTTGGCGGTGCGCGAGCTTAACCTCTGCAGGCTGCTCAATCAGCAGGGAGCCAAGTCGTCCGATTGCTCGATTTGCCAATGCGGAACCTCGATGCGGTGTTCCGATGTAAACCACTCGCGTGACGCGCGAGCTAGATTCGAAGAATGCGGATTCGGCTAGCTTTTCTCGGAATCGAGGCAGCATCGTTACATCCTCAAAGCGACGATTCGAAATAGCATTCCAAAGTTTATCTCCACTATTCGATACCTGAAGTTTAGAAACGAGGCCACCCATACTGTGCCCAACAAGCACGATTTGTTTCAAAGAATCATCTTTATCGTCGGGATCAACTACGTTGCACAGCTTCGTTAGCTGACTGCGAAGCAAGGCTGCGCTTGGGAGAAATGGCTTGCCGGTCGGGTACTCAAATCCCCAAATTTGAAATCGATCATTGAACCATGGCCGAGCTCGAATCTCGTTGACCAGATTAGCCCAAGTGAGACGGTCCGAAAGCAAGCCATGCACTACGACGACAGGGATCTTGCCCTCGACATACGGTTCAAGCATAAAGAGTCCTTCTTCATCCGGATCGACATTTCCCGGTTGAAGAAAGGCTTTGACATAATTTCGCTTCGTTGTGCTCAGTGTCCTGGCTATCGCCGCAGTTTTGTCGAAAGCCATTGGAAGGTTGACTTCATTCACGGCAACAGACGAATAGACCAATGGGTTGATGGACTCCAAGACGAAGGATGGGTTGCCAGATGAAGTTGAATCCCGCTCGATTCTTAGTAAGAGCGTTGCGACGTAGGACGATTGTTTACGTTGGAAAACTTGGGAGGATCGGCATTGAACCACGGCAGGCACGCCTAATCCCTTTTGGCGGTAGATATTGTTCAGCTGTGATGTGGCATAATCGCCGACGCTTACGATGGAACAAATATCCTCTGGTCCTCGCGAAAAGCCATCGAAGTGGCAAGGGATGTTGATCCAGCCGTCGCTCGTATGGATTCTTAATCCAGTGCTTGGATCAAATCGATTGTGATGCTGGCCTTGGACGATCAAGCCGAGTAATGCGGAGTGATAGAGCGGCGAGGATGGCAGTTCGTGTGGGCAATTGCTATGTTCAAGTGCATGCGCTTGGATGTCGCACCAACAGAATTGTGCCGCTTGGAAAAACAAGTCAACGCAGCCGGCCTCGCCACGCTCCATCGCTTCAATGGCTTTGACATACGCAATGTTTGCCTGTGCCAGTTCGAGACTGCCAGGGAGAGCGGTGCCTCGGGGGCTCAAGATTGCGTAATTAGGTGCTGCCAACCTTGGAGTTGGCCATTTGCCTGTTCCGATGATCGAAGTGCACCCAGTAAATAGCCCGATGAGCAGAGTGAGAGTAATCGATACGAGGAGGGCTTGCTTCAAAACGAACTTTCATTTTTGGGCTGCGCGGAACCTAGAACTGCTAACGCACCTCAAACGTACACCGCGCTGGTTGACACGTTGTGATGAATGGGGGAAACAGATCGGCAGTTCTGATGCGGTATACGTCATAGTCGAAAAGTGTGTTCTGATCCGATAATCCAGAAAAAAATTAAGGTTCCAAGACAAAACCTGAATCCTCCTAAAGTCGCAATCTTTATCTAACCGAAATGATCCGAAGAGACATCGGCTCCCGTCGTAAGGAAAAGAGAACCACTGTCTCCAAAGTTAGACCACGGGATAGCCAGCAATCCAGCAACAAAAGGCTTGAGGTAGAGTGCGTGCATATCAAACCCTAAACGCACTCGCACTTTTTTACGCGTTTCAATTTGCGTGGTGCTCGATTTGGTTTGCCTTGGCATTTTCATGCAGATTGCACGGTCAAGATGCACCATTCGCGACGGACTTGCCTGACTTTTCGCTAGCACCGGTGCCATCTGCTTTGGAACCGATGTCTCTCTCTCCGCTCAGCGATAGCGACGCAATCGCAGCGATGCCTGACCTCCACAATTTGCAGTTTGCCGAAACGGACGGCACTAGCAGCGGTATCAACTTCAACGAGTTCCCACGCAACTACCTTTCCGGGCTAACGTTGCGAAAAGGCCGCTGGGGAGTGAAATTGGGAGGTTTTGTTAAGGCGGATTTGATTCACGACCTTAGGGCCATCGGTTCCACAGATACATTCGATCCCTCTACGATCCCAATCGGTGAGCCGCAGCGAACCAATACGCGATTCCATACGCGGCAAACGCGATTGAATATGGATGCGCGTTGGATTGCGAATTCCGGTGATCCCCTCCGCATTCTTGTTGAAGGGGACTTCTTTGGCGCTGGCGATACACTTCGCCTGAGACATGCTTACGGCGAATACAACGGTATCATTATCGGACAAACATGGAGCACCCTAACGCACCGAGCTGCGTTGCCAAATACGTTGGACCTGGTGGGGGATGTCGCGAGTGTAGGACGCAGGCAATCGCAAGTGCGTTGGACCAAGGATTGGATGGAAAAACGCTGGGCGGTTTCCGCCGCGTTAGAAGATTCTCAGACCAGCGTTGACAGTGATTTGCGAATGCTGGGTGAGCCACGCGCAATTACTCCAGATGCAATAGCTCGACTGCGATTTACTACCGACGACATGCAACTGCAGATCGCAGGGGTGGCGAGACGACTTGGCTTCCAGCCGACAGGTTCTGAAGTACTTCCTTTTTCGGGTGGTGGGATCAACACAACTGGATTTGTCGACATCACCAAAATCAATCGTATCTACGGTGGTATTCTTTGGGGCAAAGGCATCGGCAACTATCGCGACCTACCAGACCTTGGCTTAACGTCTCCCACGACCGGGACATCATTAGAATCGCTTTCCTGGTATACAGGACTGACGCATGAATGGTCGAAGCGTTGGACAACAAACGTCACATACAGCCAAGGCGACATAAACAACACGCCCTTTCAGCCCGCAGCGAGTGTCAACCGATTGCAGTACTTGGCGGCCAATCTGATTTGGCAACCGACCCAATACACCTTTGCGGGCACGGAGTATCTTTGGGGCTTGCGTCGAAATCACGACGGTCTCGATTCCGATGCGAGTCGTGTCATGGTGAGTTTTGGTTTTCTGCTTCCGTAGGTGGCGTGGCATGAGCTGGCATCTTTAACACTCATCTTTTTGACTTCAGTCGTGCTCGTGCCCAATGAAATGGTGCTCGTAATCGATTCGTTAGCTGTAGTCGAGCACGGGCACCGTCATCCGACTGAGCACGAGCACGAGCACGAAATCACGAACAGAAGCCGCGAATAGCGGCGAAGCAGCACTGGAAATGTGGGTAAAAAAGAGGGCATCAGCCTTTACTCGTAGCGAAAGTTGTAAAACTTTCAGGAGTTCGAGGCACAACAGGAACTCTGACGAGATTCCACTACTTGCTATCTCAAGGCCCCTCCGAGCTTTGACGGCGCTCGCGGATTATTTGCGCAACAACGAACCAAACCTAGAAAAATTTCGCCACTTTTCTTAGTTTGAGTTTTCCTCTTCGGTTTTGCGCAGTTTGCCAGCCAGCGCCAATCGAGGGGGGTGGTTGATTAAATGTGTTTCAATTAGACTTACCGCCAAATCGGGGGTAGGCTTCTAATTCAACTGCCTCATCAAGCATCTTTTCGGCGGATCCACGGGACACAACCATGAAGCAATCGATGATTCAACTCTTTTCCTGGTGCATTGTAGTGAGTGTCGCAGCGATTGCGATGAAAGCACATGGGGCCGACAAGAAGCCTAATATTCTCGTCATCTGGGGGGACGATATCGGTACCTGGAATATCAGCCATAACAACCGCGGGATGATGGGATATAAGACTCCAAACATTGATCGCATTGCAAAGGAAGGTGTTGCCTTCACCGACTATTACGCACAGCAGAGCTGCACTGCTGGTCGTGCCGCATTCATTAGTGGCTCCGTTCCGGTTCGTTCCGGTATGACCAAGGTCGGGCTTCCTGGCGCAAAGGAAGGCTGGAAGAAAGTAGACGTCACGATGGCTACGGTTCTCAAGAGTCAGGGATATGCAACAGGGCACTTCGGCAAGAACCACCAAGGAGACCTCGATGAGCATCTACCAACGATGCACGGTTTCGACGAGTTTCTAGGTAGCCTCTATCATCTCAATGCCGAAGAAGAACCGGAGAACATGGACTACCCCAAGAATCCGGAGTTCCGAAAAAAGTATGGTCCTCGAGGAGTGCTGCATACATGGGCGGATGGCAAAGGGGGCCAGAAGATTGAGAACACCGGCCCATTGACCAAGAAGCGAATGGAGACGGTAGACGATGAAACCGTTGCTGCAGCAAAAGACTTTATTCAACGCTCAGCCAAAGCAGGCACACCGTTCTTCGTTTGGTGGAATGGCAGTCGTATGCACTTTCGCACGCACGTCAAAGCGGAGAATCGCGGTAAATCTGGGCAAGATGAATACAGCGACGGCATGGTTGAACATGACATGCATGTCGGGCAATTGCTCAAAGTCATCGACGACCTCGGCCTAGCCAATGACACCATTGTTCAGTATTCCACCGACAATGGGCCTCACTACAACACTTGGCCGGATGCCGGCACCACGCCGTTCCGAGGAGAGAAAAATTCGAACTGGGAAGGAGCTTATCGCGTGCCATGCTTTATCAAATGGCCTGGCCATTTCCCAGCAGGCACAACCCTCAACGGTATCGTGTCGCATGAAGATTGGTTGCCGACTTTTGCTGCTGTCGCCGGAGCGCCCGACATCAAGGAAAAGCTGCTCAAGGGAGTAGAGCTCAATGGTCGCACCTACAAAAACTACGTGGACGGTTACAACCAGCTTGATCATCTTACCGGCAAGTCCGACAAGTCTCCCCGCAATGAATTTTGGTACGTCAACGACGATGGCGAAATTGTTGCAGCGCGATACCAAGACTGGAAAATTGTATGGTTGGAGAACCGCGGAGAAGCCTTCGGTGTTTGGCGAGAGCCGTTTGTTGAGTTGCGGGTGCCGTTGCTGTTTAATCTAAGGCGCGATCCATTCGAAAAAGCGCAGCACAATTCGAACACCTACAACGACTGGTTCCTAGACCGACCTTACGTCGTTGTGCCAATCACGGAAATGGCTGGCAAGTTCCTTATGACCATGAAGGAGTATCCACCCAGCGCAACGGCGGGATCGTTCAACCTATCGAAGCTTCAAAAGCAAATTGAGAACTTGTCGAAAGGCCAGTAGGCCTGGCCTTAGCAGGTTGATAGTACTGTAGGACGGGACCATTGTCCCGTCCGTTGTTGCATTCAGTACAATAATACCAAGCCATGGACTTCTTAACACCAACGATCATGACCCACCCTCGACCAAACTGTCGATTTTGACAGTTTAAGGCAGGGCTAGTTCAAAAAACCACTTTTACTTTCACTCCAGCAAGACGGGACACAACTTATGCGGCAAACCTGGAATTGTTTACTTTTTGCTTCTTTTATCCTTGCGATTTGCATTCCAATGAATGCACATGCGCAGAGCGCGAAGAAACCAAATGTCCTCATTATCTGGGGCGACGACATCGGTCAGTTTAATATCAGTGCCTACAATCGGGGCATGATGGGGTACAAGACCCCGAACATCGACCGCATTGCCAACGGCGGCGCGTTGTTTACGGACTGGTACGGACAACAGAGTTGCACAGCGGGTCGTGCAGCATTCATCACTGGGCAGTCGCCCATTCGTACAGGATTAACAAAAGTCGGCTTGCCTGGTGCCCCAGAGGGCATGAAGAAGGAAGATCCGACGATTGCGACGTTGCTAAAAGCACAAGGCTACGTGACTGGTCAATTCGGCAAGAATCACTTAGGCGACGCAGATAGTACCTTGCCGTCCAATCACGGCTTCGACGAGTTCTTCGGCAATCTTTATCACTTGAACGCGGAAGAAGAACCAGAAAATCCAGACTACCCAAAAGACCCAGCTTTTAAGAAGAAGTTTGGTCCGCGCGGAGTGATTCATAGCTTTGCCGATGGTCGCGTTACCGACACAGGACCATTGACTCGCAAGCGAATGGAGACGATCGATGAAGAGGTCAACGCAAAAGCGTTGGACTTTATGGAGCGCGCCAAAAA
This sequence comes from Planctomycetaceae bacterium, assembly GCA_947463915.1. Taxonomy (GTDB): domain Bacteria; phylum Planctomycetota; class Planctomycetia; order Pirellulales; family Pirellulaceae; genus JBKCUI01. The sequence continues at coordinate 6,963 of CANHVO010000279.1, forward strand.
ACAGGACAAACCATTTTTTATGTGGTGGAACTCGACCCGGATGCACATTTTTACTCACTTGAAAAAGGAATCCGAGGGCAAGACGGGGTTGGGGATTTATGCCGATGGAATGGTAGAACATGATGGTCACGTCGGCTTGCTTCTAGACAAACTCAAAGAGCTTGGGCTGGAAGAAAACACGATCGTGATGTACTCGTCGGACAATGGCGCCGAAACGTTCACATGGCCAGATGGCGGCACGACAATGTTCCGGGGCGAAAAGAATACGCAATGGGAAGGTGGCTATCGCGTTCCAACGTTGATTCGATGGCCAGGCGTTATTAAACCAGGCACCGTTGTTAACGAGATCGGTGCGCATGAGGATATGCTGGCTACCGTTGTCGCAGCCGCCGGTGACGTTACCGCCAAAGACGATCTGCTCAAGGGACGCAAAATTGGTGACCGCACGTACAAGGTGCATCTTGACGGCTACGACTTGGCACCAGCTCTCATGGGTAAAGCGGAATGGCCTCGCAAGGAGTTCATTTACTGGACCGATGACGGAAGTGTTGCTGCACTTCGATACGGCAACATGAAGATTACCTTTCTCGAACAAGCTGCCGAGGGGCTCAAGGTTTGGCAAGAGCCCTTTACGGCACTGCGAGCTCCAAAATTGACCAACCTAAGAATGGATCCTTTTGAACGGGCCGAGCATGAAAATGCACTGGGCTATCAACGTTGGTATTTGGACCGAATGTTCATGATCGCTCCCGCAGCGGGCTATGTCGGACAATGGCTACAGAGCTTCAAGGAGTTCCCTCCTCGGCAAAAACCAGGCAGTTTCAACTTAGACCGTGTTATGGAGGCCGTCACTGCTGGTTCGAAACAGTAGTTGACAAGAAGTAAATCCAAATCGAAACCAGATCGCTTCGAACGATCTGGTTTTTTCATGGTATAGAATTCGAACATCCCTTTTTTATATCGAGACAAAAATGCTTTGTCTCGAAGTTTCTCGCCAATCCTCGCAATCTAGCTTCGGTCGCCAATTTGAACTCCATTTCAGTTCAGGACCTTTGGTGACTGCAAGTCCATGCTCTTCCAATTCCATTTTTGACAAAGGTGCAAATTGATGACTTACCGTTCAAGCTTCCTTATGCTCGTAGCGACAGCTGGCATGTGTTTCGTGTCAAGTTTCGCGCCATTCGCCTTTGGGCAAGAAGATCCAGCAGCGACCGAGATTCGCAAAGATTGGGATAAGGTGACAGCCGCATTTAGCGGTGGGAAGGCGGATGAAGTGGCGGCCATGTTTTTGGCTAAAGGTGAACTTATCGACGAACAAGGGACCGTCTATCAAGGACAGAAAGACATCAAAGAGTTGCTGACCGCTTTCTTTGCAAAATTTCCTGGGTCGCAGATGAAGAACGAGATCGAATCCATTCGGGTTCTTGGTACCATTGCGATCCAAGAAGGAAGAAGGATCACGACCGCTAAGGATGGAACCAGTGCGACGATTCGGTATACTTCGGTACTCGCAAAAACGGATCAAGGTTGGCGTATTGCGTCGCTCCGAGATGTTGGAGATGAGTCTGCACCCACACCTGGGGATTTGCTAAAGCCAATTTCTTGGTTGGTAGGCGAGTGGATCAATGAAGGCGCTGACGCACGCGTCAAAATTTCTTACAAATGGTCCGAGGACAAGAATTTTATCTTGGGCGAAATCTCGGTAACCAAAAGCGACCAAGTTGTGATGAAGACCTCGCAAAGAATTGGCTGGGACGCTCTACTTGGCGCTCCGCGCTCTTGGAACTTTGATTCCGATGGTGGTTTTGCCGAAGCGACATGGACGCAAGTGGAGGGTGCGTGGTTGGTTCGATCGTCCGCTGTGATGCCCGATGGTCAAACGGGTTCAGCCATCGTGAAAATCAGCAACGAAGAAAATGGACGCTACATGATGACGGGCACGAATCGGATCATCGGCAATGCGATCGAGGATGACTTTCAGATTACAGTCGTAAAAGTACCACCCGCAGCCGCCAAATAATCCATTCGCACGTCAAGGAGCACATAGTATGTTAACGATGAATCACATTCGTATCGTGTCAGCGATCTTAGTCGTGTTGGGCATCGATTCCGTTTGCTTGCCAGAAGCGTTCGCGCAGCGTGGTCGGGGTGGCGGCGGTGGCGGTGGAGCAAGACCATCCATGGGTAACGTGGGCGGTGGTGGAGCAAGACCGTCCATGGGGAACATGGGAGGTGGTGGTGCAAGACCATCCATGGGGAACATGGGAGGAGGAGGTGGCGCTCGCCCGAACATGCCGAGTATGTCGAGGCCCAGCACTCCGAATATGTCGCTGCCCAATGCATCGCGACCATCTTTGGGGAACGTGAACTCACGTCCTTCAATGCCGAATATGGGTGGAAGTATGGGCGGGACACCTTCTTTCGGTGGCTCGCGTCCTTCGTTGGGAGGGGCTGGGAATCTATCGAATGTTTCACGGCCAACAACGCTCCCCTCGAATCCGTCAATCGCTACACGCCCTAGTCTGCCAAACGCACAGAATCGCCCGTCGGTCAAGCCGCCGAACGTTCAACTGCCAACAACACGTCCTTCGACCGGAATCGGA
>CANHVO010000280.1 GCA_947463915.1 Planctomycetaceae bacterium
GCCTGTCGGAATGACTTCGTATAGAGCCGTCACTCGATGCCCAGCCCCGATTTCGCCTGCGTCCTTTTGATCGTTGTCAAAATCCTTGTTGGCCAATCGTCGGTCTTCGTAACCGATCAATCGGTAGCCAGCAACCTTTGCTGGGTTGAAGTCAACTTGGATCTTGACGTCCTTCGCAACGGTGACAAGTGTGCCACCCAGCTGCTCGACCATCATCCGACGTCCTTCCAACTCATTGTCGATCATGCCATAGATGCCGTTCCCCTTGTTGGAGATCTTTTCCATCATGGTATCGTTGTAGTTGCCCGCTCCAAAACCTAGACAAGTCAAGAAAATGTTGCTCTTGGCATTTTCTTGCATCATGGCCACCAAAGCCTCGTCGCCGGTTACACCAACATTAAAATCGCCATCGGTACAAAGTACGACTCGGTTGGCTCCGCCAGGTATAAAGTGCTCCTTGGCAATCGAATAGGCCAATTGAATGCCTTGGCCGCCGTTGGTCGAACCACCCGCGTTGAGATGATCCAGCGACGACAAGATCGCTTGTTTCTCAGCTCCGCAAGTGCTCGGCAGCACGCACCCCGCCGCACCGGCGTAGACCACGATGGCCACGCGATCGTTTTCGTTTAGCTGGTTTACCATCATCGACAGCGACTTCTTGACGAGCGGCAGCTTGTTGGGCTCGTTCATGGACCCGGAGACGTCGAGCAAGAAGACGATGTTGGCCTTGACTCGTTTGTCCTTGTCAATCTTCTTGGCTTGCAAGCCGACGCGGACCAATTGATGCTCAGTATTCCAAGGACATCGGTCAACGCTCATGTGGGCAGCAAACGGCCGTTCGTCTTGAGGACCTTCGTAACCGTACTCGAAGTAATTGACCATTTCCTCGATCCGAACCATATTCGGGCTAGGTAGACGATTGCCTTCCATGATCGTTTGCCGGATTTTGCTATACGAAGCCGTATCGACATCAATGGAAAAAGTCGACAACGGTGCCTTTTGCGTTTCGAGAAAAGGTGTTTCGACGATCTTTTCGAATCGATCTGTTCCAGATGGTTCCGAAGCAGGAGCTCGGAACAAATGCGGCGCGTTTTGACGCAACTCGACCGGGAGTGGATACGGAGCCGACTGTCTGGCTGATTCCGTGAGGCCTATGTCGACGGGCGCGGTTGCTTCCGTTGCTCTCATAAACTCCATTCGTTCATTATCCTTTGCTGATGGACTTGCAGGAGCCAAGGTAGCGCCCGGCATTGCTCCCGAGGGAACTGCCGCCACGCCACTGCCCATTCCATAGCCCATGCTGCCCGGCTTGCCTCTTGAAGGGCCGCCCGCAATTGCTTTGCCCGCAGCACTTCCAACCGAGCTTTGCGTTTCTACCTGCGCAAGTCCAAGCACTTCCTCTTCTTCCTCTGGAATGATAACTCTTGGGGTAACAGTCATCAGCAATGTATTGGTCTTGGACTCATCTTGTACGCCACTATCGCTCGGCTTAGGTAAGGCGGAAGTTTTGATTCCGCCCAATAGGATCGTACCACGGACTGGCGCAGTAACTTTCGTCTCCACCGTTTCGGTTATCGTATCTTGGGATAGGTTGATTCGACGCTCAGCATCGTCGATCGTAGACGGGGAAGCGATAGCATCACCCGGTGTATTCGCCTTGTCGCGGCCTTCTTCAACCAGATTTCCTATTGGCGAATATTTCGAATCCGAAGATGCAGGAGTGTTAGCTCTGTTCGAATCCTTGGCAACTGCGGACGCAGGACTCTCCGCCATCGACGCAGGGACTGCTGAGCTGTTGTACCTAGCAGTCTCCTTAACTTTTGCGTGTTGAGTAAATGAACTCGATGGTCCTGCGTCCTCCACATAAACCAATGGGCCGCCATTCTCAAACAAACTCGGCATCCAAGTCGCAGCGAGTGGGATCGCGGCAGCCGTTGCCAACAATGCTGCAAATCGCTTGCGACGGTAAAACGAGCGCCCCGCCAGCTTGATCGTTGCGACAGGTGTTGCTCCGCCATTGATTGATACGTTCGGTGCAACTGCTTGTTCAAATTGGCTCGACACGACCTCCGTCTGACTGTCGCTCAGGCCAACATTAACCGCTGTGCTGGCGAATGCCGTCCGAACCGCCGTGAGGGTCTGCTGAATTTGCTCGAACTCGCCTCGAAGGGCCGCGTCGGTTTCCAACGCGAGTTCAACTTTGGCTGCGTCCGAGGGTTCTAATTCATTGAGCGCATAAGCGGTCAACTGCCAAGGTTCTATCGAATCCATCGAAGGATGGGGTGCTGATTGTGTCATGATTTTATTGAACTTTTATTGGTATGATTTGGATTTGGGTAGGATGGGACCATTGTCCCGTCCGAGGCCGTGTCAAATTGGCGCTCACAACAACGTGAGCGCTCGGGACAATGGTCCCAAGCTACGACGCTACGACTTGGATTGCAGCTGATGACCAGTGACCGTCATGGCGGTTCGCAACTTGGTCACCGCCTCGTGCAAGATCACGCCGACATGCGATACGCTCATGTCCGTGATCTCCGCAATCTGCTTGTACGAGAGTCCCTGGGCCAACCTCAGCGATAGGACCTCTTGCTCGCGGGTTGGCAGCCGCGATATTTGGTTGTGCAGTTGCTCTTGTTCTTCCCGTTTCGACAGATAGCCTGCTGGTTCGCTGGTAGGTGCCGAAGCCGTTGCCAACGCTGTGGAATCCGAGTCGATCATCATTCGAGCCTCCTTGCGATGGTGGTCCATCGCGCGATTGCGACAAGTTTTGAAGAGCCAAGCATCGACATGTCCCTCGACAAGCGACCGGCGCTCACGGCACAACCTCAAAAAACTCTCCTGCACACAATCTCGAGCAATTTCCACATTTCCATTCAATAGGCGCATGGCATAGGCAATCAGCGGACGTTCTAACCGCTTGAAAGTGGCGTGCAGCCACACTCGATGGTCGTCGCCAGTCTGATGGGAATCCTCGGTAATTCCCTCGGGCGGTGCCGGTTGCATCATGTTGGAATGGAAAGAAAAGGCATGGGGCTCAAAGCTCGGTAGCAGGATAACAAAGTCGTGCTACCCAAGTAGACGTTGGCGGCGAAAGTTTATTAGCCAGAATTTTAAGATTTTTGTGCTGGTGTCCCGGCTTCAGCCGGCTGCGATTCTATTCAACGAAGCAAATCTCCGTTGCAAACTCGTTTAACAGTCAGCCGCAGGCGTACTTCCTCATCTTCACCCACATTTCTGGACAGATTTCATACTCGTTCTCGTACTCGTATTCAATGAAATGGTACTCGTACTCGATTGTCCATCCGATCGAGTGCGAGTACGAGTACTGCCCTTCGGGCGGAGTACGAGTACGAAAAACCCAAGGGAATTGGAATGTGATGTTCAAAGATGGGGGTAAAGATGAGGCTTACTTTCATCGCTTCCCAGTACGCCTTCGGCTGACTGTTAAACATACAATGCTATTCTCCCAGACCATTTTGACGGGAGAATCGATGGCAGGGAAATTGCGGAACGCACCAATTGCCTAAACGATAGCCATCATCCTATCTTGGTAACAATCGACCAAAAGACAAACATCACCGCTGCACACCCTAACCACGCCGCAAAGCAAACAGCAACTAGCTTATTCTTTTTCACATCCAACTGCTTGTTTACAACGGGACTCATCCCAATCGCGAACACAAAGATCGCCATTGGCAGTCCCAAAAAGCTCAGATGCACAAGAAAGAGCATCGTCCAAAGTACTGTCCAACCAAAGGGGCCCCAAGTGGCCAGCGCGAATAGAATAGCAACTGCAATCGTCAACCAAAGTAAATGTCGAATGCGAATTTGCATTGAAGAATGTCACAACGAAGAGAGTAGCAGGTTTCGTGAGAAACCTGATGCAACAATCGAGCTGGTCGGCGGGTTTCTCAGGAAACCTGCTACACGTATGTCCCTCTTGCCGAGAGTGACTTACTCAGACGCCCTCGAAGTCCGTGGTCGCAAATCAGACTTTGGAGCTTTGATCGCGTTTGGTAAACCTGTCGCGGCGATCGGTGGCGTGGCTATTGCCCCGCCATGCAACAAATCCCTTGCGGCCAACTCCCGACCAATCGGTTCAAATCGCGTCCGACCCTCGTAGCACTCCAACCGCATCATCAACTCAGCTGATAACTCCTCGATAGCACCAAAAACCCGAGTAATCTTCCCTTCAAAATAATGCGAAGCAACAGCCGCGGGAATCGCGACGATCAAACCAGCCAATGTCGTCACCAACGCTTCGTAGATCCCAACCGCCAAGAAATCCGCTCGATTCTGCCCAGCTGTCAATTGCGTGGTGTCATGAAACGCACGAATCAATCCCCATACGGTTCCCAGCAAACCAAGCAACGGTGCAATGCCAGCTGACAAGTTGAGCCATCGAACATTGCTATAAGCCTTATCCAACTCGCGCTGCGTCGCCTCCGACGTTGCCGCTTCCATTTCCGGCATCGGCCGCCCCGTCTTAAGCACCATAACCCGAAAAATCTTAGCCGCCGCAGACGATGACTCGCCACAAATCCGATACACATCCCTCGGGTCCAAATCTCCCTGACGAGCCGCCTGCAAAAGACTCCTGCGAAGCCCCCACGGCAAGATCTTTCCGGACCGCAATCCAATCCATCGGTCAAACACGAACGTGACCACAGTCAAGCTGACAAAGCCAATCGGGATCATGAAAATCCCACCCTTGACCATCAGAGTAAAGAAGTCGATGTCGGTATTCGGTGCACTTTTGGTCGCAGCTGCATTGCGATTGGATGCTGCATCCCGAGCAAGCTGGTTCAGTTCGCTTTCAGAAACTTGCCCAATCACTGAACCTGATTGCGACAAAACAAAGCACAAGCTCACTAGCGTGAAAAACAAGCCAAGTCGGCAACCACAGACAACGCGGAGAAGTGTTTTCGACATGAATAGTCCTCGGGTGTTTTTTGATGTACGAACCATTGTACCAACCTATCGCTTTTCGTTCACCCTGAATAACTCGGCTTGCGACGAGCTGATTTCCCAGGGGATTGGCGTCAAGCACGATTCGTTTACCAATCTACTGATGGTTGAGCGGTAGGCCGATTCTATTTTCCGACTAGTCAACCTCTCGCGATACTGCACGCCGGACCAAGCCACCAAGACGTAGCCTATACTGCTTTCTCGAAGTAGCGATTCTGCTTCTATCGCAGGCAATTCGTTGCATTTGTCCAGTAATCCTCGATCAAATGGGCCACTATTTCTGCAATCGCTAACGAAATCGAAGTCATCGCTTTCTCCGACCAACAAGACCCTAACATGCGGCTCACCGGCGGCTTGCCTTTCCAAGACGGAACGAAAAACGCTAGCGAAGCTCGCTGTAGGATTCGTTTCGGGAGCAGATTCCTTGGCGGATGTAGCATCGGGCACCGACTCGACTGCTGACAAACGGCCATCTCGCGAGAGTGTTTCTAACGACACGAAGATCCGATTGTCACTTGTTGGCCATACTGGCAATACCACCACAGACCAGGCGATGGAGATCGATACCAAGAGCATCATGAAATAACCACTTGCACGATCCAACAGCCACTCCGATCCCGATGCCGCTGGCCAAGCCAACAAGACCAATGCTCCAACCCAATCCCGGTCCTGCCGCGTAAAGAAAAGCCACCAAACCGCAACCCAATAAAGAAACCAAAGGGATACGACACGATAGCTCCGGTACGTTCCTAGCAAAAACGCGACCAAGGCCAGCGGAACGAGCATCAAGCCATGAACATTCGAGTTCCAAAGCAACCTAACAAGTCCGTCAAGCAAATTGCTCAAGCGATAGGGTGAATGACTTTTTGCAACGTCAACGCCAACCGTCTTATTTTCAGCCGAAAGCATGGACTCCGCGATCGTTTCGCTCGGAACCCGGTTCGCAAAGTGCAATGCATCTCGGAATTCGTTATGTCCAACAACTCCCGCTTGCTGAGCCAGTACTCCACCCCACGGATAGATTGGGTCGCCGCTGGCCATCGTGTTACGAATATAAAAGGAACTAGCAGAAAGAACGACTCCAGCAGCGATTGCAATCCCCCAACCATTCCACGATTGGCGTTCCAAGAACTGTCCTCGCAGCCTAAGGTCAGTCAACCAAAGCACTATGGCTGGTAGCCCAACCAGCACCGCTGCAGCATAGCTGGAGCTGACTGCGCCGGCCAACAAGAATCCCCAGACCAATCCAAAAGGCTGTCGATTCTCGCGCGTGAAATAAGATCTTTGCCAAACAACAGCCAACGCTGCGCACCAGACTCCCGTTAGCACTTCACTGCGTCCCAGCCGCATCAACTCAGCAATACCAGGTGTTGCTAGCAGCAAGAAGCAGATAAGTAGCCCCGACAAAAAGCCACTTCGCCGGCCGACGTGAACACTCACGAGCAACAGACCTACCAGACAAAGCATCGAATTCGCAGTCTTGCCTGCCAATACTCCGATTAGCAATCTTGCATTCCACTTCTCACGAATCTCAATCCAGTCCGCGTCAGTCAGTGTTAACTGCGGCGATGGCAAATCGACAGTGATTAGGCTTGCAAAAGCTACCGCGGGCATGTGCAGCCCGGCTGGTGCGTTCGCCATTGCATGATCCGCTGACCATCGAATCTTGCCCTCCATCGCAGCGTGCTTTACCAGCCACCAATCCACATCGCGTACTTGGGCGTCCTGCGTTGGCATCGTCGCACCCAGCAGGTGAAAGCCGGCAAGCAAAACCGCGGCCAAGATCAGAAGACCTACCATTCGCCGCCGAATCGAACTTGCAAACGACGCGTCCGGAACTATCTCCAATGCAGATGGCGATACTAAACGGACAGCCAATTCACCTTTCAGAGACGGCTCGCTCGGCTTCAATTTGCGTTGTACCGATTCAGCAAGCCAATTCGCAATGAGTATTAACGCCAAAACGGCCAAGAACCAAACCAACTGTTGCACACCAGCAAGCCATCCAATCAGAAAGACAACCGTTGAAAGCAGCGATTGACCGACAAAAACGGAAAGACAGAGTCGCTCGTACTTCGAGAGCCGACTCGAAATCGGATCGAACTTTAAAATCTGATTTCCAACACCCAGGCATGCAAATAGCCAAGCGGCGGCAAACGCCAAAACAGGAACGCGATCTGCAATGTGAATCGGCTGCAAGCCCCCAGTCCATTGCCACCATATGGCCGATGGAACTGACGCGTGTAGCAACCAATACTCCCACCGTGGAACCGCCTGCGCCTCCCCCATCGGATCTGAAACAGGCATGCACGAGGAGGCCAGCATCGCCAGTACGTAAACCAGCACAAACGCTGGCAAGATCACTCGAATGGCAAAAAGCAAGGCAGAACGCATGAAAATCTTTCGGGAAAACGTCAAGGATATTGGGAAAACCCGAAAAAACGTACCCCTGAGCGGTACCAAATCATGACAAATCCAAAGGCTGGTTGCCAGCGGCGTATTCAATGTGTTATTGTTGTGCTATGAGCAAACAACCTTTAGCGGGTATTTTTACCCCAAACATCACCCCAGTAGACCGTAACGGCGCACTCGACGAAGACACCCTTCGAGGCTATATCGATTGGCTAATCGAACATGGCGTGCACGGACTTTACCCGAATGGCAGCACCGGCGAATTCGTTCGCTTTACCCCTGAGGAACGAAAACGAGTCATCCAAATTGTCGTCGATCAAACGCGAGGTCGAGTTCCGATCCTTGCTGGTGCCGCCGAAGCCAACATCGAGGAAACGATTCGGGCTTGCGATACCTATGGTGAACTGGGTGTAAGAGCGGTAGCCATCGTCGCTCCGTTTTACTATCGCTTAGCTCCGGACGGCGTCTACGCTTATTTCAAACAAATCGCGGATCGCGTCTCGGTGGATGTGACCCTTTATAATATCCCTCTGTTCGCCTCCCCAATCGATGTGCCGACCGTAAAACGATTGGCTCAAGAATGCCCGCGAGTTGTCGGCATTAAAGATAGCTCGGGCGACGTTCCGCACATGATGCGGATGATCGCTGAGATCCGTCCGATCCGAAATGATTTCTTCTTCATGACCGGCTGGGACGCAACCTTGGTACCAATGTTGATGATCGGTTGCGATGGTGGTACTAATGCGACAAGCGGTGTCGTTCCGGAACTGACCCGAAGCATTTACGAAGCAGCTCGGGCTGGGCAATGGGAACGGGCAATGCAAATCCAATACAAGCTGCTTCCGCTGTTCGATACCATGTTGTCGACCGCCGAATTCCCCGAAGGCTTCCGTCGTGGAGCCAAGATTCGTGGTTGGGATCTTGGACAATCGCGTCAGCCTCTCACACCTCAACAGGTCAACGCAGCCGACGTAACGCAAGGCAAGCTTCAAGAACTGCTCGCCGGCTTTGACTTCATGCAGAATAGACGCCCAACCCTTTCGACTGTTCATTCCAACAACGCTTCGATTGCGGACGATTCTGTCATCGATCGGATTGTCAGCGAAGTACTCCAGCAACTCAGGTCCAACTAGTCGGGGCTATCGAGGGCAATCCATTATGCAGGAGGCAAGCGAACCCGATGAGATCGGCACCCGCGATCAAGAGCGGGGCCGAGTCGTCAGGATTCGGACGCAGGCCTTCGCGGTTCTCCTCATTTTGATCGTCGTCTGGACATTCGGAGTCGCATTCTTTAGTGGTCGCGAAAACACCTCTGAGCAGGATCTCCCCGGTGAACTGATCGTCGATCTCAACGATGCAACAGAAGCCGAACTCAATTTGCTGCCCGGCGTGGGCGAAAAGCTCGCAAGCGATATCTTGAAGTATCGCGACGATGTCGGTGGCTTTCGTTCGGTTGAAGAACTGATGAACATACGAGGCATCAAGCAAGGCCGACTTCTTTCACTGATGAAGTACGTTCGGGTCAGCGAAAAGAATCGACTGACTAAGTGATCGTTTGAGCAACTCGCCCAAATATGTTTTGTGTAGCGAAAGTCGTCAAGACTTTCGGCTGCATCGCATAATCCACCGAAACTCTTGACGAGTTTCGAGAAACAATGCATTGCCAGCGTTGCCGTTTCGGGGACATTGGCCGAGTAGAGTTGCTAAGCACTTCGGCGTGAGTCTTCTCGTAAATCAAACCATTAGCCGTTGGGCGCTAGCCCCGGTTCTCGACGAATGTCGAGCAAATGGAAAACCGGGGCTAGCACCCGACGGCTAATTAACACGAAAAACACGTGCGGATAGGCTTCGTCGTTTAATCGATACAAACCAGCAGTTCCCCTGCTAGAGTCGTTAATCTTTCCTCAATTGGAAAATCTTCTAAAGCAGTCTGCAATCTCGGCTGTATTTTTCTAAACCTAGCATCCGCAATTCGTTTAACAGTCAGCCGTAGGCGTACTGTCGATGGAGCTCAATACGCCTACGGCTGACTGTTAAACGTCCAAATCCCCTAGACCATCGACCTGGGGCGAGAAGACTTTCGTCATCTTCCCACGTATCGCTCATGAATAAAACGCTGACCCATCGCATCACGGTCCTTCTCTTTGCATTGACC
>CANHVO010000281.1 GCA_947463915.1 Planctomycetaceae bacterium
TTGTTCGCCACTCCAGCCGAATTGAAAAACATGGACATCAGGGATTCCCGTGCAAGCCAGCAAGTATGCTTCCATGAATTTGCTGTACAGCTTTTGTTCGGTTATAGAGTCGCCGATGATGGCCACACGCGCCCCTGGAACAATGGCAGTCGACGACCGAGGAGCTTCTTGAGCGCAAACCCGATGCTGACAAAAGTCGGCATGCGCCAGTAGAAATGAGGCTACAATAGTGAAACAAGACAACGATTTACGCATTGGAAAGAATCTCTGTGGAGGGAAACGAGGTGGGAAAGAATGCTTATTCTAGTGAATCGCCAACAACTCGTACCGCTACGACGAGCAAATTTGATGAATCGTACCTCTCTTGGGCCGCAACCCTGATCTTCGGCCTATTCTGCATTCCGATGAATCTGTTGGGAGTTTGGGTTGCACGTCGCAATGCGTGGGAGGTAAATGGCATCGGGTTGACGCCATGGTGGTATTTATACGCGTCACTTGGCCCGCTGCTTGCGGTTGTTCTAACGATAGTTGTCCCTAGCTCAAGCCGGTTTTGGAAAAGCAGCATTTGCACTGTATTTTTGATGATCGTATTGCTCGCTTCCCTTGCTTGCATGCCCATCATGTACCTCGAAGGAGGGTTTGATTGAAACGAGTTTGTCCTGCGGGCTGGCTCCACCCGTCCTGTGTGGTAAAATAGTGAAGCACACATTGCGAAACTTCCTTTTGGCTTTCGGAGCAAAACAAAATGAACATTCAGACCGGTACTTGGTTGACAATAAAGACGGGCATATTTGTCCTTGGCATGGCCATCATGGTTCCTTTTGCAAGTGCTCAGTCCCCCGGCCAAGCAAGCACCAGCTCAAATCCGGAGACGCCACAGACCAAAGAGAAGACCGAAAAAGCGATCTTGGCAGGTGGATGCTTCTGGGGCATGGAAGACCTCATTCGCAAGCAGCCCGGTGTTGTCTCGACTCGCGTCGGCTATACCGGCGGTGAAGTAAAGAATGCGACTTATCGCAATCATGGCAATCACGCCGAAGCCATCGAAGTTATTTTCGATCCAAGCAAGACGGACTTTCGAAAAATGTTGGAGTTCTTCTTCCAGATTCATGACCCAACGACAAAAAATCGTCAAGGCAATGACCGCGGCGCTTCTTATCGTTCTGCCATTTTTTTCACCAGCGACGAGCAAAAACGGGTTGCGTTGGACACGATTGAAGACGTGAACGCATCAGGCTTGTGGCCCGGCAAAGTCGTAACGGAAGTAAAGCCGGCGAGCGATTTCTGGGAAGCTGAGCCCGATCATCAAGACTACTTAGTTCGAAACCCAGGTGGTTATACGTGCCACTATCCACGCAAGGACTGGGTGTTGCCCAAACGAGAAAAGGTTAGCAAATAGCCGCAGCGGCAACGGAAATCTAAATGAAAACTTGCCCATTGTTCCCGCTGCGGTCTGGTCGGAGTTTGCAAGAGATCTTTCGATTTCTAAATAGAGGAGTCGCGTATGCCTAGCACGACACGCTGGCCGTCGAAGTACGGTATTTGTTTTAGGAGCAAAGCCGCGGTCGTTTACATACCCCAGCCTGAGGGTCTGGGGCAAATCAAGCACGTGAATTGATTGGGCCAACGGCCCAGCAGTTTGCTTCGGTTAAAAACGTTAACAAACAAATTTCCGGACCTTTAGCCTTTACGAATTTTCAAAACGCGCAAGCTATGGAAGCGACTATCGAGTTCACTAGCTTTCGCGCCCTGCTAAGTTAGTTTTCATGCTGCCTATCATCCAATAAGACATGGTTCGATCATATTCGGCAAAAAAATCGTCGACAAATTCGAATGGAACCGGTGTGCTTGTTTTTGTAGCCCCAGTGACAGCAGCCTCTCCTTCACCTTGCCCGTTACTTTTCGAATTCAGATAGTTAATGACTACTAGAGCATCGAGCGGCGTGATGAAATTGTCGCTGTCAACATCCAAATACGGCGGTGGGCTACTACCCGTGACAGGCCCAGAGCCAACGCTGTTCAGATAGTTTATGATTGACAGGACATCCAACGGGGAGACCGTGTTGTCCGCATCAACATCATTTGGATTGTTCGTGTTGTGCCAAGAGCTATCGCTATCCGAAATGTCCAACGAACCAGCCCCTAGCGAAAAACCTGTCGCCGTAGCCGTGATAGTCACCGTCCTAGTGCCCGACACGATGTGATCATCCACTGCATTAATGGTGAAATTGGCCGAAAATTGATTGGCCGGAATGATCACCAAATTGGGCACAGTTGCGGAACCGAGATCGCTGCTTGTCAGACCGACCGTTAATGCTTGGCTCAAGTCGGCGTCCATTCTCGAAACCGTTCCGGTTGCGGAACCATTCTTTTCAGGAATGGTGGTCGCGTTGATGCTGACTGTCAGTGTCGTTGTTAGCGATCGTAAAATGAGTCGGTATGACCCAGTCGCGTTTTGACCACCTGCTGAATCGCCGTTACCTGTCACTGGATCGTATTGAATATTGCTGTCGTTTGAAACTGCCAGAAAATAGGTGCCAGCTGTTACAAAGTTGTGACGCAGGTATGCATCGAATCCGATTGCCGCTTCACCTGTCGCCGAAGCATTGTTGTTGGAATCCAGCAATTGCCCCTGACCGTTAAACAGTTTGAGGTAGGAATTGAGCCCACCCGTTCCATTGGTTGCCGTATCGATATCCAGATCAACAACTTGGCCTTCAGCGACAGAGAAACTAAACATGTCCACATCTATATCCGGGGAAATCGCAAAATCAACACTCACCAGTGCCGAAATTGGGCCTAACGCGTTCGCCTCTGAAATCGCATCGTCTTGATCTGTAGTCGCTATGGTCACACTCTGTATGTTGAGTTGATAGCTGCCAACCGCACTAAAACCACCGGCAGTGTCTCCGTTGCCTGTTACCGGATCGTAGGCGATGTTATTGAAATTGGATACGCCAAGATAATAAACACCCGCTGTGGTGAATGTGTATCGCAAGTACGCGTCAAAGCCAAGCGTGCTCTCGCCCGGTGCAACTCCGTCATAGTTCGCAGCAAGTTGGTTTCCTTGCGAATCAAACAAGCGAATGTAAGAGTCAAGACCTCCAACTCCGTTTAATGCAGTGTCAATATCGAAGTCAACAACTTGGCCAGCACTGACGCTGAATCCAACCATATTGACGTCGATATCCGGCGAAATACTAGCGTTGACGGTAATAGCATTGGTAGAGACGCTTCCCACCGAAGAAGCTTCAGCGAACGTATCATTAGGATCTACAAATTCTGCTGGCGCAGTTTGAACAATCAACTGGTAACTGCCGATCGTATTTTGGCCGCCACTCACATCTCCAACACCTGTGAGAGGGTCGTACTGATTGTTGTTGAAATTGGAGACGCCTAGGTAGTAAACGCCAGCCGAGTCGAACGTATATCGAAGGTAAGCGTCAAAACCGAGCACACTTTCACCAGGAGCAAGTCCATCGTTATTGAATCCCAACTCTGTACCTTGTGCATTGAACAGCCTGAGATACGAGCCAAGTCCGCCAGTACCGTTGAGGGTAGTGTCTATATCGAAATCAACGACCAATCCGGCCGTAACGCTGAAGCTGACCATGTTGACGTCGGTATCTTGAGTAATACTTGCGCTAGCCATAATGGGTGTCGTCGAAATAGCCCCAAGTGCGGTCGCTTCCGCGATGGTGTCGTTTGGGTCAGGGACGGAAACAGGAACTGTCTGTATGATGAGTTGATAGCTTCCGATCGAATTCAAACCGCCCGCAGTGTCACCGTTTCCAGTCGTTGGGTCGTATTGCATGTTGTTAAAATTCGACACCCCAAGATAGTAAATGCCACCGCTCGCAAATGTATAACGGAGATAAGCATCGTAGCCCACGACGTTTTCACCCGGTGCTGCCGCATCGTTATTGAAAGCCAGTTGCTCTCCAGAGGCACTGAACAACCGAACAAACGATCCTAGTCCTCCAGGCCCGTTGAATGGTGTGTCGATGTCAAAATCGACAACTTCCCCGGCGCTGACAAGGAACCCAACGAGATTCACGTCGATGTCCGTGACTAGACTACTATTGGTCGTGATTGGGGTCGAAGAAACGAGCCCCAACTGCGAGGCTTCGGAGATGGAATCGTTCCAGTCGACAGGGAGAGCCTGAACGAACAACTGATAATCACCGACGGTATTGAGGCCGTCAGACGTGTCGCCATCCCCAGTGATAGGATTGTATTGAACGTTGTTGAAGTTCGACACGCCGAGATAGTAAG
This sequence comes from Planctomycetaceae bacterium, assembly GCA_947463915.1. Classification (GTDB taxonomy): domain Bacteria; phylum Planctomycetota; class Planctomycetia; order Pirellulales; family Pirellulaceae; genus JBKCUI01. Next base: position 4,276 of record CANHVO010000281.1, read on the forward strand.
TCCCTGTCGCAGCAAATGTGTATCGCAAATACGCATCGAACCCAAGTCGAGCGTCCCCTGGTGCGAGTCCATCGTTGTTAAATGCAAGCTGAGTACCGGAGAAATCAAACAATTGAATATAAGACCCCAACCCGCCCGTACCATTTAACATCGTGTTGATATCGAAGTCGACGGTTTGCCCTGTTGTAACGTTGAAGCCAACCATGTTGACGTCGGTGTCGGGCGATATAGTCGCGCTCACGTTCACTCGCGCAGCAGTGATAGCTCCCAAAGAAGTTGCTTCGGAAATGGAATCATTGGGGTCTGAAACAAGTGAGGGGGCTGTTTGAATTCGCAGCTGGTAAGTGCCAACGGAGTGTAGACCACCCGTCGTGTCACCATTTCCTGTGTTCGGGTTGTATTTGACGTTGTTATAGTTTGACACACCCAAGTAATAGGTGTCTGTTGTGGGAAAGGTGTATCGAAGGTACGAATCATAACCGACCGTGTTTTCACCTGGCGCCGCTCCATCATTGTTAAATGCGAGCTGCGTGCCTTGCGAATTGAACAATCGAATGTAAGTGCCTAAGCCACCTGGACCATTAAGCGGCGTGTCGATATCGAAGTCCACAACCTGCCCAGCCGCGACGGCAAAACTGACCATGTTGACGTCGATATCCACAACAAGACTCGTATCAACAGTTTGCACAGTGCTCGTAACTGTTCCCATGCTAGTTGCTTCGGCAATCGAATCGTCCAAGTCGATCGGTAATGCCTTAACGATCAAAACATAGCTTCCCGTAGAATACAGCCCGCCTGACGTGTCACCGTCACCAGTAACTGGGTCGTACTTGATATTGTTGTAATTCGACGTGGCCAAGAAAAACGTCCCTGAAGCAGGAAACATGTATGTCAAGTACGAATCGAATCCTAATTCATCTTCCCCTGGCGCCATCCCATCGTCGTTCCAGGCAAGTTGATTGCCCTGGGCATCGAACAGCCGAATGTACGTACCTAAGCCATCAGGGCCGTTGTTGGGCGTATCTAGGTCAAAGTCGATAACTTGCCCGGCGGCAACATCGAAACCGACCATATTCACATCGGTGTCCGGTGAGATACTCGCACTGACAGACGATGGTGTTGTCGTAAGGGCCCCCAACATAGATGCCTCTGAGATGGAGTCGTCAAAATCCGCCATCAACCTCCGATCTTCCAGCAATTCGAAATTCAACAAACACTGGAGACGTCTACGTCGGCCCCCCAACGCTATCTTGCGTCGCTTCAAAAGGTCAAAAAGGTACATAATTGTGGGGATTCCTAGGTTCGATGAAAAAGTAGCCGACCTAGCGGTTAAGCATCCGATCTGCAAGACAAAAGATCACGAGCGGCAAATAATGCTGTCCTTTAGCCCAGCCTAATTCCGCCTCAAATTGCTAGAACTACTCCCGCAAAACACATACCGATTAGTGGTTTGCAATTGAGAAACAGCCAGATAAACAGACTCGCAGTTGTTTTTCCGCCAAATGGCGAAGTTGTGCCAGCCGACACAAAGTGATAGGCACGCTCCGTCGTGCCGTCCGCTGGAGTGAATTAACAATGATGCCTGGTGAATGGAACGCACTTACTTTGTTAGCGGAACGGCGAAAGCCGTCCGGTGAATGTGCTTCGTTTAACAGTCAGCCGTAGGCGTACTACGCGGTACTCCTAGGGCTGACCATTAAACGACTAAACCAACAGCCTAGGTCCGTCTTGCCCGAGATCGTGTTGGTGCCTTTGGCACGTTTCCAACATCAAACGCAAAGAAAGCAAGAAGCGCTTGCCAGCCGAGGATCACCGGCAACGCAGCGAACATGACTGTTCCCGCCGACGCGAGTTGATTCAGTTCGTTGCTGCGAACCCAATGCACCATACCAAAGCAAAAACCGAAACCAATTAAGCCAATGCTTAGCAGCAGATTCAGTGATGCAATGTTGAATTCACGGAGGAAATAGCAATAAAAAATCCGCTTCACGAAATTCAATAAATGAAAAAACGGAAACTGCATAAGCGCCTTGAACACGCTTAGGTTGCTCTGTTCACTTCCATAGTGCGACTTCATCGGAACATCTACGACAACCGCCCGAAGAGTGTAGAGTCGAAACAGCAAATCGGATTCAAAAAAGAACCGTCGGTGGACTTTATCCCAAGGAACACGCCTAGCGAGCTGCGATTGCATGGCAATGAAGCCATTCGTGGGATCAAAAAGATTCCAGTAACCCGTCGACAGCTTTGAGAAAAAAGAGAGCCCCGCATTCCCGAGCATTCGCAGAATTGGCATCGACTGCAAATCTTCTAAATGAAAGAATCGATTCCCTTTCGCAAAGTCGGCATCGTCGTGCACCAATGGTTCAACCATCAGTGGAATCTGCTCGGGATGCATCTGTCCATCACCATCCAATTTGACAATGATCTCAGCACCGTCGGACAACGCTTGTTTTGTGCCAGAGATAAAGGCGAATCCGACTCCCGAGTTTTTGGAAAGTGAGATGACTCGAATGCGAGGGTCGGCGCTGGCGGCTTGAGTCGCAATCTCAAAACTTCCATCGGGACAACCGTCGACGACACAGTAGATAGCCGTTACCTCGGAGCCAATCCGCGAAAGAACGCCCGCCAAATGACGCGACACCTTGTAACATGGTATGACTACGGCGATCCGCCGCTGACAAGGTTCTTGAGACATAACTTAGTTCGGCAAAGTTGTTTAATGGGCCAAACGGCAACCTATTGAGCCTACTTGAATAAGCCCTATGGAGCAACGCTAGCTGCGAAGTTCTCGTTGGAACAAATGGCACAAAAGACATACGACTGACACAGGTCTCGCAATCGATACAATCGATCTTCCGATTCGCGGATCGTTGCAACAAAGCCTTTTCAGAAGCCTGGACCTCAGTCTATTCTTGGTAAATCGTACTCACGCGAGATTGTTCTAGCGAACGACGGCATCAAACCCACCACAGCAATTCATGACACAAAATTCAGTCGCTTCGAAACCACTTGTGTTGCTTCTGTGCGTCGCAACCATTGTGTTGGCGGGCATTGCGGCCTACTCGAACACAATGAGCGTCCCTTTTCTGTTCGATGACATCGGCAGAATTGTGGACGAGACCGCCATCAGAACGGCATGGCCGCCAACCGTTGCTATGCAAAATTCCAATCGTCCTTTTGCCCATTACACTTTCGCTTTGAACTACGCGTGTCACGGGTATGATGTCTGGGGATACCATGCTGTCAACCTAGGCATCCATGTTTTCAACGCATTGTTCCTATTCGGTTTGGCCCGCTTAACGCTTCGCCGCTGTGCACCAAAATACAGCGAGTACGCCGACCTAATCGCGTTCTCGATCTCAATCGTGTGGGTCGTCCATCCACTCAACACCCAAGCGGTCACGTACATCGTTCAGCGACTTGAATCGCTGATGGGGCTCGCGTATCTAGCTACTTTGTACTTTTTTGCAAAGTCGCAGGACTCGCGTCGCACCTGGGCTTGGCAGTTATGCTCGGTCGGAACGTGTGCGTTTGGCATGGGATGCAAAGAGGTAATGGTGACAGCGCCACTCATCGTGCTGTGGTACGACAGGGCATTCATCGCGAATAGCTGGCGAGACTTGATTGATTCCCGAAAGTACTATTACGTGATGTTGGCTTGCACCTGGGGAGTCTTGGCTTGGTCGATGCTCCACTATCAGTCGGACTACGCAAGTGGAACACTCTGGAAGGTCGAGGGCTTGTCCTCGTGGACCTACTTGCTGAGCCAGTCAACAGTGATCGTTCACTATTTGTCTTTAGCCTTTTGGCCAGCTGCACAATGTGTTTATCCTGCTTGGCCAGTCTCGCATTCGATTATGGAGGTTTTGCCACAAATCGCTTTCATTGCGGGCTTGATCCTTGTGACCATATGGGCCATGCGTTATCGTCCCCGATGGAGTTTCTTGGGAGGATGTTTTTTTCTCGTCCTTGCCCCCACATCGAGCATCATCCCAATTAAGGATTTGGCTTTTGAACACCGAATGTACTTGCCTCTCGCAGCTCTCATTTCGCTTACGTTCCTTGGTTTCTACGAAGCGGTATACCGCCTCGGTGTAGGAACGTTGCTCGCTTGGAGACTTGAACTCGCCACTGCTCTCTTAGCTGCGACGGCATTGGGGACTACCACATTCGAACGGAACAAAGTCTATGTCTCGGAAGTTTCGGTTTGGAAAGATACTCTGATCAAAGCCCCTCGCAATGTTTCCGTTTGGGTAGGGCTTGGTGGGATATTGGCCAAGGAGAAAAAGTATGAGGAAGCAAGAGGACATTTCGTTCAAGCACTCGAAGTATCGCCGAGCGACTCCAATGCCAATGCGAGCTATGCTGGTCTTTTAATCGAATTAGGAGAGTATGAACTCGCAGGGAAACACCTGTCGACGGCACTGCAAACCAATGCAGGCAACTTAGACGCCATTACCAACATGGGGCACCTCCAATCGAGGCTTGGGAACTTTAACGCCGCGTCGAAGTGTTTCGAAGCGGCAGTTCAGAATGCTCCGAACGACGAAGAGCTGCAGAGCTGCTTGATCGCATCCCTCATTCGCGGAGGCAATTTGTCGGATGCAGAACGATTCAGTCATGCCAACTTGGAAAGCCGACCAGATTCGGCAAAAGCGAACGTGGACTATGCTTCCGTTTTGGTAGCGATGGCAGAGAATGCCAAGGCAATAAAATACTGTGAGAAGGCCATCGCGTTGGACGACTCCCTGTCAACAGCTCACGCTACTTTATCGACGATTGAGCCTGACGCGGCAAAAGCCATGCGGCACATTACAAGGGCCATTGAGCTAGAACCATTATCGTCAGACTACAACCGAACGATGGGCGACATGCTGCTGCAGTCCAACCCAAAAGATGCGATCGACAAATTTGAGATTGCTCTGAAAGCCGAGCCAAATAGCGTTGAACTTTTGTTGAAGATCGGCGCCGCCTGGGACGCCGTTGGACAGCCAGAGAAAGGAATCCCGTATTTGGAGCGTGTTACCAAGCTCATGCCCGATTGGGTCGAAGCCCGCCAGAGTCTGGACATGCTACGCCGAGCTAACCCGAAACCTTAGAGCTTCTTGGAGATCCAATTTTCGTGTACGCAATCGTCGCAGAGCGACGAGCGACAATGTCGCCCTTCGCTCCGAGACTGACATTTTTTGGGTTAGCGGTAATTGCAGTATTTTTTTGAAGCGCTATAAA
>CANHVO010000282.1 GCA_947463915.1 Planctomycetaceae bacterium
GAAGAGTACCGCAAGCACATTGAGTCGGTGCTCGTTGCGGTAACAACCGAAGCTGAAACTTGGGCAGCAGACGGCTCGATGCGTGAAGGTGAACGGGCGTTTTATCCAGTTCCTCAAGGAGCGATACAATTGTGACAGGCTTTTTGTGGAGCGACGATGCAGATGCGTTCTTTGGCGAGCAGCCGAATGCAGGTCCGAGCAAAAGCAACCTGCCACCTAAGTCATCCGAAAAGCCCGCCTCAAAATCAGCCGCGAATTCCGGAGCTAAATCTTCAGCGAAAGTGCCGGCCAAACCTCGGCCAGGCACCACATCGGAAGCACCTCTTACCGTCGCCCAACTGAATGCCTGGATTAAAAATGCCATTGAGCAAACCGTGCCAACTTTTTGGCTCGCTGGCGAAATCGGCAACCTCAACCAATCGGCATCGGGGCACGTCTACTTAACGATCAAGGATGCAGCGAGCCAAGTCTCGGCGGTGATTTGGCGCTCAACATTTGAACGGATCGGGATGGATCTTCGCGAGGGGATGGCGGTGTTGGTACAAGGTCGCATCGAAGTGTATGGACCTCGCGGCACCTATCAAGTGATCATCACTCGAATGGAGCAGCAGGGGCTCGGCGCATTGCAGGCCGCGTTTCGTCGCTTGCATGCCAAGCTTGAGAAGGAAGGGCTCTTTGCACCTGAGCGCAAGAAGCCGCTCCCAGCTTTTCCGACTCGGATAGGATTCGTAACGAGTCCCAGCGGTGCCGCGATCCACGACTTCACTCAAGTCCTAAAACGCCGATGGCCAGGCGCGAGCGTGTTGATCATTCCATCGCGAGTCCAGGGGGATGGAGCCTCGCAGGAGATCGCCGAAGGGATCCGGGTAGCGGCTTTGCTCAAGCCAGCACTGGATGTTTTGGTTGTGGGGCGTGGCGGGGGTTCGTTGGAGGACTTGTGGTGCTTTAACGAGGAAGTCGTTGTTCGCGCCGTTGCGGCCTGTCCGTTGCCGACGGTATCCGCGGTAGGGCATGAAATCGATGTGACCTTGTGCGATTTGGCCGCCGACGTCCGAGCCCTGACTCCATCCGAAGCGGCTGAGCGAATTGTCCCCAGCCGCGATGATGTATTTGATACTCTGACAGGAGTGCAACGTCGGTTGGATACGCTGCTGATGCATCGATTGAGTCAAGCGGAAATGCGGCTGCAATCCATCGCAAGCCGACCCATCTTGCAATCGCCCGAACGACTGCTCGAGACGCCGATGCAGAGACTAGACGATTTGCATGAGTCGCTGGACGGAGTGATCGATGAGCTGATGCAATCGCGGACAGAGCAACTCGAACGCGTATCGCAAGTGCTCGATGCGATCAGCCCACTCAAAACGCTTGCACGCGGATACTCTGTGACTCTAGACGCCCAGAGCAACAAGGTGATCATGAGCACAGAGCACATCCAACCCGGCCAGCTTATCCGGACCAAGCTTAGCGACGGCGAGTTCCTAAGCAAAATAGTCGAAGACTAACCCAGAGGATCGCATCTGCCGGATGCGACCATAAGCTCCTCTTCCTCAATGAAAATCAATCTAATCATACTTTCGTTGAACAGTCAGCCGAAGGCGTACTCCCCGGGGCAACGCTGTGAAGCATTTTTTATTTCAAAAACGGACTTTTGTGTAGCGAAAGTCGTCACGACTTTCGGCTGCATCGCCTAAGCGACCGAAACTCTTGACGAGTTTCGCTACAAAATGCTTCACCGCTTCCCCTGAAAGGGGCGAGGGGAGCTTACGCTTTTGCAAACATCCCTGAGATTCGCAAGTGGTTGTCGTAGTGAGCGGTTGCTACCAGATTGCTCTCAAGGTGAATGTCCATGTCTCTGGCCAAGGTCGGTAGCTTGAACCGATGCATTTCTTTTTCTTGGGCATCGTTAAAGAACAATAAAATACCGCCCGTTGAACCACCCGAAACTCCGACGGCGGTTCCGTCCTTTAGCCATTGCACGCGCCACACGAGACCACCTGGAATCCCTTCGCAGGAATGCGACTTTTTTAAGACGCCATCAGCCCAGTTGATCCGCAGGACCAGCGGTTCATGAACGGCGCCGAATGGGTTCGTCGCTTTGTGCGTGCCGCCTGCGATGAGTTCACCACGCTCGATGTTCAATGCCATCGCGCGGACACCGCCGTACTCCGCATTCTGCCCTTTGTTCTCAGCGTACAGCGGCGTCGCCTCGATCGTGCGTTCGAGCTTGCGATCCGCAAGATTCCAAACATGGATCTTTCCAAGCAAATCACCCGTGACAAGTTGTGTACCATTAGGATGAAACAAAACACTATAGATGTGTCGTTCATGGCCCGGTAGTTCACAAATCTTCTCACCCGTCGCCACGCTCCAAAGACGCACGATTTTGTCGTTGCCAACCGACGCTAAAGTTGTATTGTCCGGCGAAATGGCCACTCCGCGAATCCAGCCCGAGTGCGCATCGGCTTTGCGAACGATCGATGGCGTTTCTTCTTTCGCCGACCACCAAATGAGTCTGCCATCGCAACCACCGGAGATCAGCTGCTGGCCATCGTTACTGTAGCTCAGCGCATGCACCCAACTCTCGTGACCTGCAAGCACTTTCTTCTGTCCAGTCGGGACCGTCCAAAGTTGCAGCGATGAATCTTCGGAACTACTGGCAGCCTGCAAGCCATCAGGCGACATGCGGCAAGCGATGAGTGGCCGATCGTGCTTCCACTCATATGCAACATGCGTTTTGGTAATGTCGATGGTCGAGTTCACGTTAGGTCAACACTTTCCAAACGGGAGCTGCCGCTGGGTCCGCGATCGGCAATTGGCGACCATCGACCGCTATCGATTGAGACGAGTCTACGCCAACAGCCCTGAGATAAGTATGAAACAAAGCCCCGTGGTCAACTTGGCCATCAACCACTTCGGTCCCTTCGTCGTTGGTCTTTCCAAACGCAGCGCCTCGCGCCATCTTGCCACCAGCCATGAGTACCGACCACGCTTTTGACCAGTGATCACGGCCATAATACAAGTTGATGTTGGGAGTTCGTCCGAACTCGCTGAGAACTACGACCAAGGTTTTTTCGAGCAACCCTCGATCCGCTAAATCGGCAACGAATGTTGCAAAAGACTGATCAAATTCACCGAGTTGCTCAATGTGAAAGATGAAATTCTCATTGTGCGTGTCGTAGTTGGAGTGTGTCACTTGAACAAAGGACACTCCGTTTTCGAGCAATCGGCGGGCCATCAAGCATTGTCGGCCGAAGTCATGATTGCCGTAGCGTTCTTGGTCCTTAGCTGATTCTTTGGAGATATCGAAGACGTCCTTGCGTTCCATCAATCGCAGGGCTTGCTCGTAGCTATGCGTGTACGCATCGGTGATGGCCGTTCGGCGACGCGACAAGAATTCTTGGTTGACGCGACGTCGCATCTCATGCCTACGGGCTTCGGCCTCGTCGTTGATTGCGTCCGGCTTGGTGGTATTGGGTGGTGGCTTGCTACCACCCAACGAAATGCTGGAGTACTTTGGTCCGAGATAGGCCGCTTCGTTTCCTTTGCCGCCACCTCCGCCAGGGGTGACAACAATGTGGCCGGGTAGACCGCGACTTTCATCGTTGAGCATTCTCGCAGCGACGGCACCGATCTGAGGATACTCGGCGGCTGCGGACTGGCGACGACCCGTCAACATGAGATAAGCACCTTTGCCGTGATCGTCTTCTGCGGTGTTGACCCCTCGCATCAAACAGAGATGGTGCATCTGCTTGGCTGTGTACGGCAAGAGATCGCTAATGTGAATTCCGGGTACCGAAGTTGGAATCGCTCGGCAAGGCCCTCCGGTTTTGGTCCCAGGCTTTGGATCCCAGCTTTCAAGCTGGCTGAGTCCGCCATGCATATTGAATACAACCACGCGCATGTCCTGCGACTTGAGCTGATCTGCGGCGGCTCCGTGCGTTAAAGTTCCCAAACCGCCAGCGATTGCGCCGCCAGCAGCAACCCCCGACAACGACTGACGCAAGAAGCGGCGTCGGTTCAGTCCATGATCTTGTGACCCACAAGCGTAGTGCGCTATCGACATGAAATATGCTCCTCAAAGGGTTAAGGGTAAACTCGATACTCGGAGCTCGTCAATAAACTCCACACCAACTCTTGAGCAATAGCCGGTTTCTTGTCACCCGCTTTGCTAAGCATATCGACGATCCAGCTTTGCTCCTCAGGCGTTGCTTCACGCGAGAAAAGCGATCGGAACAGAAGCTTCGCAGCCGCGATGCTATCTGGCTGCTGGACGATTTGATTGGCAACATTGTTACTGCTCGGTGCTGACCATTGGAACACCGAACCGCCATTTGCCATGTACAACGCTTGATCTGGCGAGGCAAAAAACTCATCGCTGGTTTGACCTACCCCTGATGAGTAAAGAGTCGCAAAGATATCGACATTGGGTCGTAATTTGTCGATCGCTTGACGCGTGGCTTGCAGAGTCCTCGCCGACCGCAACTCTAGAGATGCATCCGCAGCGAGCGGTGATTGCTTTTCCAGCTCGGCCATTTCCGCTGCTATGTAGCTTTTCAATACGTCTGTCGACTGCAGAATACTCAAACCTAACTGCTCAGGGGAAAGAGGACGGTTTTGAGCCAAGTGACTCGACTTCTGGCGAACTTCGAACACGCTCTGCATTGCGAGCGAGCAAGCGTCGATGGCCTTTTGTTTTGCATCCGCTTTCTCCGTAATCAGCTGCTCACATTCCATTACGCTTTTTGCGAGAGCCAATCGAGTCTGCTCCTCGATTGCCAATAGACCCGTTTGCGTTTCTACCAGCTTGCTTTTCTCTGCTAGCTCGGACTCAATCGCAACCATGCTTGTGTTCATCCCATCCACAGTTGCTTTTGTCGCGTCGATCGAGGTCTGGATGGTTTGTTTCGCCGCAATCAACGACTCCGCTGGCAACGACTGGGCAGACTGGACAATCAGCAACGATTTGTCGAGCGAATCAAACGTACTTCGAAGCTGTTCCAGTTGGGCTACGGTGTTCTTTCGATCTTCCATCGCTTTGCTTTGTTTGGTTGCGACAATGTTCTTTGCAATCGTACTGTCAGCAATCTGCTGCTGCATCACCGCCATCTGCGCAATCTGCTGAGCCAGTTTACCTTTGGACTGCTCAAGCGACTGAACGGCTAACGCATGTTCGTTTTCGAAGCCGCCGACCGATTGCGAGGTTGCTAGCCATGTCTGTATTTGCGTCAAGTCGGCAATTCGATTGGACATCACGGTGGCGTCCCTATGCGCTTTTTGCCACTGTGCTCGCATCGCGGTGAATTGGACATCGGCCGCATGGAGTCGTTCTTCGACCGCTTTGAGTTTGGCAGCAAGCTCAAGAACTTTCGTGCGTTCCGCTTCGAGTGCGATCTGGTTTGCATCGCGAGGCACTGTAGCATCGGCCAACGCTTTCTCTAGGTTTGGGATCGATGCCTTGCTGGCCTCCGCTTTCGACTTGGCGGTCGCTATTGCTTGTTGTAATTCAGCGTCGTCCGGACCAAGCAGTTTCGCTTGCTCGAGTTTCCCTGCAGCTTCTTCCAACAGCTTTTGTTTGGCTGAGGCGTCATCGAGCAACTTCTTGGCTGCAGCAAAAGCAGCTTTCGAAGCGTCGTTTTTCTTCATGGACTCTTTGAAAGTCGCTTCGGCTTTGTCGATCTCTGCCCAAACCTCAACGCGTTCTTTTTGACTCGCTCTCCAAGGAGACTCCGCGTCTTCGTACTGCTTCTTGGCGGCATCGGAGGCAGCAGTCAATTGAATCAATTCCGCCTCATTCGCTTGCTTGCGAGCGGCAATCGAACCCGCAAATTGCGTTTGCGCATCGCCTGGCAAGTTAACAACCGACCCGAAACGCAACGACGACTCGATCGGCAATTGAGCTCCGACTTTGTAAGCGTCACTCAAGACGATTTGCTCAATCACAGATCGCATGTTGAAGCCAGACCGAGTCAACTCATCCGTGAGAGCATCGAGAAGTTTGGGATTGGTGGGGGGATTGCCCGGATGATGCATGTCCAAAGGATGAACCAAGCCTCGTCCCATGACCATTGCCCATAGTCGGTTCGACCAATTTTCAGCGAAGGCTCGATTGCTGGCAGAAAGCTGAGAGACGAGTGAATTTCGTCGGCTGAAGAGAGGGGCATTGGGCGCACCCTCCATCGACTCAGGCATGGGTGCAGGCTGATAACGCTGATCGGGAGCTTCAAAAGGGTCGAACGATTCGGTGCTGCCAGGAACGCGGGTTCCGGTACGAAAGAGTACCCCTTTGTCGAAGACCGACTCAAACGGTGCATCGCGAGCGGCTCGTTCGACGTAGAGTTGGACCTTTTGTTCGGCCCCCTTATCGTCTTTGAATTTCGCTTCTGCAAAGGAACTGGGGGTCACAAATGCTAACAAGCCATGGTAATCAACTTGCAAGTAATCATCGACTTGGGGATGGTCGTGGCACTGCGCGCACTGCATATCACGGCCAAAAAACACTCGACCTATGTCTCGGGCAATTGCGTGAGAGTCGCCCGCGCGTTCCAGGAAAAATCGCTGCTGCGCCCGTTCGCTCTGATTCCACCAAACGCCCGCGATTGTCTCTTTTGCGATCTGGTCGATTGGCTTTTGCTCGTCGACTACTTTACGCAAATAGGTCAGCCACTTGGCTCGGTCAACTTGCTGGTGAGGGCGTCGTTGCAAAAGCGTCTTATCGAGCCAGTCCACCATGCGTTCGCGGTAAAGCGGATCGTCGAGAAAACGCCGAACCCATCGCTGCCATCGTTCCGGTGCATTATCCGCCAAAAACTCGTCGAGTTCTTGAGAGGTAGGAACGACCAATCGCAGATCCAACGACAATCGGCGAAGCAACGGTCCATCCGATTCCATTTTGCCGACAATCGGATCGAAATCTCGCTCCACCAACGAATCGATTGTAGTAGCTAGATTCGTTTGTCCGAGAACAGCGTCAAAATCGAAATGAAGGCTCAGGACGATGGATAACGCAAACGTCAAGCAGTGAAACCGATGGTAGTACCCAGTTTTCATGGTGCACCAAATTTGTGTGGGACCACCGACCATGTTCGGTTGGCGGCAACGCAGGTAGGACAGGAACTGACGATTGTTTTGACTTCGTCGGACTGCTTCAAGGTGGGGATATTGGAGGGAGTGGTACTGAGACCACCCGACCATTGTCGTCCTATTAGGCCCGAAAGTCAACCAAAGTTGGGAAATGATGGATTTTGCCAAAAACGTTAAATCCAACGACAAACGCTTGCTTTTTCATTGCTATCATTGCCGAAATACAAGGCTTGAACGGCATGGATGCTAACTTAGCGCGACGCGCAAGCTAGTGAATCAAACATCCAATTCACTAGCTTGCGCGTCGTGCTAGGTATATTTGAACCCGTCGGTCGCCTAGGTGTACCTACCGAAGCAGCGTCAGTCGCATCCGGCAGATGCGACCCACGGTGGGGCGCATCTGCCGGATGCGACCTAAACCCCGAAGCGTAAGCGAGGACCAAAAACTGTGCAAAAGCAATACACCATTTGGACCAATGCCAAGTTACCAGCTGCTGCCGCGGAAAAGCTAGCACAATCGGTCCGTCCGCACCGTTTGCTTTATGCTTCCGAGATGAGTTCACTCAATCTGACCGCCAGCCCACCGGATTCACAGCTTGCCGAAGCGGACATCGCGTTTGGGCAACCCGATGTAGGGCAGGTCTTTGGCTCACCCAAATTGCGATGGATCCATCTGACAACGGCCGGCTACACAGCTTATGATCGCGATGATCTTCGAGAACACTTGCAGTCTCGAGACATGGCCTTGACCAACAGTTCTGGCGTCTACGATGAACCTTGTGCTCAGCATGTGTTAGCCATGATGATGGCCTTTGCAAGGCAATTGCCAGAGTCGCTAAAGACACAATCGTCAAGCAAGGGTTGGCCGGCAGACGAACGTCGCCGCAAATCGTTTTTGCTGAATGGCCAAACCGCAATTGTTTTTGGTTATGGCGAGATTGCAACACGCCTGTGTGAGTTGTTGGCACCGTTTCGCATGAATTTGTTTGGAGTACGGCGGCGCGTGCGGGGCACCGAATCGATTCCCATGATTGACGAATCGCAATTGCCGGACGTGCTAAGCAACGCGGACCACGTTATCAACATCTTGCCCGCGAACGCGAGTACGACCGGCTATTTCGGCGAGAGCAAATTCGAGGAGATGAAACAGGGCGCCTACTTTTACAATATTGGTCGTGGAGCCACTGTCCAGCAAGATGCGTTGGAGCAATCGCTAGCTTCAGGAAAACTGGCGGGAGCCTATTTGGATGTCATGACTCCTGAACCATTGCCAGTAGGCCATCGGTTGTGGACAACCCCGAATTGCTATATCACTCCTCACACAGCGGGCGGATTCGACGAAGAGATGAACGGTCTGGTCTCGCACTTCCTAGAGAACTTACGCCGGTTCGAATCGGATGAGCGGCTCCTAAATCGAGTTGTCTAAAACGAGCCAAGCACTTCGGCATGAGTCTTCGATTGAAACAAACCATTAGCCGTTGGGCGCTAGCCCCGGTTTTCCAATTGCTCGACATTCGTCGAGAACCGGGGCTAGCGCCCATCGGCTAGTTAACACGAAAAACAAATGCGGATGTGCTTATATGCCAAATGCGATTCCACGCGGAATACTGATGCGACGTACCTCATCTGCTATACTCTTGCCAACGAATCGTTCCCTCTAACCCTCTTTGTATTGGATTACCGATCATGAAAGCAAGACTCAAGAAATCGTTAGCAGGACTCCTTGCCTTTGGGCTGGTATCGAGCAGCTTTTTGACAACGCAGGCCCGGGCCGATGAAGGCATGTGGCTCTTCAATTCTGTCCCCAAAGCCAAGCTCAAAAGCAGCTATGATTTTGAGCCGACCCAAGAGTGGTTAGATCATGTGATGCTCTCGAGCGTCCGCTTTAATTCCGGCGGTTCGGCGTCCTTCGTCTCCTCGCAGGGGCTAGTGCTAACCAACCACCACGTCGCATCCGATACGCTCTATAAAATCTCGACGGCGGAACACAACTACAACGAGAACGGCTTCCTCGCAGCCACTCAAGCAGACGAGATCAAGACCCCGGACCTCGAACTCAATCAGCTCATCTCGATCGAAGATGTGACCGCGAAGATCAACGGTGCGATCAAAGAGAGCATGACGAGTCAAGAAGCCAGCAAAGCCCGACAGGCAAAGATGGCTGAGATCGAAAAAGAATCACTCGACAAAACGGGACTTCGCAGCGATGTGGTGACGCTCTACGGAGGTGGACGATATCACTTGTATCGCTACAAAAAGTACACCGATGTCCGGCTTGTCTGGGCACCAGAAGCTGGCTCGGCATTCTTTGGTGGTGATGCAGACAATTTCGAGTATCCACGCTATTGCCTCGACGTCACGCTCTTCCGGGTGTACGAAGACGGCAAGCCAGCCAAAATCGATCACTTCCTCAAGATGGA
>CANHVO010000283.1 GCA_947463915.1 Planctomycetaceae bacterium
AATCAAAGTCGCCCTTCAGAGGAAGAGTGGCTCTACAAAGTCGCCCTTCAGAGGGAAGGTAAGAACGGCCCTGCGAATGCCCCCCTACGAATCAAGTGAATCCAAGTTAAAGTCCGTGATTGGCCTGTCTAGTCCCGTTCCTTCCGACAAGGGCGACTCTTTGGCCTTGGGCACTCGAATCGGTGCAACGACCAGCCGCCCCACATCCAAACGCACCACTCGAACGGGTTTCCCCTCGTCGATCGGCCCACTCTCGCTAAAGGCCTCGTAGCTCTCACCATCGATTTGCACTAAGCCGCTGGGAATCATCTCGCCCAACGAAATCCCCTCGGCTCCAATCAAAGCGTTCGAATCTTTGGACTTCGCGGCATCCGACCAAACGAACTCGCCAGCTGGTGGCGGAGGACTCGTCATGCGACGCCCAAGCGGCGTTCGGGGCCAAATCTCGAGAAATCCCCACATCATCAACGGGGCCGCACCCAACGTTGCGATCAACATCCACACGCCAGCCGCAACGCTAACACGAAACGCGACCAAGATCGCAGCAAATGCAAAACATGCCGTTACACCAACCAAAACACCACCGCTGGGAATCATCAAGTCGATGGCAAAGATGACCATCGCGGCCACGAACAGCAGAACAGCAACAGCGATGAGTGACAACGACTATTCCCTCGATTTAAACTTTGTCCAAATGCATTTCGTTTAACAGTCAGCCGTAGGCGTACTGTCAAAGTTATGG
Organism: Planctomycetaceae bacterium; assembly: GCA_947463915.1. GTDB lineage: Bacteria > Planctomycetota > Planctomycetia > Pirellulales > Pirellulaceae > JBKCUI01. Next base: position 743 of record CANHVO010000283.1, read on the forward strand.
TCAGCCAAGTACGCCTTCGGCTGACTGTTAAACGAGGAAATCAATATGCATATTGAGCGATTGGGGACAATCGCTCAACTCACTACTTCAAAATCATGTCTTCGACCGTCTTGCCACCTGGGATCATTGGCAAAACGTGTTCTTGGAATGGTACCTCAACGTCCAATACGAACGGCCCTGGGTAGCTAATCATTTCTTGCAACGCAGCTTCCAAATCCTTCTTCTTGCTTACGGTCGCCGCTCCGCAACCGTAACCCTTGGCAATCTGAACAAAGTCAGGATAACGCTTGGCCGCATAGGAGTGAGCCACTGTCGAGCCTGGTCCGCGTGCCTCTTCGTCATCGATTGGTCCCAAATAGGTGTGAGCTCGGTTCGAACCCTCGAATCGATCTTCCCACTGTACCACCATGCCAAGGTGCTGGTTGTTGAGCAACAGAACCTTGACCGGTAACTTTTCGCAGTGCAATGTCGCCAATTCTTGGATGTTCATTTGAAAGGAACCATCCCCGTCGATGTCGATCACCAACGCACCCGGATGCGCCGCTTGAATGCCCATCGCTGCGGGCAGACCGAAGCCCATAGTGCCAAGTCCGCTGCTGCTCATCCAAGTTCGAGGCTTTCGGAATTGGAAGAACTGGGCAGCCCACATTTGATGCTGGCCAACCCCAACGGAAACATACGTTTCTCGGTTTTTGGTCATGTTCGACAAAGTGCGAATGGCATGTTGCTGCAAAATGCCATCGAACGTTTCATCGTAGGTAAACGGGTGCTTTGCCTTCTGGGCGTTGCAAGTGGCTAGCCAAGCCGAAATGTCGTCTGGCTTTTCGACGATCTTGTTCAACTCCTTAAGCGCGTACTTGATGTCGCTTCGCACAGAGATATGAGCAACTTTATTCTTGTTCAACTCAGACGCATCGATATCGACGTGAATGATCTTGGCGTTTTTCGCAAACGACGCCAAATGGCCTGTTACGCGGTCATCAAATCGCACGCCCAAAGCAATCAGAAGATCGCAATCGCGGACCGAGTAGTTTGCATAAGCACTGCCGTGCATGCCCAACATATCGAGGGAAAGTGGACCATCTGCCGGATAAAGCCCCAAGCCCATGACGGTCATCGTGATTGGAATGCCTGTCTTTGCGATCAACTCGCGAAGCTCCAGATAGGCTTCGCCAGTAACCAATCCACCGCCACAGTACAAAACGGGGCGTTTGCTGTGTTTGATCGCCGCTGCGATCTGTCGGATCTGCTCGTCTTTTGCGTTAGGATGCTTGGATGGTTGATAGCCTGGCAAGTTCATTGGGACGTCCCAGTCCACTTCGCAGCTGCTCATTTGCACATCTTTGGGCATGTCCACCAAAACAGGGCCTGGACGGCCGGTTGTTGCGATATGGAAGGCTTCTTTCATCACGCGAGGAACGTCCTCGACCTTGGTGACCAAGTAATGATGCTTGGTGATGCCGCGGCAAACTTCGACAATCGGCGTTTCCTGGAACGCGTCTGTGCCGATGACTTTGGTAGGAACTTGGCCGGTGATCGCCAAAAGCGGAATGCTATCAAGTTTCGCGTCGGCAATGCTGGTTACTAAATTGGTCGCTCCCGGACCGCTGGTCGCCATAACGACGCCGATTTTGCCTGTCGACCGAGCGTATCCTTGGGCTGCGAATGCTCCCCCTTGTTCATGGCGAGGCAGAATGGTTCGAAGCCGATCTTCATAGCGAGTCAGTGCCTGGTGCATTGGCATGCTGCAGCCACCTGGGTACGCGAAAATGACTTCTACGCCATGATCCACCAGGGATTTCACCACAATTTCGGCACCGGTCATGACTGTGGTTGTTTGGCGGTTGGAAACGGAAGCCATTCGCTTTCTCTCCTAAAAACTGTCTTCTAACAGCTTGAAAAAAGGTTGTTCTGAATAACATTTGCAGCCAAAGGCATGAAATGCATTGGTCTTGAGAGGATTCTCAGTGGAAACAATGAGCAACAAGTATAGCACGGGGTTCACTGATCGTCGATTGAACTCTACTCCGACGCACTTCGCATCAAATGCTCTAATAGAGCGATCAGTGGGTCGCAACAGCCGTATTCGACCTTGCACGACCAAAAATCTGAACAGACCTCGATCCAAGGTTCCCAGGAAGAGACGGGGACGCGTTTGGTCGTCTAAGGCTCTGCCGTGGGCGTACCGCGTTCAGCTGGCTGTACGCCGACGGCTAACTGTTAAACGAAGGCCCTCAACCGGCGGACGGCTTGCGCCGTTCCGACAGGCTGGAAGCCTATCCCACGTTCACTTAGAATCGCACCACTAGTGGTTAACTACCAATTCGCTTTAATACAGCGTCCAGTGTCGGCTTGATCGCTGCCGCACTCGATTTGAGCCCCTGCAACTCCTTTGGCCAAAGTTCGATTTCAATTCGCTGGACCGCTCCCGCCCGACCCACGACCGTTGGCACCGAAATGGCCACGTCGCGGATTCCATAACATGCTCCATCCTGGACAGTACTCACGGGCAAAATGCGTCGCTGATCTAGCGCGATGGAATGAATCACGTCGCGGATGGCGATCCCAACAGCAAAGCCAGCACCTCCCTTTTTCGACAAGCATTCCGCACCCGATTGCTTGGTTCGAGCGAATATCTTTTCAGCCAACATGCTGTTCCAGCCAGGATACTTGTCCAGCGACAACGAGCCGACCGTGGCGCTCGACCAGACCGGAATCATGCTGTCACCATGTTCACCCAAAATCAAACCGTGCGTCTGCGTTGGAGCTGCCCCCAATTGTTCTGCAATCAAAGAACAGAATCGAATCGTGTCGAGCTGAGTCCCCAAACCTAGGATCTGAGTTGCCGGTAGCCCTAGTTTTTTGGCTGCTACGAACGTCAGGATATCGACAGGATTGGAAACCACCAACACGATCGCCGTCGGCTTTGGTCCCGCCTTTTTCACTTCATCAAGAATCCCGACGAACAAGTCGGTGTTTCGATTGATCAAGTCTAAACGAGATTCATCGGGCTTGCGACGCAGACCTGCGGTAATGCAAATGATGTCGGAGGTTGGGATGTGCTCGTAACCACCGGACGAGATGCGTTGGTCGGCCACGCTCGGGCCGCCGTGCATAATGTCGAGGGCTTGGCCGGCTGCCAAGTTCGCGTTCAAGTCCAGCAATGCAATCTCGCGAACAACGCCGCCGCACTGCAACGCAAAACCTGCACACGAACCAACTAGGCCGCCACCGCCGATGATACTGACCTTCATATTTATGATCCTGAGTTTGTGATGGAATGATTTGTGGGATGGGCACACCAGGCAGGTTTGCCTCACGGTGTGGCCTGATCAATTAGCCGTTGGGCGCTAGCCCCGGTTTCAACTCGTTCCAGGGCTCTGCCATGGAACGCACTGTTTTCGAGGCTCCGCCTCGCATTCGCCATGCATTAGTTAATTCAGGAGGCAGGAGCCTCCGCAGCATTGCGTCCCCAGGCAGAGCCGGGGGACGAGATTCAATGTTTTGTGGAGTGGGAACACTCGGCAGGTTTGCCCCACGGTGGGCACTTTTGCCGAAAGTGACCTTGACTGTCATCCTCAGCGTTAGCGGCGGTTGTCGGCATGAAAACCGGGGCTAGCGCCACCGGCTAATCACTGCGCTAGTTGCTTCATGACTTGAGCCGTGATCATCTTGACGAGTTCTTCTTGATCGATACCCGCCAGTCCATTGGGTGCACCCTGCGATGCATTTGCTTTGAGCACTGGAGCGATGCCGGCCATCGATTGGCTGACCGCCTGTTCGATCTTGCTCGCATTGGCTGCTGGCATCGGCGGCGGAGCAGGAAACGCTCGGCGCTGCACTCCAGACTCTTTCCACGAATTGCGGAAGATATCGTTCGCACACACGTCACAATTCTTGTACTCTTCGGTGTTACGTGGATCGGACCACCCCCACTGCTGCTTGAGCGTGAGCAACTCTCGCTCTTCCTTCTCACTGAAGTAAGAAACGTTGCCTAACTGCCGAGCCAACATCAAAATACGACAATATGCATCGAGAATCTCGGTCCACCAATAGGCTTGTTCCACATCGACGCCATAGCTGACCGTACCGTGATTGGCCAAAATGATCACGTTGGTCTTTTCCACAAACGGCAGAATGGTCTCAGCAAACGCCTTGCCGCCAGGGGTCTCATAACGAGTGATCGGCACGTCGCCCAGAAACACTTCCACCTCAGGCAATACACACTGGGGAATCGGCTCACGAGCAACAGCAAATGCAGTCGCGTGCGGTGGATGGCAGTGTACCACGCTCTTGATATCGTCTCGCTTTTTGTAAATTTCCAAGTGCAACAAGGCTTCGCTGGATCGTTTCTTGATACCGGCTGTTTGCTTGCCCGACATGTCCATGGTGCAGATGTCTTCGGTCTTCAAGAAGCCTTTGCTATGCATGGTCGGTGTGCAGAGGACTTCGTTTTCGCCGATTCGGACGGTAATGTTTCCGTCGTTGGCAGCCGCGAAGCCTTTGTTGTAGAGCCTTCGGCCCATCTCGCACATATCTTGCTTGATCTTGTGAGCATTCATGTCAGTCGGTTCTCTCGATGTGGAATGTTAGTTGGTTAGTTAGGATTGTTTGATCAGGTAGTGGGATAGGCTTCCAGCCTGTGACGTTCAAAGAGACAGGCTGGAAGCCTATCCCACGGATGGTTAAATGTTTAGTTCGTCGATGATCGCAGCGTTGTAAGCGTCGACCGGTTTTTGACTGGGGCGAAAAGGCTGGGCCGCTTCGGCGCCATCGCTGACAGCAATGATCGATCCCTCCGAAGCACCTAAATCGTCCCATACAACAACCAAATCTGGATCGTTGGTCTTGCGCCCTAGCAGCACATCGCCATACGCTTCCGTGGTCTTCAACGAAGCACCCAGGAAACTGGGATGTGCACGGCTGAGCGTGACTGTTCCGTTGACTTGATAGAGTTGCATCGTACGATTCCTTTTCGATCAAGATCGGTTTTGAAGGTGTTGGAAAAATCGCCTTGCCGTGTTGCAAGACGACGGCAAGTTCCAAGCCTTGGCGGACAAGATTAGTAAGTTGGCTGGAACCTCGCGCAATACGTCGTTGAGCTCCGTCCAATTCGACACAACCGCCGGTCGCAAGGAATCGTCCCGAGCCGCTTGCCAGCATGTTGCGTGCGCCGAATGAACCAACATCACGGCAGCTTGATGCCCTGCCCGAATCCCTTCCGCAACGGTTCGCAGAGCAGCCGTGTCATCGATGGAAGCGGAGCAAACTTTGGCTTGTTTGGAACACAATTGCTTGGCGATAGCAGGCATCCAAGCCGCCGTCCCTGCTACGATCAGTCGCTGAGGACGATCCATTCCTTTTGAGCCTGAGACGCTAGCCGAACTTAAGGCTAGCTCGGCTAGCGCCTTAGGTTCAATGGACGAATGCTTCCCCACCCGAACGATCTCGACCTTGCATTCTCGCAAGTAGTCTCGAGCCGCTGGAGTCAACACAGCTGACTGGGCAATCTCCAAAACCTGAATACCAATCAGCCGATTCTTGAGCAACGCTACGCTCACAACCTGATCAACCAAACGCAACGTCGAAGCTCTCGAAGACTCCGATGGCTTTGCTGAAACGCTAGCCACAGACGTACCGCCATCGATCAAGGTGGCGAGCACCCGACGGACGATACTTTCGATTTCTGAGGAGTTAGCGGTAATGATTTTAGGTGTCAGTTGTCAGTTGTCAGTTTGTGGTTGTGTTGTCTTTAGTCTTTAGTCTTTAGTCTTTAGTCTTTGGTCTTTAGCCTCACCTCATCGATCAGTCCGAGAACCGACCAACGAATTGGGCTGTTTTCCACACCAAAAGTTTCGCGGACCGCACCGCCGTCGCTAGTGAGCATGACCGTTTCGCCACGGCCCGCTCCGAGATGATCGACTGCAATCAATGGTGCACCGTCCGGAGTCTTGCCGTCGGATTGGAGCGGCTGACATACCAATAGTTTCAAGTTCTCCAACGAGGGATGCTTGACGGTCGATGTTGCGTTTCCAAGTACAAGTGCTGATTGCATGGTGTGGGCCGGTTGTTCTTTCTTTTGATCTTTCGTTTGACGGTCAGCTACAGGCGTACCGGTCAAACAAACCAAGTACGCCTTCGGCTGACTGTTAAACAAGCCCCTCGCTTACGCTTCGGGTTGTGATTTGCGGGATGTGATCTAGGACGACAGTCGGCTGGCTCCTCCCAACACATGCAGATCTTCGATCAACGAGCAACGTCGCTCTCGAGTAAACGTCATCGGTGTTGTGACCCCTTCGCCGGTTGGACCAGCGATCGAGAACGACAAATATCCTTCTCCACCCAAGCCCAACGAAGCCATGCAAGGTCCGTTCTTTACGAACAACGTCGTGTCCATGATCCGAGCCATTTTGGTCATATTGCGAACATTGCGAGAATGAATGATGCTGGTATGACGATAGCCATGCTCTGCTTCTTGAGCCAAGCGAACACATTCATCAAAATCGCGACATCGAACAAACGGCACGAATGGCATCATCTGTTCGGTCTGGACAAAGGGGTGATCGGCCGATGTTTCACCAAAGAGCAACTCAACATTGGGATCAACGGATCGACCAGCGGCCGCTGCTAGCTTGATCGCATCTTGTCCGAGCAATTCTTTCCGAGCTGCATAGTGCTTGTCGTTTCCTTCGCCCACGACTTGCATGGCAGCCTGGGTCAATCGATCGATCTCAGGAGCCGACAATCGAACGGCACCAGCACGCTCCATGGCGGACATCATCGCATCGAAAACACTTCCAACGACAAAGACTTCTTTTTCCGCAATGCAGAGAAGATTATTGTCGTACGCACCACCTTGGATAATGCATCGAGCTGCAAGATTGAGGTCGGCGGTTTCATCCACGACCACTGGCGGATTACCCGGGCCAGCCACGACTGCTCGTTTTCCGCTGTTGAGGGCGGCTCGTGCGACGGCAGGACCTCCCGTGACGCAAATCAAAGCGATGCTGCGGTGCTTGAACAGCTGCTGAGCCGTCTCAAGGGTCGGTTCGCAGATGAGCGAAATGAGGTTGTCGATACCTAGGTCGGCATGGATCGCTTGATTGAAGCGTCGAACACCCTCGGCCGCGACCTTCTTTCCGCTCGGGTGAGGATTGACTACGAGCGAGTTGCCGCCCGCGATCATGCTGACAGCGTTGCCGGTGATTGTCGGCAACGAATGGGTCACAGGCGTGATGGCACCGATCACTCCGAAGGGAGCATGCTCGATGACCGCTAGCCCGTGGTCGCCGCTGAAGCATTCCGTTTTGAGGAACTCGACTCCTGGTGTTTTTTCACCGAGCGTTTTCAATTTTTCGATTTTGTGTTGGAGGCGTCCAACTTTGGTCTCGTTCATTTCCATCGTGCCGAGCTCAACACAATTGTCGATCGAGATACGTCGAATGTGATCGATGATTCGGCGTCGATCCGCAATGGATCTTTCGCGGAGTTGTTCGAAGGCGGTCCGAGCAGCACGCACTGCGTCGTCGACGTTGTCGAACAATCCAAATCGGCCCATAGCCGAACTCGGGGAGCTTGACGAAGCCGTTGAGGGTGCCGCTGAGGTTCCCGTCGAAGGTTGCTTGCTTCGCACTTCGCTGAGAACTTGCTCTACGACGGAGCGAATAAGATTTTCGTTGATTTGCATAGGTGTTTCGCGATGTTATGAATGACGAAGAGTCTTATTGACGTTTGTAGACGTTGTTTTTTTCGATGTGAACGGTATCAACGATGCCGATGATGACGCAATCGACAGGTAGCTTGCTGGTTTCCGGTGTGAAGCGAGCGCTGCTACCCTGGGTAATCAGGACCATGTCGCCAACTCCAGCGCCAAGCGTGTCGACGGCGATAAAGGTTCGACCCGTCGTTACCAACTCAGCGCGTTGAGTGGGCTCCAAACGAAAAGGCTCAACGACGAGCAGCTTTTGGCCGACCATCGTTTCCACCTTCTGAGTGGAGACAACTGCTCCAGTGACTTTCGCAACGAACATGGTTCTGTCTCTTGTGTTAACTGAGCTTAGCTTTGGATTGCGGCAACGGTTTGGCGAGCCACAATCAATTCTTCATTGGTAGGCACGATCCAGATTTGGACCTTGCCTTGCGAGTCGTCAATACGACGCTCAATGGGGCCACTTGCGTTGCTGGTCGGGCTCAAGCGGATACCGAGGTCTTCGAGACCTTGGCAGACCGACTGCCGAATCCCTACGCCGTTTTCGCCGATACCGCCGGTAAAGACGATCGCGTCTGCGCCACCGAGAGCCATCAGCATGCCACCCATCTGTCGACGGATGTCAGCTACATAGACATCGAGCGCCAATTTCGCATCGCTGTTGCCAGCCGCAGAAGCGTTTTCCAAATCGCGAACATCCCCTGACAGTCCATTTGACAACCCGAGCAACCCGGCCTGAGTCGAAAGCAAATGCAGCAATCGTTCCAGCGTTAGTCCGGTATGTTCCATCATCAATGGCAAACTGTATGGATCGAGGTCACCCACTCGGTTGTTTTGAGGCAAGCCAGTTTGAGGACTCATACCCATGGTCGTCGCCATGCTCTTTCCATCGCGGATCGCGCAGAGTGACGAACTGCCGCCAAGGTGGCAAGAAATGATGCGAGCATCGGAACGCCCCATCAATTGCGCCGTCCTCCAACCGATGTAACGGTGCGATGCACCGTGAAATCCCCAGCGTCGGATGGGCAAAGCATTGGCGATGCT
>CANHVO010000284.1 GCA_947463915.1 Planctomycetaceae bacterium
ATACTCAAGATCGGCCTCCCTGATGTTCCTTAAGTTGCTTCGTAACAACAACTTATACGCAGGAGAGGCCACTTTTGTTTGCGATATGAATGAATAATCCGGGTTTAACGGTCAGCCGTAGGCGTACCCGTTCATTTCGCAGTACGCCTACGGCTGACTGTTAAACGAAGCCCCTTCACCGGCATTGGCGAAGCAAATTCCCAGAAGAAACGGAGCTAATGACCGATGATTGGTTTTGGCAGAACTCGATTTGCCCATGCTATTTGCGATGGCAAACCAACCTGTGGAACGGTAAAATATTGGCCGCTTTGACTCGTCCCGATCCTCCATTTGAAGTTTTTAGTAGGTAATTTATGAGTTTAATCGAAAACATCCGCGGCCGACAGATTTTTGATTCGCGTGGAAACCCCACCGTTGAAGTGGACGTTACGCTCGTCGACGGGTCCATGGGACGCGCTGCCGTTCCGAGCGGTGCTAGTACAGGAGCTCACGAAGCCTGGGAACTTCGAGATGGCGACAAGACCATGTACATGGGTAAAGGGGTCCTCCAAGCCGTTGACAACATCAACTCCAAAATTGCTGACAGCATGATCGGCGCGGATGCATTGGACCAACGCGGTATCGACCAGATGCTTTGCGACCTCGACGGAACTCCAAACAAAAAGAACCTTGGTGCAAACGCCATCTTGGGCATCTCGCTGGCCACCGCCAAAGCGGCCGCTGTCTTCACCAATCAACCGCTGTATCGCTACCTTGGCGGAGCAGGTGCACATATCCTGCCAGCCCCAATGATGAACATCGTCAACGGCGGCCAGCACGCAGATAACTCGGTTGACGTCCAAGAGTTCATGGTCATGCCTCTCGGTTTCGAATCGTTTACTGATGCACTTCGCGCAGGAACCGAAATTTTTCACAACCTCAAGAAGGTTCTGAGCGAAAAGAAACTCAACACAGCCGTCGGTGACGAAGGTGGATTTGCACCAGACCTCGGCAGCAACCGCGAAGCCCTCGACTTAATCATGGACGCGATCAAACGAGCCGGTTACGAGGCTGGCAAGCAGATCTTCATCGCTCTCGACGTCGCAGCCACCGAGTTTTATGACAAGAAGACTGAAAAGTACACGATCGACGGCAAGCAACTATCGGGCGATCAAATGGTCGACTTCCTCGCGGACTGGGTCGACAACTATCCAATCTGCTCCATCGAAGATGGTTGCTCGGAAGATGACTGGGCGACTTGGAAGAAACTGACCGACAAGGTTGGTAACAAGGTGCAGCTCGTGGGCGATGACTTGTTCGTAACCAACACCGATCGATTGCAACGAGGCATTGATCAAGGGATCGCCAACAGCATTCTTATCAAAGTCAATCAGATTGGTACCTTGACCGAAACCATCGAAGCGATCCAGTTGGCGCATCGAAACGGTTACACAAGCATCTCGAGTCACCGAAGTGGTGAGACCGAGGATTCCACCATTGCCGATCTCGCTGTTGCATTGTCCTGCGGTCAAATCAAGACCGGTTCGGCTTCGCGGTCCGACCGAATGGCCAAGTACAATCAGCTGCTCCGCATTGAAGAAGAGCTCGGTGGCGGCGCTCGCTACGCTGGACCGTTGTTCCGCCGACGGTAGTTGGCTCCCCAAAAGTAGGATAGGCTTCCAGCTTGTCAATCAAACTTGACAAGCTTGTTGATAGAAACAGACTAGCCCGGAGGGCGATACATCTCTGCCGGTGGCGTGAGCCACCGGTTGACTGACTACCCAATGACGAGCCCGGAGGGCGACACATCAAACCATTCTGAAATGTGTCGCCCTCCGGGCTCAATGCAAATGAGTACCCTAAACCGGTGGCTGACGCCACCGGCAGTGATATGCCGCCCTCCGGGCTTGAGTGGCACATCAAAAACCGATGGCTTTTTCTGCTCGACACATTGTTCGATTGCACCGTTGGAGTGGTCGCTGCGTTATACTATCGGAGAACTCCACGAACGTTGGAAGCTGTTCTCGCAACGATAGTCACTATGCAGACACTGAATCTTCACCGTCAATCGCAAATTCTTGTTGCGGCTTTCGTCTTTATGCTAGCGATGGCGTTCGTTTTCGCCTCACCCGTTTTCGCCTCACCGGTGAATTTGACCGTTGCCTATGAGGATGTGACAGTATCGCTACTAAGTGGTCCGCCAGTGAGCGGGACACTCGTTTCTGCAGATGCTGGCAAAATAGTTATCGAGACCAAGGCTGGGTCGGTGGAAAAATCCGCAGCGGACATCGATCGCGTTCGATTTGCAAACAAGATGGATGCGCAAGTGCCGCCTGTTCAACTGCTGCTGCTAGATGGTTCCAAAGTGTACGGTACTCGACTCACAGGGAAGAGCGCTGGCTGGCTATTGAAAGAGGGATCCGGTGGTGAAACTACCATCCCGTCGAAGTCCCTGAAGGCAGCGTTGTTGAAACCCATCGCACCAGAGATGGCTGGGGCTTGGCAAGCGGCCATCTTGGAAACCAAGAACTCAGATGCAGTCATCGTTGCAAGGCCAACGAAGACTCTCGACAGAATTAACGGCGTCATTTCCCAGGTGCTTGACGCGAGTGTCTCTTTTGATCTCGATGGCCAGCAAATCGACATTCCGATGGAGAAGCTAGCCGGCCTGGTTTGGTTCCAGAAGGAGCTTGAACGAGTAAAGCCGACGATCGAAGTAACGGTTACAGACCACTCGGTGTGGATGGCCGACTCGTTCACTGTCAAAGCAGACTCGATTGAACTCAAAACGCAGCTTGGGCAATCGGTTTTGATTCCATTCAAAAAGTTGTTCAGCATCAACTACTCCACGGCGAACATTCGCTGGCTTTCTGAAATCGAGCTATTGAGTGCGGTGGCAGACAAACAGATTGACTTCAAAACTCCTGTTGCGAGTTTAGATCGAGCTTTCCTTCCTCGATTCGTTGTGGGCGGGCGAACAGCTTCGTCGACATCACCGCCCGGTGATCGCGACCTGTATTTCCCAAGTCCAGGCGAATACACGTTCCGAGTCCCTCAGGGCTTTTCTCAATTGCAGTGCAAAGTTGAGCGTACCGACGAGGGGTCGCAACGAACGAATTTGGTCATTGAGGTTTGGCAAGACGACCAAAAAATTTCAGAGCAGGCACTTGCTCATGACGTTGACTTCATCGAGGTGAACGTTGCACTTAAGCCTGAAAAGAAAACGAAGTTGGTGGTTGCCTGTAAATCGAAGCTCATGGTAGGTACAGAGGTCACATGGAAACAACCAAGGCTCAAACGATGATCGTTCGATTCGCAAGGAATGGGTTCGGAGGCCGCGTTGCAGCTACGAGCCTGATGCTCGCTTCTGTCTTGTCGGGTAGCGTTGATTTCGCCAAAGCAGCTTGCATTGTTCAAGACGAACCAGTGAAAGCGGAGGTCGCGCCTAGTCCAAACGAAGCAGTCCTCAACGCTCAGAATCAACGCATCGAGGCCATGGAGCGAGCCTCACGTGCGACAGTAGCCGTGTATGGAACGGACGGCCAGGGTGGAGGGAGCGGTGTCTGCGTTTCAGCAGACGGATATGTGCTTACGAACTTCCACGTGTCCAGTCCTTTTGGTCATAGGATGAGGTGTGGACTCAACAATGGCACAATGGTGGACGCAGTTGTTGCAGGCATCGATCCTACAGGTGACTTGGCTGTTCTGAAAATGGTAGGGCGGACAGATTTTCCGGTCGCCTCGATCGGAGATAGCGATACGGTTCGTATCGGTCAGTGGTGCTTTGCTGCTGGCAACCCATTCGTCTTGGCTACCAATTTGCAGCCGACCGTCTCTTACGGTTTGGTTAGTGGCGTTCGACGTTACCAGTATCCAAGCGGCACGATCCTTGAGTACAGCGATTGCATCCAAACCGACGCAGCCATCAATCCAGGCAATTCAGGTGGACCGCTGTTCAACATTCGTGGAGAGTTAATCGGTATCAACGGCCGCTGTTCCTTCGAAAAGCGAGGTCGAGTTAATGTCGGTGTAGGTTACGCTATTTCGATTAAGCAAGCCATGAATTTTCTGGGCCAATTGAAATCGGGACGCGTCGTAGACCATGCAACACTTGGCTTCACGGTGACTACAGAAACCAGCGGCAGGGTTGCGGTTTCGAACATTCTAGAAAGCAGCGACGCGTATCGGCGAGGAATTCGGTACGGTGACGAAATTTTGCGGCTCGGAGATCGCGACGTTGCTACCACGAATCAATTGAAAAACATACTTGGTATCTTCCCGGACCAATGGCGGATCCCGATCCGGTTCCGAAATGAGTCAGGGGTTGTGGAAACCTTTATTCGATTGCAAAGCCTCCACCTCCCGAGCGAGCTTGAGGAAATCATCAAAGGAGAATCGGCTCAGCAAAAGCCACCTCGCAAGCCTCAAGAGAAGGACAAGGACAAAGAAAAGCAGGATACTCCAAAAGAAGTCAAGCCAGCAGCCAAGGATGCTGTCGACGAACTGTATGTGGAGAAACGTGGCTATTCGAATTTTTACTTCAATCGCTTGGAACTGGAGCGAATACTTGCCCTGCAGGCAACGCAAGGCCGTTGGCAAGACACGTCCAAAGCATGGAAGCTAAACGGCGAGATTCAAGGTGAAAACACCAATGTGGAAATGCTTTTGTCGGACGAAAACCTGATCTTCCGCTTGGGAGACAAAACGGAAACACTTCATCCGTCGCAGGGTTGGCCCAAGTGGATCAAGCAACGATCTTCCATCGGTGCACTTATGGGGATGCGAATTTGGCAGCAGTGGAATCGCATCGGCCCCAGGTTAATGGGCGAGGCCGTTTATCTCGGCCGCAACCCAGTCGTAGGTCGTGAAGGGCTGTTGGATGTGACTCGAATTACCGTGAGCGACTTCGATGCGATGGTTTACACATCACCAGAAACCGGGCTGATTCAGGTTGTCGAAGTCTTCTCGGACAAACAAACGGACCCGGTTGAGTTGTTCTTCGACAAGTACGAAACAGTCGATGGTCGGGCGACGCCGCGAACGGTCCGGTTGGTTTATGGACTGGAGGCGCAATTCGCCATTGCAATTGGCACGATCCAAGTGGGCGAAGCGACAGCAGGGAGTGGTCTGTGATGCAATACTTTAATACGACAAGCGTAATTCACAGTACTGCGATTGTGGTCTGGTTGTTCATAAGTAACTTCTGCCTTGCTTTGGCCGACCGCGATGCCAACGTCGTGATCAACAACGAAGCACTCATAGCGACCAGCCAAGAAAAGGTGGTCAAGCTTTACGGTGCCGGCGGTGCACGAGGCCTCGAAAGTTATCAAAGCGGCATCCTCATCAACAACTCTGGGCACATTTTGACGAGCTGGAGTACCGTGTTGGATGTCGCCAAGGTGCGGGTGGTTACGTTCGATGGCCGAAGACTCGATGCCACCATGGTCGGGATGGATCCTCAGAACGAGTTGGCAATTCTTAAGGTGGACGACGCAGGCCTCGTGGGTTTTGATTTGAACAAAGCAGCCCAGGGCTCCACTGGCCAACGAGTTTTCGCGATCAGCAATTTGTTTGGAATCGCGACTGGCAACGAATCTTGTAGTGCCCAAAAAGGAGTCATCATGGCATCGACTTCTCTGACCACTCGTCGGGGTAAAACCAAATCTCTGTATCAAGGGCGCGTGTATGTGCTCGATGTGATGACCAACAACCCTGGTGCTGCTGGTGGTGCTTTGGTTGACCTTCAAGGACGATTGGTTGGTGTGTTGGGGAAAGAGATACGTGACGAGCAAGCTGGGATCTGGATCAACTATGCACTGCCGATGGATGTCGTCAAATCTTCAGTCGATAGAATCTTGTCGGGGAATACATCCTCCCAAATTTCGGAGCTCAAGCCAGTAGCTCAGCCGCATCGGATTGTTGATCTTGGTATTACGTTGATCCCGGACGTCCTGTCCAAGACCCCGCCGTTCATCGATCAAGTCCGAGAAGGGTCGACCGCTCAGCGGGCAGGAATGCAGACAAACGATTTGATATTGCTGCTGAACGACCAGCGGGCGGACTCTCGGAAAAGCCTGGAGAAAATGCTCGCTACCATCAACCGTGCCGATTCCTTTTACGTGCTAGTCCAACGCGGACAAGAATTGATTCGGATCCATGTTCGACCTTAAACACAGTTCTTTGATGTTAAACATGCTTTCATCGAAAGCACCAACCAATGCATTACTCGGGAGGGAGAGGCTCCTGCCGAACCGTTGCGTCGCAAGCTCGGCAGGAGCCTCGCTCTCCCGAAGCCAGGGGGCTAGTGGGATGCGCCAATCAACATGGTTATTCCCATCGCTTCGTGCATTCGCGATTTTTGCGTGCTTGATTGTATCCACATCCGCCACGTCGCTGGCAGATGATCCACCTTTGGATGAGCAGGAGCAGCAAGCCTTTCAAGCGGCAGCGGATTTTGCTCAGGACTGCGTTGTTCAAGTTGAGACGTTCGGTGGCCAGGAGATCGTCAACCGTCAATTCATTGCTGCCGGACCATCGACGGGAACGATTGTTTCGCCAGATGGTTGGATTGTTACTAGCATCTTTCAATTTCGTAGCCAACCTGCGTCGATCACCGTCGTCTTGCCTGACGAACAACGCAAAGCGGCCAAGCTTGTTGCACGCGATCACAGTCGCGAGCTGGCACTATTGAAGATCGATGTCGACAAACCGCTAAGAGCGGCTGTTGTAAGTGATCGCAAAGCCTGGCGTGTTGGCCAATGGGCGATCGCACTTGGCAAAACCTTTGACGTCAAGGTCGCGAGCCGCAGCGTGGGGATTTTGAGCGCACAAGGCCGTATTTGGGACAAAGCCATTCAGACCGACGCCAAGATATCGCCTCAAAACTACGGAGGACCTTTGATTGATTTGACAGGGAAAGTCATGGGGATTCTTGCTCCGATGAATCCTGGAATAGCAACCGAAGGAGAGACCGAACAGTGGTACGACTCTGGCGTTGGTTTTGCCGTACCTCTTGTCGATGTTATGGAGCGACTGCCTCGTTTGCAGCGGGGTGAAGACATCTATCCTGGACGTGCTGGTTTCCGAAGCTCAAGCCCTGACGAGTTTTCGCCTGAGATTCTATTGAGTGGCGTGACGCCTGGTTCGCCAGCCGCCAAGTCAGGGATGCGGGCTGGTGATCGGATTGTCGGAGCCGGCAAAACACGCGAAGTTCTGAAGGCGGTTGCAATGCACTCGCAGCTCAAACATATCATGGGCCCGCTCGATGCAGAGCAAAGCATGGTATTCGAAGTGGAACGTGAGGGTGTCAAGAAACAGTTTGACGTTAACTTGGTCAAAGAGTTACCGACCTATCGCGAGCCGTTTTTGGGTGTTGTGATCGACACCAATAGTCCCGTGGCTTCGCCGCGTGTGCTCAGTGTCCTGCCTAACTCACCAGCTGCCAAAGCTGGCATTGAGATCGGCGAATCTATTGTGAGTGTGGGTGAATTCACTGTCGACGAAAAGTCGCCACTGAATACTCGGCTTGCATTTTTGGACTACCGAGAGCCGATCGCATTGAAGCTGGAACGGGACGGTAAATCTAGGAGCGTTGAGGTCACGATGGAGTCGCATCCTGAACAAGATTTGGAGTGGCCCATTGTAAAAGTACCATTACCCGAGAATCCGCCTGAGCCCAAAGGCGCCAAAGGGACTGTTCAGTTGCCGCTAGGTGACGTCAAGAACAAAGCTTTTGCGATTGTGCCATCCAACTACTTCGACACCATTCCCCACGGCTTGCTCATCATCTTCGCAGAAGCGGGAACGCAAGATCAAAAGCAATGGGCTGATGCATGGGAGCTCTTTGCGCGAGAAAGTCGCTGGATCATTGTCGTGGCACAGTCAGCCGACGAAAAGGGTTGGGCGTTGGATGAAGTCGAGATTGGTGTGCGGCTTCGATCTTATGTTTCCAACAATTACACCATCGACAAAAGACGTATTTGTGTTGGCGGAATATCTGCGGGCATGCTGCCGGGGCTGATCTCTGGTATTCAAGGTGCAGAGACCTACCGTGGAGTGTGGCTGTGCAATGCCAAGATACCGCCGAGAGCACGAGTTCCTGTCGCAGAGCCACTCAAGTCACTTCATTTTTTCATCAACGGTACGGACCCTACTCTCACCACTTTCGTTCAGCAAGCGCAGAAGGTGGGCTGTAGCGTTTCTTTTCATACCGATGACATGACAGCAGCCAAAATGCAAGATTCACAGATCGTCGGCAAGCTGCAACGTTGGCTCCGATTGCTTGAGGCCTATTGATGGCAGACAAGCCGAATCGTAGCGGCAGTTCAAAACCTAAGCCGAAGCCAAATCTCGTCGGCAACGAAAGGACTCACGTACGTTGGATGGTCTTGGCTGCGGGACTTGGTTTGATGATGCTGGCTGTTGTGCTGCATTTTCAACCATCGCTTTTGCCAAAAGACTCCTCGTTGGCTTCGGATGTGTTTGGCAAAGTTGGCATTGTTTTTATGTGCACATGGCTGGCATGGCCCGGATTTGAAACGCTATGGAAGGCACCGAGTGGTGCGATCTTATTCGTTGCGATTGTCTTTGCCGCCGCGCTATTCGTTTACAAACCCAAGACGCTTTATATCACAGGCCCATTTCTAGTGGTGGGAGTAGTACTCGCGGTCATGCTCGGCTGGGTTCGGAATCTCCGGCGGTAGAGAGAACTAGGAAGCCGGGGCGAACGCCATTTGATATTTGTCGTTTTGTCCGGTTCGGGCTTGTCCCGACCGGACACCGCTTTGGTGTTCTAATGGGCCGCGTGCCGAAAATGCCTCCTCTGATTTGTCGCACCGCCAAAGGCGAGTGTAAAACGATTGTCCCCAATCGTTTCGGAAGTGCAGACCACAATCGCATTCCAATTGTATCTTCAATTCGTAGCTTCTTTGTTCTTCGGGATAGGGCCTAAAGTGCCCGCCGAGCGATTGAGACAATCGCTCTACACTATTCGTCGCACCGCCAAAGGCGAGTATAAAACGATTGTCCTCAATCGTTTCGGAAGTGCAGACCACACTCGCATTCCAATTGCATCTTCAATTCGTGGCTTCTTTGTTCTTCGGGATAGGGCCTAAAGTGCCCGCCGAGCGATTGAGACAATCGCTCTACCTGTTCGTCGCACCGCCAAAGGCGAGTGTAAAACGATTGTCCCCAATCGTTTCGGATGTGCAGACCACACTCGCATTCCAATTGCATCTTCAAGTCGTGGCTTCTTTGTTCTTCGGGATGGGGCCTAAAGTGCCCGCCGTGCGATTGAGACAATCGCTCTACACTGTTCGTCGCACCGCCAAAGGCGAGTGTAAAACAATTGTCCTCAATCGTTTCGGAAGTGCAGACCACAATCGCATTCCAATTGCATCTTCAATTCGTGGCTTCTTTGTTCTTCGGGATAGGGCCTAAAGTGCCCGCCGAGCGATTGAGACAATCGCTC
>CANHVO010000285.1 GCA_947463915.1 Planctomycetaceae bacterium
CCCGACTCTTTCTGGAGGTCAAACGTATGAAGGAGCCGCTTTCACCATCATTTCGCAAAATGGAAGTATTCAGACTTTCGAATTCGACAATATCTTGACAACTCCGTCGAATGTCACGCCGGGCAACATACCAATTGTATACAACGCTAGTACTGTGACTCAGGCTGTCCTCTCGCAGGCGATAGCGACTGCCATAAGCAATGCTCCTGCCATCGGAGTCACTGCTACCGCTGCGAATGGAGGAGTGGCAATCAATTTAACCGGCGCGTCAGATTTGTTTGTTTTCTCTTTGGGTGGTATTAATCCACTGAGGATTGCAAGTCTCTCCAATACGGAATTGGTGCCGATCGAGGAGTATTATACCAATCTAAACGATACTCAGGTTCCGCCGACTGCTTCCACTCCGGGGGCGATGCCTGTCTTGATATCAACGATTGATGCATTTGGGATGGGAATTGATGCTTCTGCGAACGGGACGCGTCTCATTCTGTCAGGAGCTTCTGGGGGAGACTTCACCAATACTCCGACAATCTCTTTCACAAGCCCGACCGTGGTTGGCACTGCTCTTCCTTTCAGCTTTACGGATTCTGCGGCGACCCTGAACACGAGATTGTTCAACGCGATTCAGGCCATCGAACCCCTAAGCCAATTTGTTGAGGGAGATCGAATTTGGCTTCCTGCTAGATCAACCTTCGTTCAAGCGACGACCAGTGATCGCGGCGAGTTAAGGAATGCCGTTCTTTCGCTACCGGTATCCGGTCTCGTAACTGGTTTGGCATTCGCCGGAACAAACATGTACGGCGTGAGTGATCAAGGAGACCTGTTCCAGGTGGGGGTCGGGTCGTTCAACCCGAATGGCACTACCAACAACGGCGATTATATTGAGACGATCTACAATACGACGACAAGGCAAAGAGTCCAGTTCGCAAGTTTGGTCGCTGGACCGCGTAACGCAGAGAGCAATCTTCAGTTTTCGACAACGCTTGCCGCGGGATTGAGCAATATCCTATTTGGTATTGATACAAGTGGGTTACTTTACGCGTTTGACACCCTGGGAAGACCAGCGCACGTGTTCCCTGATGCTCAGTGGTTTATCCAAACGGCTGCGACAAACCCAAGCGGCTTAGCATTCTCGAATCTTGACGTAAACCTTTGGCACCAATCCGAAAATCGAGGAGCAGACGCCGGGCACGGTGTCAATGTTTCGTTTGACGGTTCTCGTCGAACACAAGAAAATGGTGGCGATAGTCTCTATTTTGGGTTTGACAATCCGACGGACGGACGCCGGCAGACCGGTAACTGGACCGGTGTCAACAATCCAATTGATGCGAGCTTCCCAGGCTATAGTGCGGCCCGCGAAAACACCTACGACTTCCCAGGTGGTGCAAAGGGCTCCACGATCAGTAATCTAATTGATCTATCCAACTACAGCCCTGGCGACAAGCCAACTCTTTACTTCAACTATTACTTGCAAACAGAGAACGCCAACGCGAGCGATCCGACTCAAGGACCGTTGATGAAAGATGCATTGCGTGTCTTTGCGAGCGATTCGACCGGAGCATGGCAATTGTTGGCAACCAACAATTCACAGTACGATGCGATACGGAATGTTGGCCCTCGAGATGAGTTGGATTATCCGTTTGAGGTAGATCAAGCCAACGCGCTAAATCGGCAGGTTTCGGAATTGTTCGATGCTGGGGCGACGTTCAACGGTCAAACTGCACCGGATACTTGGAGGCAAGCAAGACTGGATCTTAGCCGATTCGCTGGCCAAAAGGACTTGCGATTGCGATTCGACTTTAGCACTGCTGGCTCGTTCAATGTCGGAGTCGGTGGCATCCAGCTGACAGCCATCCCCGCAAGTGATATTCCAACTCCTGTAGGCCAAAGGCAGTTCACCCTTCGTCAAACGATTGTCAATCCAAACCCGACTCCGCCTACGATCATCGATACGGTATTTGAATTCGACTTCGGATTGATGTTGCAAATTCCATCGGGAGCAAGATTGGCAAACGGCGATCAATTTGAAGTCGATGGAGTGACGTATACTTTTTCGAATGCCAACAACACTGGAAACAATATTCTGTTTGCGGTAAACGAGTCCGCAGAGACCATTGCAGCGAGGATTGTGCCAAAGCTGACTGCGCGAGGGCTCTTGGCAGTTGTCGACCCGGTTACGCCGAGCATTATTTCTGTCATCAATGCCGTGAATCCTACGTCATTCGTGTCGGCGACGCTGCCTGCGAGTTTCGTTTTGGATCGACCTGGAGTTTCTGTCGGAACGAATCAGGTATTGGTTAGTAGAGACATGACCGCGATTCAAGTGCGAGATGCGATTCGCGTAGCCATGGCGAGAGCATTTAATGCCCCAGGTCAGGCAAGCAACTTGGCACCTATACGCGTTCAGGATCGTTCCATCCTTCTGTTCAACCGAACCGTCTTTAGCCGGGGACCACTCTTGACTTCAGGCAGCCTTCAGGGCGATGAATTTGGGGAAGGGTACAGTGGAATCACGAATGTCGTGGGCAATGGAGCTCAACGCGGACAAGCGAATCGCTTCGAAGGAGTTTACATTGACGATATCGTCATCGGCTTTGCAGAACGCGGAGAAATGGTCACTTACCAGTCCAATGGCACTGCGTCGGTAACCTCCTTTTCGAAGAACCCGCGACATGAGCCTAATCCTCTTTACAGTGAAGTTGAGACAGGCACGTACCAAGTCGAAATACGTCGCGGTGCGACTTACGGTAGTGGCGGTGCCGCTTTCCCAAATCTAATCCTTGCAACTTCTTTCGATACGAATGACCGCAACTCGCAGAGTTTGGCTTTGGTGGCTCCGCGTGGGTCCCAGATATTTGACGGTCAAACGTACCAGCTGAGCAACGGCACCACGATTGCGACCTATGAGTTTGACGATACGAGTATCGTTAGCGGCCCTCGTCTGGGGGTAGCCCAAGGTAACATTCGGGTCCCATTCTCGAGCGTTAGCTCAGCGACAAGCGTCGGGCAGAGCATGCGAGACGCTATCAATAGTGCCGCATCCGGGTCCATTCTGGACGTTCGCGCGGGCATGTCGGACGGAACGGTTTCCGGAGCGGCTTTTGTCGGCAAAACCTCGAATTCGCGAATCGTGAACGTCCATAGCACGTCGAGCGTGGCCACCAACAATCTTGGCGGAGGAAATTTCGGTACCACTCGATTCACAACGGCATCCAGTCCAACGGGCTCAGGTTTTATCCTGTTTGGCATCGACACCTTCAAACCTAATGAAGCTGGCGACCAGAATCGCGACCGCGATCAAGGTCAGATCATGATCTCCAGCAATATCGTTCGAGATGTTTCGGGTGTCGGAATTGTGGTGGATGCAGGTGCACGGAACAATTCTCTGGCTCCGCTTGCAGGTGCTTTGCCGCACCCGGGTGCAGTTCGAAATCTACTGCAATTCAATGCTACCGGGTTGGTTCCTGGACCTGTCATTGTGAACAATCTTATCTATTCCGCTGCGGTTGGTGGAATTCTGTTCAGCGGAGATCAGCGATCAGCGAATACCGTAGAAGCTCCAGTGCCATTTGGCCGCATCGTCAACAATACGATTGTCGGAATTAATGGCTCGGGCATTGGTATCAACGTAACGGACAACGCAAGCCCAACGTTGTTGAACAACATCGTTGCGTCAAATGCTGTTGGTATCAACGTGGATGCATCGAGTTCGACCACGGTGATTGGGTCGACTCTTTACAAGGGGAACACAAACAACGTCGGAGGTTCTGCTTTACTGGGTAACAAACCGCAACTTCTGTCGGCTAGCGACCCATTGTTCGTCAATGCGGCAGCACGCAATTTCTATTTGGCTTCGGGAACTCGGGCTATCGATAGTTCGGCAGATTCGCAGAACGACCGCCAGGAAATGACTACGGTACGTCAAGTTCTCGGAATCCCAGATAGCCCGATTTTGGCACCAGATTTCGACTTGACCGGACAACTCCGCGTAGACGACGCCTCCGTCAGCAGCCCAGACGGCACAGGGGCGAATCCGTTCAAGGATCGAGGTGCGTATGATCGTGCCGATTTCTTCGGACCGGTTGCGATCATTCAAGTTCCGATCGATAACGACCCAGACATCTTGGATATTGATCGTTCCAACACCTACATTCGGTTGTCCTCAGGAACTTTGGATTCGTTCTCGATTCTGCTCTTTGAACCAGAGGGTACGGGGCCAGATGCGGCCACTGTTACCGACAACTCGGTTGCCCTGACTGAAAATGGTCGTTTCCTTCGGTCGGGAGTGGATTACGTTTTTGGATACAACGCTTCCAGCCGAACGATTCGCTTTACTCCGTTGTCCGGTTTCTGGCGAGCGGACAGCACGTACGAGGTAACACTTGTCAACAAGTTCTCACACCGTTTGAGCATGCCTAGCGGCAGTGCCTTGATCGATGGCCAGAGGATTACGTTCAACGCTGGATCGACGCCGGTTGTCATGGAGTTTGATTCAGGCGACGGTGTCGCGAGTGGAGCGATTCCAGTTCGTTATCAAGCGAGCTTTACACCAGCCATGGTCGCGGGTGCACTGCTAAAGGCACTCCGGGCGAACAACCTCGTCAACGCGGGCGTGACCGCATCCGCCATGGCTATTGATCAGATTCTGATCAGTGGTGTCAGCAATTTGGTGATTTCGCCTTCGCTCGCGACTCTTACTTCTGTCGCAATTCCTGCGATCACGGATGTTGCCCAAAATCCGCTTCAAGCCAATCGGTCGAGCTCACTGACCCAGTTTACCATCGTCATGCCTGAGGTCGGCGTTGACTACGGTGACGCGATGCAGAGATCCACATCTGCTGCATCGAGCGGTACCCGGCAGGCAGACAATGGAGCAAGGCATGCTTTGTTCCCATCGGATGTACCAGTGCTTGCTCTAGGACAGTTCGCAGATGCGGACTTGAATGGAACCCCAAGCCCTGCAGCGGACGGTGACGATTTGGGCTCAGCGTTTAGCTTCTCCGCTGGTGTGCCGCTATCGTTAACCAACCGAGGAGCGACGAAAGTAATCGTTTCCACACCGGTATTCCCAGCGATTGTTGGCAGGACCTTTAGCATAACGGATGCCGTTGGCAAGAATGTGACGTTCGAATTCACGAACACTACCGCTTGGGTAACAGGCACCTCTTACGCAGCTGGTGTCTTCATCACCAATGGTGGATCCCTTTATCAAAGTTTGGCCGCACATACCTCCGGTGTGTTTGCAACCGATCTTGCCGCAGCTCGGTGGGTTCTTGCAACCAAAGATACGGCTAACCTAAACATTGGCATCAACTTGACCGTCGGAATGACAGCTCAACAAACTGCCGCGACAATCGCAAACGGGATTTTCAACAATGCCATCGTCAGAGGGATGATCACCGGAATCACTCCTGTCGCGGATGGAAACACGGTAGCATTGGGAGGTTCATTTGCTCATGTGTTTGACCTCAGCAATAGCGGTGGATTTGTTACCAAGCAAGCCAGTGGAGACGTTGGAATCGTAGTGGCTTCGAATGTTGCAGGTCTAACTGCGGGGCAAACGTTTACAATCCAGGACGGCTCAGGCCGTTCGGTAACGTTCCAATTCATCAACTCTGCGTCTCCAACACCATTGCTTGCGGGCAACACCGCCATCACGCTTGATTTGACGGCAGGTGTTCAAACTCAGGCAAGCGTCACGACTGCAGTCCTGTCGGCGATCAACGATGCGATTTCGGCTGGCAAATTGAGATTGCCTCCCGCAGCCATTGAGGCAGGCACCGTAGACACCATTAGGGTCAATGCGGACGATGAGGATGGCGTTCAATTCAATGGTCAATTCAACTCGAGAACGCCAGCGGTTTCGGTTGGTGTCACGTCAACGGACACAGGATACTTGGACGCTTGGGTCGACTGGAACCAAGACAACGATTTCGATGACGTTGGTGAGCGAGTCATAATGTCAGAGCCAGTTATTGCTGGACTCAACACATTCCTTGTGTCGACCCCTGCGGCAGCAGCGATCGGGTACACCACCGCTCGATTCCGTTTGAGTGCTACCGGCGGACTGATTACGACCGGACTAGGCATCGGTGGCGAAGTCGAAGATCACTTGATTGAAGTGCTTCGTGGGACACCCCCAACAGCAGTCAACGACGGCAACTTCCAAGTCCTCGAAGACAATACGCTAAATGTCGCTGCCCCTGGCGTTCTTGGCAACGATAGCGACGCAGATGGCGATCCGTTTAGCGTGTTCGATAGCAATTTGATTCCGACCGACGGAGTTCAACCTCTAGTAGCTCCTCGGCATGCAAAGAGCTTTACGCTTAGGGCTGACGGATCGTTTAGTTACACACCGGCCGACAACTTCTTCGGTACGTTGCGACCCGATGGTTCAATCGACTTTACGGATACATTTGTTTACGAAGTCACGGACCCACGATTGGTCAGCACTCAGCCGGCTACAGTGACGATCACGATTACACCGGTCAATGACGCTCCATTTGGAACGGACAATCGTCAGGCGATTAACGAAGATAACAATGGGGTACCCTTTGTGTTTTCCGCCGCGAATTTCGGCTTCAATGACCCGACTGACGTACCGGCAAGCAATTCGTTGTTGGAAGTGCAAATCCTTACGTTGCCAACAGCCTCAGAGGGAGTTCTGAGGATTGGATCAGCCAATGTTGTCGCTGGGCAAGTGATTCCAGTTGCTGCGATTTCTTCATTGACATTTACTCCGGCAACAGACATCAACGGACCGAATAAAGGCTCGTTCACTTTCAGGGTACGTGACAATGGCGGTACCGCAAACTCGGGTATCGATACGAGTGCTCTGCCAAACACATTTGCCTTTGACATCGCCGCGATCAATGATGCACCGTCGTTTAGCCTGCCTAACGCCACGATCAATTTGTCTGAGGATCCAGGTGCTCAAAATCTGACTGGTTTCATCACCAATGTGCAGGTCGGGCCATCCACGGCGGCGGACGAGATCGCTACACAGAGAGTAACGTTCCGCGTTCGAGCTTTGGACCCAACTCGCTTTGCTGTTCAGCCAGCAGTCAATCCTTTGTCGATTGCTCATGGTGGCACGGCCAATTTCACCTTTACGCTTGCACCAGACGTCAACAACGTCAATTCAGGACCAATTTTGGTGGAGTTGCAAGCTGACGACCAAAGCGGACCGGGGACTTTCCCAAATGGACCTTTGTCCCTGAGAAGAACGGTGACCATCAATGTGACTCAGGTCAACGATGCACCGACGTTTACGATTTCTCAAACGACCTTCAACACGACAGAAGATGCCCCGCGGACCACTATTCCAGGGTTTGTATCGAACGTTTTGGTTGGACCGTCCACCGCGGTTGACGAAACCGCAAATCAAACAGCCGTTCCGACCGTAAGTGCTGTCAATCCGTCTTTGTTCAGCTTTGGACCAACACTGAACGGTTCGGGCGATTTGGAATTCCAATTGGCGCCGGACGTGAATAGCCTATTCACAGGTTCATTGGAAATCGTGGTGACGGTAAGGGATAACGGCTCACCTGTTGAAGCTTCGTCCAAGACATTGACTATCGTTGCGGCTGCAATCAATGACTCACCGTTTTTCTCGATCAATCCTTCGAAGACGACAATCAATGTTGACGAAGACAATGAGACGCTGAACAACCAGCCAGTCACCATCATTGATGATTTCGCGTTGAATCTTCGACAAGGGCCAGCGACTGCGAGAGACGAAGCGGGATTGGAATCTGTCGCTGCTCAAGGCTTGTCTTTTGAGCCGGTTATCATTTCGAACCCGTCCATTTTCTCGCAACTGCCAACCATCGATTCCGCAGGGCGATTGATTTTCCGCACGGAGGCAAATCGAAGCGGCTCGTCCGTCTTTATCATTCGATTGCGAGACAGCGGACTTGCTGGACCGCCGCCAAATAGCAACACAGGGCCAACAGCGACTTATACGATTAATGTTCGTTCTGTGAATGACGCTCCTGAGTTTACCGTCCCTGCGTCGACTACCGTGGCCGAAGATCAAGGTGTGGCAACGATTCCGGGCTTTGCCACCGGAATTCGACCAGGTCCAGCGTCAGCCGTGGATGAGAGCACACAGGAGCTAACGTTTATTGTTACTGCTGCGGATCCAACTGTGTTCGCGGTCCAGCCATCGATTCAACCGGATGGGACACTTGTTTTCCAAACGGCTAGGGACGTAAACAATAACACACGGGATTCCGACGGTCGTTTACTCAATCGACGCATTGTTGTTTCGCTTCGGGATAGCGGTTCGAATGTAAGTCCGAGCGTGAATCAATCTGCGACTCAGACGTTCACCCTAAATATCAATCCCGTCAATGACCCACCAATTCCGAGCGTGCACATTCGCCCAGGAACAGAAGATACACAGGCATCCTTTACCGCTGCGAGCATCATTAATTCAGCATCGCCGGAAAGGCCAGACGCACCTGGACCAGCGGATGAGAGTGCCCAAGTCGTTCGAATGACGCAAATCGAGCGGACAACTGATCGTGGTGGGGTCGTGACGCCGGTCTTCGGAACAGGACAACAGTCCGATCAGATCATTAGTTTCATTTACAATCCGCCGCTGAACTACGCTGGCGATGACTTGATTCGATATGTTGTGACGGACGATGGCAGCCCGCAGCAGAGCGCTACTGGCACCATCACAATCCAATTGGCTGCTGTGAATGATCCACCGCAGTTTATCCCCGGCAACGATATTGCCGTCCAAGAAGATTCGGCCCCGTTTTCGGCTCCTTGGGCGTCTGCGATCCAAGCTGGACCGTCGAGTGCTCTTGATGAACTGAACGGACTTCCCCCGACGCTAGCTCAAACGGTTAGGTTTGCGATCACTACCGACAACGACGCACTTTTTGCGGTACTTCCTGCAGTTAGTTCGACTGGAGTACTGACCTTTACACTTGCAAAAGATGCGAACGGCCGTGCAATCGTAGACGTGGTAGCTGTCGATAGTGGCTTGGGAGCATCCCCGGACATCAATCGATCGGCGGTGGCCAAGCTGACAATCGTCGCAAACCCAGTCAATGACGCTCCTGGCTTCAATGTCATAGGAAACGTAACCGTTGATGAAGACTCGAATCGTTACACTGCCGCTGTCATCAGGGATATTGTTCCTGCCGAAGGGATGAACAGCACACCGCGGACGGGCAATGATGAAATCGGCCAAATTATTTCCATCATTACGTCGAACAACAATACGAGCTTGTTCTCGGTCCAACCTACTATAAGTTCGACCGGAGTACTTGATTTCGTTCCTGCCCAAGATGCGTTTGGTTCTGCAATCGTTAGTGTCGTGGCTCGCGATAATGGTGCGAATACTCTGCCAAACGTGAATCAGTCGGCAGCGAAGACATTTACGATTACGTTGACTCCGAGAAATGATGCACCGATTGGAGTTAACGATAG
>CANHVO010000286.1 GCA_947463915.1 Planctomycetaceae bacterium
CGATCTTTGATTCACAATCCATACGAACCAAACACATCGGCACAGACCGGTAAACAAGATGGCATCCGATTTTCGACTCAAGGAACAGCTTCCACGCCTGACGGATGCGATTGTGCGTACCTACAATGCGCGCGATCGTATCAATCACCTTGGGCACTGCCCGCTTCCGAAGTACGAGGTGATCGTTCAAATCCTTGAGGATTTCAAAGACCTCCTCTATCCGGGATTTCGCAGACGAGAAGGCTTGCACGCGGGTAACGTCACGTACCACGTCGGTAATCTCGTCGATTCACTGCACGATCGATTGACGACCCAAATCGCTCGCGCATTGCTCCATGCCGACAAGGTTGATGCCAAAACACCAAATTTCAATCCTTGCGATAATCCCATTGACTACGAGGCCAAGGGGCAGTCGATTGCGATTGCATTGTTAGAACGAATTCCGCATCTTCGTGCGACTTTGGCTAAAGACGTCGAGGCGGCTTATGATGGCGACCCCAGTGTCTCGAACCGTGACGAAATTATTTTCTGCTTCCCGGGATTGGAAGCGGTCACGATTTACCGTATCGCTCACGAACTGGTGCACTTTGCAGTCCCATTTATTCCACGGATGATGACCGAGTGGGCTCACAAGCAAACGGGGATCGATATTCATCCTGGTGCAACCATCGGTGAATCGTTCTTTATCGACCACGGAACAGGTGTGGTAATTGGGGAAACGTGCGACATCGGGGACCACGTTAAGATCTATCAAGGAGTAACGCTGGGGGCTCTTAGTTTTGCGACCGACGCGGATGGACAATTGATCCGCGGAACAAAGAGGCATCCGACGATTGAGGACAGGGTTGTGATTTACGCGAATGCGACCATATTAGGTGGCCGGACAACCGTCGGACATGATAGCGTGATCGGTTCGAGTGTTTGGGTTACGAGCAGTGTTGCTCCACATTCCACGGTTGTTTTGGAAAAGCCCAAACTTCGGATTCGAAGCGGGCAAGGCGATGAGCTAGTACACGATTCGAACTACCAGATTTAGGTCCATTGATGAACTCGAAACGAGCCCCTGGGCCAGACGATGTTGTGATCACCGGTTACGGAGCGATCACGCCTCTTGGTCATGATGTTGAAAGCTACTACCAGTCTCTTCTCCGATGTGAATCCGCAATTGGTTTTTTGAATCCCGCTCAAGGAGTCGATGGTCAGTACTGGATGGGATCGATCATTCGTGACTTCGACCCCAAGCTGCACGTGCAACCCAAGAAAATCATCAAGGTGATGTGCCGCGAGATCCAATTGGGCTTTGGGGCCGCGATGCAAGCCTGTGGAATGGCCGGTGTTTCCCCTACTTCCGTTGCGTCCGATCGGCTTGGAACGGTGTTTTCCGGCGACATTATTTTTAGTGAAACGGACGATGTCCAAAGCATCGTTCGGTTGTGCGCGGCCGATGGCATTATGGATCACAGCCGATGGGCAACCGAGGCCATCGAGAATATGTATCCGCTTTGGATGCTCAAGTCGCTGCCCAACATGGCTGCTTGCCACGTGGGAATAGCGCTCGATTCGCGAGGTCCCTGCAATACGATCACAACTCTTGGTACCAGCGGTTTAAACGCTACCTTGGAAGCGATCAACGTGATACGGCGAGGCAATGCAGATGTCATGGTGGTCGGTTCAACGGCTTCCCAAAACACCTACACTCGGATGCTACAACGCCATGAAGACGACTACTCCAAGGCGTACAGCAATCCTTCATCCGCTTGCAAACCTTTTGATAAAGACCGCGACGGCTCCGTTTCTGGCGAGTCGGCTTCGTCGGTGATTCTGGAACGTCGCTCGCATGCCGAAGCACGCAACGCGACGATTTTCGGGACGATCACGGGCTGGGCAAATACCTTTGGCAATGGAACCGAGACACGATGGAGCGGCACCCAATTAGCAACCGAAAATGCGTTGACTCATTTGCTTCAGAAATCCGGGTTGGGGATTGATGACATTGACCATGTGAATACCGCCGCAAACGGCACGATCGCTCTCGATGCCGCAGAAGCCCGCGCGATAGCCAACGTGCTTAAGGACGTGCCTGTCGTCTCCTACAAAGGAGCGATCGGCGATTCCATGAGTGGTTCTGGTTTGGTCGAATGGATCGCATCTTTGGCTGGAATGCGAGCAGGTCAAATTGCGCCGACACCCAACCATCAAACGACAGCCGCCGACTGTCCGATTCAGGTCATTTCGAGGCAAGCCAAGCCTCGGACCAAAGAGCACTTCATCAAGATCTCGCAAACGCATCAAGGTCATTGTGTCGGCGTTCTCGTTTCCGCGGAAGCGTAGGGATGACCATCTATCTGGACAATCAAGCGACGACGCGGATCGATCCCGCGGTGATTGCAGCCATGTTGCCACTGATGGATACGCATTATGCCAATCCTGGCAGCTCAAGTCACGCGCCCGGGCGTCTCGTCGGTGAATGGGTGGACTCAGCCGTTTCCGGTATGGCTGGTCTTTTTAATGTTGCCAGCGACGAACTCATCGTGACCAGCGGTGCAACGGAGAGCAACAACCTCGCATTGTTCGGTGTCGCCTTGCATCCTAAACAGAAGAGACGCACCATCGTCACATTGATGACCGAACATCGTGCATTGCTCGATCCACTTTCCAGGCTAGAGAAAAATGGATTCGAAATCATTCGGTTCCCTGTTCTTCAATGCAATGAAACGGATACCGGAATCGTGGAGCTGGATCGCATTTCCGAAGCCATCAACGAGAATACGGCGCTGGTCAGTGTGATGATGGCGAACAACGAGATAGGCGCCATTCAGCCTTTATCTGAGATTGCGAAGATTTGCCAACGCTTCGAAGTTCCGCTTCACACCGATGCCAGCCAAGCCGTTGGTCGAATGCCGATCGATGTTCAGGCTTTGGGGGTGGATTTGGTTAGTTTTTCAGCGCACAAGTTTTACGGTCCTAAAGGAATCGGCGGCTTGATCGTCCGACAGTCGCCGAGTTCGGTCCAATTGCAGCCTCAAATCCTGGGTGGCGGGCAGCAACAGAATCTTCGTTCCGGGACACTCAATAGCGTCGGTATCATTGGAATGGCGAAAGCCATGGAGCTTGCTGCAGCCAACCGCGGAACGGAAATGGCGGAACAGGAAAGACTTCGAAATTTACTTTGGTTGTTGCTCAACGAACAGATTGACGGTCTAAACCTGAACGGCCCAGAATTGATCGCCGAAAAACGGCTTGCCAACAACCTCAACGTTTGTTTCCCGAAAGTCGAGGGGCAGTCGCTGATGTTGGCAGTTCCGGATTTGGCGGTTAGCAGCGGTAGCGCTTGCACGTCCGCCGACCCCCATCCTAGCCACGTATTGTTGGGAATTGGCCTTAGTGTCGACCAAGCACGGTCCAGTTTGCGATTTGGTTTAGGGCGATTTACGACCGAAGAAGAGATTCGAATGACCGCCGATTGGCTGGGCAAAGCTCATGCGAAACTAGCTTCGTTTGCAGCTTGACCGATTTTTACTACCGCTCGACAATACATGCCCCCCAACGCTGTGAAGCATTTTGAAGCGAAACTCGTCAAGAGTTTCGGTCGTTTTGGCGATGCAGCCGAAAGTCTTGACGACTTTCGCTACACAAAACCCTGCTTTTAGCAGCGGAAAATGCTGCACAGCATTGCCGGCCCTCACTCCCTTTTGCGAGGGGGAGTAAGGTACGTTGAATGAAACTTGAAATTGTTTTTGAAAATAAATTTGTTAATCCCTCCTACGATCGCTGAGACCGAATGAGTCTTGCCCATCCCCAAGAAGCATCTAAGAACTTGACCGAAACCACCGCAACCAAACAGGTTCCTGATCGAAACGGACGCTTCGGAGACTTTGGTGGCCGCTATGTGCCAGAAACGTTGACACGAGCTCTGGACGAGTTGGTCGTCGAATACGATCGAGCCATCAAGGATCCTGATTTTCACGCCGAATTGAACGAGCTATTGCATCGTTTTGTCGGTCGACCGTCTCCACTGTATCATGCCAAGCGGCTGAGCAAACAGCTTGGCGGGGCTCAAATCTGGCTGAAGCGAGAGGACCTCAATCACACCGGCGCCCACAAAATCAACAACACGCTCGGGCAGGCCTTGTTGACGCTGCGAATGAAGAAGACTCGCGTAATCGCGGAAACGGGAGCGGGCCAGCACGGTGTTGCATCCGCAACCGCATGTGCGCACTTCGGTCTGCCGTGCGTGGTGTACATGGGTTCGGAGGACGTACGGCGACAGAAGCCAAATGTTTTCAGCATGCGATTGATGGGAGCCGAGGTGCGACCAGTCGAAAGCGGCTCACGGACGTTGCGAGACGCAGTCAACGAAGCCATGCGTGATTGGATGTCGAGCGTTGAGAATACGCATTACATTATCGGCTCTGTCATCGGACCGCATCCATTCCCGATGATGGTGCGAGACTTCCAAAGCGTGATCGGGCGCGAGTGCCGCGAACAATGCTTGTCAGCCATCGGTCGATTGCCGGACACGATTGTGGCTTGTGTCGGAGGTGGCAGTAATGCAGCTGGGATGTTCTACCCATTCGTAGATGACCACAGTGTTCGCCTGATTGGCGTTGAAGCTGGCGGTCGTAGCTCTGCTGCGGGCGATCACGCGTCCCCATTAAGCTACGGATCGCCTGGTGTCCTTCATGGCTCTTACAGCTACGTGATGCAAGACGAAGATGGTCAGACAAGCGACGTTCACTCCATGTCTGCCGGCTTGGACTATCCCGGTGTTGGACCAGAGCATAGTTACTGGAAGGACTCCAAACGGGTTGAGTATACTTCTTGTCGCGATGATGAAGCACTCGGAGCATTTGATTTCCTTGCTCGTAACGAAGGGATTTTGACTGCATTGGAAACGTGCCATGCTGTTGCAAAAGCTACTGAAACCGCCAAGACGATGTCCCCCGATCAACACTTAGTGATTTGTCTGTCCGGTCGGGGAGACAAAGACGCAGCCGAACTTGCGCGGCTTCGCGGACAAGCTTGGTAGTTGGGCGGCACTCTAACACACTGTAGGATTGGAACACGAAATGACATCCATTGACGATCTTTTTGTCCGTCTCAAAGCAGAGGGCAAGAAGGCCTTTATGCCTTTTATCACAGCTGCAGATCCCAATTTAGCCTTCACACGAAAAGTGCTCCACAAATTGGATCAACTTGGTTGTTCCATGGCGGAAGTTGGAATTCCGTACAGCGATCCAATTGCTGACGGGCCGGTGATTCAAGCCTCGTATACGCGTGCGCTTGGGAACAAAGTCAAGCTACATGATATCTTTGATCAGATTGCTCTTGAGAAACCGAATCTATCGATGCCGATGGTTTCGATGGTAAGCTATGCGATCATTCACCGACAAGGGCCAGAGCGATTTGTCGAAGATGCGATGACGGCTGGCTTTTCAGGCGCGATTGTTCCCGATTTGTTGGTCGAGGAGAGTAGCTCGCTTGCTAAGATCTGCGCAGCCAAGAAGTTTAATTTGATTCAGTTAGTAACACCCACAACACCTCGTGAGAGGGCATTGAAGATTGCTGAGCAGTCTAGTGGATTTCTCTACTTCGTGAGTGTGACAGGGATTACCGGCGAGCGAACTGAGCTTCCACCCGATTTGGTGGAGAGAGTGTCTTGGTTGCGAGAACGTACCCCGTTGCCGATTTGCATTGGGTTTGGCATCTCCAAGCCTGAACACGTGAAATTGTTGGCTCCGGTTTCGGACGGCTTGATTGTTGGATCGGCAATTGTGCGATTGATGGAGCAAGCGGCGGTTTCGGAGCAATCGGCTTTGTTGGCGATTGAGCAGTTGGTCACTGCTTTGCTGCAGGCTGCCGGGAACTGAAACGGTCTGTTACTTGGTGATTTCAGCGAGAATTGAGTGTTTTTTGGTTGCTGAAGCACAAAAACAGCCTTAGCCCGACGCGCAAGCTAGTGAATTAGAATGTCGATTCACAAGCTTGCGCATTTTGAAGTTGCACAATTGTGATTTCTTAGCAGAATTCGTGAGAATTCCGGCCGCATCTTAATTGCAAAGTGTCTGAATTCTCACGAATTCAGCTACCTTTCTGAATTCAGTGCGACTTCAAAACTTGCGCGTTGTGCTTTGGAAATCGGAACTCGCCTCAAGCCAATGGCGAAAATGGAAAAGACGAAAAGCTGTACAATGCACGACGCTCGAAATTATTGTTACACTTTAATCAGAGAACTATCGCGCCGTATCGACTTTTTCCGCGTTCGACCGTAGAGCGTTAGTTAGCCAACCTTGTTTGCACACTATGTGCCTCACCCATGTTTTATTATTGGAGATGGTAATGAAGATTTCGATGACAGGGCTTTGCGTACTTGGATTTGCATTTTTGACTGGCTCCGCGCAAGCTCAATGCGGTTGCAGCTCGAGCTACTATGTTCCTCAGGCGTATACCACACGAGTCGTCCCGATGACTTACGCTGCCCCGATGCATTCCACATCGCCAGCCTCAGGGATTTCTTATGTGAACAAACTCGCGGCACCGCTGAATCGAGGCAGCTATATGTTGCACTATGCTGTGCATCTCAACAATGGCCAAGTGCTTTACACCGAGTACTTGCCACAGGGATACTCGGTCGCAGGTACCGAAGTAGGTAGGAATGGTCGACGCGTGAATGCGGACGTCGGCAACGATGGCATGGTCAACGTCAATGATCCAGGCACGCGGCAAGTCATCGCGGTTATTCCTCGGTAGTCCCTCATGATCCACGGGCGCTAGCCGCGTTACGGTTTCCCTGACAGAAATCTTTGTCGCGGCTAGCGCCGGCGGCTTGTTCTTCTATAAACACCTTTCTGCTCTACGTAGAAGCAAGTCGCAGTTTTCGGAGATGGTAATTGCAAGCGGAGCTTAAGCATAAAGGCGATAAAATTGCTGCCAGCGGACTTGAACGGGCTCACGATCCATTTAGTGACGATGAGCCACTTCCCATAGAATCGTCATCGAAAGAGTCGGTTCGAAGTTTTTGGGTTTGCATAGCAGGACTTGCTATTCTTGCTCACGCCGCGATTTACTTCGGTTTACAGCTCATGCCAATGGTAAATGATTGGCTGTGGCGTCAATATAATGTTCGCTGGTTCAATCCACCAAGGTACGTACTGTATTTGGTTTTTTCAAATTCGTTTGTGCCATGCCTCATTTTGGCAACGGTGGTGCCGATTCTCTACTGGCGTGGTGGACTTGCACATAGATTTGTGATCGCATTGACGATTGCCGTTGCAACTATGAATAGCTCGATCGACACCAGAGGTTTTCAAGTTATCGATCGAAGTCCGTTGCTCGCTGTTCTCACAATCTCAGGTTGCTGGGCCATGTTCCCGATTCTGTTTTTGTTCACGCCGATTCGGACCGAACGACTGCGGTTAGTGGTCGCGACCTGTCTGTTAGTCCTAACCGTTTGCGTTAGCTTTATCAACATGGCAGACTTGCGTCGAAGCCATGAGTTTTTGTACTGGCAAACGCTTTTTGGCTCAGCCTTTATCTATGCCATTCTCCGTCGGAACTGGGGCAAGGTCGCGATGTTGGAATCGTCAGCCACCGAGGTGCAAATCGAAAGAACATCGAGCGGTACTCTTTTGGAGCTCATGGCTGTTTGCGGGCTCGCTAGCGCTTCGTACATGTACTTTTCGCAGTCAAGCTATGATCGTCCGATTTCCTACTATTTGCAAGGATCGCTGCTTGGCGTGGTAAGCATCCTTGTGAGCATGTCTTGTATGAGGAGATTCCAAGCGTGGAAACTCGGTCACATTCCGTGGCTTATTTTTTTCTGGTTCGTGATATCCGCATTGTTCTATGTGAACACACTGATGAATTTTTATTCCCAACGAACTTTTGGCGTTTCGTGGA
Source organism: Planctomycetaceae bacterium (assembly GCA_947463915.1). GTDB lineage: Bacteria > Planctomycetota > Planctomycetia > Pirellulales > Pirellulaceae > JBKCUI01. The sequence continues at coordinate 7,900 of CANHVO010000286.1, forward strand.
GGGCCTTGATCTATTCTCCCGAGGCCATTTTTTCCGCAGCCTTCTCAGGAGTAGCAAGTCTTTTGCTGCTGTGCTACCTTTGGAGCTTAGGGCTTTGGTTGAGATTATGCGGCTGGCGACTAGCTGATAAGCCAGAGTAAAGCGATTGTCTCAATCGCTTTGCGGGCACTTTAGGCTAATTCTAGCCAAGCTTGCCGCGATGCGAATTGAGGTTTGGATCTGAATTCGTTTGTTTCTGGCAGCGCCGAAACGATTGAGGACAATCGTTTTACACTTTTGGCCGCTAGTGTAGAGCGATTGTCTCAATCGCTTGGCAGGCACTTTAGGCTAATTCTAGCCAAGCATGCCACGAAGCGAATTGAGGTTTGGATCTGAATTCGTTTGTTTCTGGCAGCGCCGAAACGATTGAGGACAATCGTTTTACACTTTTGGCCGCCAGTGTAGAGCGATTGTCTCAATCGCTTGGCAGGCACTTTAGGCTAATTCTAGCCAAGCATGCCACGAAGCGATTTGGGGGCTGAATCTGAATTCGTTTGTTTCTGGCAGCGCCGAAACGACTGAGGACAATCGTTTTACACTGGACTTTGCCACAGCAAATACTCATCGCTAAGCAAGCTCGCCTTGATAGGATTTTTGGCTATGTAACTCCGCAAGTAATTAAACTGCTCTGCGCTCCGAATCACATGGTCAAACGGTTCAGCCTGCCAAAATGCACCCGACTCCGATGTTTTCAAGTTGATCTGTCTTGCTGTATATCGCATCCAACTTTGTCCGACAATCGACTTGGCCTTCTCCGTACGAAACTGGACCATCACGTGGACATGATTATGCATCACCACGAAACAGTCGAGATCATAGAGCTCTTCTGAATGATGGAGGATCGCTTCAGACACGATTTTCGCAAGTTCTTGGCGTTTCAGGAGGCACCTGCCATGGCATTCGTCCAAGGCACCATGGAACAGGCCATCCGATAACTTTCGGAAACAGGTGCGATCAATTTGGTTTAACCTGTCAAGGAGTTGATTGTGTTTCGAAAGCTTGACGCCGAAGGTGGACGCAGCGAGGTCTAAAGGAAGTTGCTTGATCGCTAACCATCCCTCGAGTTCACGCTGCATCCGAAGCAGCACATCCTTCGGAAGTGAATCCATCGTGCGAAAGGTGACGAACATGGCTGCATCGACTTGAAACCAGTGCGGCAGGTTGCGTTCTGAGAATTCGATTTCCGCATCGGGATCAAATGCGTTGAACTGTACTTTCTTGGAATTGTTCATCGTAAGGGCGTACGAGAAAGTAGGCGATTGTCTCAATCGCTTGGCGGGTACTTTAGGCTCATTTTAGCCGAATGGCCGCGAAGCGAATTGAGGTCTGAATCTGAATTCGATTGTTGCTAGCAGCGCCGAAACGATTGAGGACAATCGTTTTACACTTTTGGCCGCTAGTGTAGAGCGATTGTCTCAATCGCTTGGCAGGCACTTTAGGCTAATTCTAGCCA
>CANHVO010000287.1 GCA_947463915.1 Planctomycetaceae bacterium
AACGCATCGAGAATGGGCGTAACGTATTCGCGATCCGAAGCGGAATAGAGGACCACGGACTTTTCTCGCTGGGGGACGCAGCCGAGGGCAAACAAAACATGCAATACGAGGGAAATCGGTAGCCAAGTCATGGCAAGTCTATGCCGCAACCGGCCGGCAGAATCGTGACAATCGCTACAAAGTTTCAGATTAAGGTTCGATTTTGAAGACACGATGGCAATTTCCTACAGAAAACTTTGCGGGTGAATCGCCGTCGACCTAAGTTAGATTATAGGACGCTTCATCATCATTGCAGAGCGTCTTATATCTCCCTTCCCCCGTGGCGAGGTTAGCTCTCGTTGAGCTAGTCTCGCCATTTTCGTTTGCATTTCGTATTAAAGCAACCGTAACCATTCCATGCTTTGCTAAACGAAATTCGGCGTCCGTGCCAAATGGCTACGCTGTCCCGCACTCGAAAAATGCAAGTCGACATCGCATCCACCCTGCATCCTGTGCAGGACATTTCGTTTAAGTTACTTGTTCGGTTCGCTTGGTCGGCAGAACGGCACAAGTCGTACTGTGTGTATTTTTCCTTTTTCCGGAAGGGCGCGGTTCCTGCCGAGCTTGAAATACATGGCTCGGCAGGAGCCTCGCCCTCCCACAGCAACACAGTACGCCTTTGGCTGACTGTTAAACGACCGAATTGGCTGTCTAAGCTGCAGCTAGTTGCAGCTGGCCCGATTTGGCCATGATGCCTTCGATAAATTCTTCGAAAATGCGGATGTCGAGAGCGCTTGCGGCTGCGGATTCAGGGTGGAATTGGCAGCCAACCACGAGCCAATCGTCGCTATTGCTTTCGATTCCTTCGATCACGCCATCTTGGCACTTGGCCGTGACGCGGAAACAATCGGCAAGACGGTCTATGGCCATATGATGGCGGCTGTTGACCCGGATTTCACCTTCGCCGTAAACGCGACCGAGGATGGAGTTGGACTCGACGACCAACGAGTGTCGATGATTTGGATCATGAGGGTCTTTGTGAGGGATCGCAGAAGGCATGTCGATCGGGAGGTGATAAAAGAGATTGCCACCCTTGATAACGTTGATCAGTTGGAGGCCAACGCCAATAGCCATAAGGCTCATTTGACGATTGGCGATTTCTTGTGCTAAGCGTCGGTCAAACTCTTCCCGGCGAGCTTCCATCGGGCGAACGGAGCTATGGAGCATGTATCCGTCATTGCGAGGATCCAAATCACCGCCACCGACCAATACAAATCCGTCAAGTCGATCGAGCAACTGTTCTAACTGGGCTGGATCGGATGTCGGGGGTACCAATACTGGAATTCCACCTGCATTGGCAATCGAATCAAAGTAACCTGCAGCGAGATAACAATAAGCTGGAGTACCTTGATTGGTAGCACGAAAGTCGCAGTTCAAACCAATAAGCGGCCGTTGGTTCATAAGATAGGATCCTCCTAAATGAAAAGGTGACGTGTCGCAATGGACTGAGAGGACCGGTAGTTCGACGGAAGATGGAGTAGGCGATGCCGACTTGAATTCGCATTCGCAATTCAAACAACTTGATACAGGAATCCCTCCTGGATAAGATTGACTTGAATCGATAAGGAATCTAAACCACTCTTGGGTGACTAAGACCTTGAACGAATCCTTCGTTTGCAAGCTCGCTTGAATCCAACTCCTTATTGTTCGACTTCGATCCCTCGTTCTCGTGGATTAGTGACGGGTACTAATCCGCGGGGCGTTAAGCAGGAAATTAGTCGTAAATTACCCAGATTGCAAACGCTTTACTACATTTAGTGTGTGTGTTAAATGCTAGCACGTAATTGTGTGCTAGCATTCGAACCGATTATTAAGAGAGAATGGGAGTAGAAGTGTTTCTAGTATTCTTGTCTTCATGTCTGGTTTTCGGTAGCACGCCAAGCATGTTGCGAACATTGAGCACAAGGCTCGCGTCCGCTAGGCACAAATCATACGCAGCGACGGTCGGGCTTGCCCCGCCAACGTCGCAAATGCTTGGTGTGCTAAGTGCCTGCTGTAAAACACTAGCTTGCGCGTCGAACTACACCAGTTCATCGAGTTGTTTCACCAATTCGCCGAATTGAATCAATGCAACTTCGACGGGCTCGGGCTTTGTCATGTCCACTCCAGCTCCCTTGAGCAAATCGAGTGGATCTTTTGAGCAGCCTCCCTTAAGAAAGCCGAGATATGCATCCAGTTCTTCCTTGCCGCCCTCGAGCACACGTTTGGAGAGTGCAATCGCTGCGGACAAGCCGGTAGCATACTTGTAGACGTAAAAAGCCCTGTAAAAATGCGGAATCCGGAAGCATTCCAGCGACAATTCTTCGTCGATGACGAACTCAGGGCCAAAATATGCGCGAAGCAATTCTGCGTATACGGCCTTGAAACTGGCTACCGTGAGCGGTTCGCCATTTTCTGCCATGTCGTGCGTGATCTTCTCAAACTCAGCGAACATGGTCTGCCGCACGATGGTGGCTCGGATACTATCGATTTCGTGATTGAGGATGGCTGCCTTTTCCTCTTTGGTTTTGGCGTTTTTGACCATGTAATGAGCGAGCAATTGCTCATTAAAGGTGCTCGCTACCTCTGCCACGAAGATGGTGTAGTTGTAGTATTGGAACGGTTGATTGGCCGCCGAATAGAAGCTGTGCATTGAGTGCCCCGCTTCATGTGTCAACGTAAAGACGTCATTGAGTACACTCGGTTTGAAATTCATGAGGATAAATGGGTCGGCATCGTAGGTGCCACAGCTAAAGGCACCGCTCTGCTTGCCTTGATTGGGGTAGCGATCGCTCCAGCGACCGCGAAGGCCCTTCTCAAGTGCCCGGCCGTATTCGGGCCCAAGCGGCTCTAAGGACTTCAAGACGACCGAGACGGCTTCGTCCCAGGTGTGATGCGATTGCTGCGCAGCCAAGACTGGAACATAAGTGTCGTAATGATGTATGTCTGCGAGCCCCATCTTGCGACGGCGCATGTCGAAATAGCTGTGCACTTCGGGGAGCCGATTGCGAACCGCGGTGATCAGATTGTCATAGACGCTCAGCGGAACATTGTCGGCGAACAACGAACTTTCTCTCGCGCTTTGATAATTCCTAGCTCTTGCATAGTAGACGTCGCCATGAATGCTTCCGGCCAAGGTTGCCGACAAGGTGTTTTCGTGGGCTTGGAATTGTTTGTAGTATTGGTGAAAGGCTCGTTTGCGAACGTCTCGATCAGGGGACAAAAGGAACGAACTGAACGAAGCGTTGGTCAGTTCAATCGAGTCGCCATTTTCGTTGACCAATTCGCCGAACTTGAGGTCGGCGTCGTTGAGTTGCCTAAACGCTTTGCTGGCCGTTTGGGCCATTTCACCCTGCATGGCCAGCAAGTTCTCTTCTGGTTGGCTGAGAGTATGCTTGCGATAGCGATTGATGCGTTCTAGAACCAAAGCGTATGGCTTCAGGCACTCTTCTTTCATCATGGCGGCCATGTGTTCGGCAGGTATCGACAGGATTTCAGGGCGGATGAAGCTGGCCGCTTGCCCAGCCTTGGTGGCTAGGTTTTGATAGCGAGCAACGAAGCCTTGGTAGTGGCTGTTCCCTTGATCTTCAGTTGTTTTGAGAAAGGCGTACGTTCCGAGCCGTTCTCCTAGGCGGTCCAGTTTGACGTCAAAGGCCAAGCACTGAGCGAGCACTTCCGCGGATTCGCCAAGCCGGCCAGTGAATTGGGCAAAGCCCCCGATCTCCTTTTCGAATTCCGCCATCACTTCTTGCCATGAAGCGTCCGAAGGGAACAAACTAGCCAAGTCCCACGTGTCACCTTCGGGAACTTCGGAGCGTTTTGGATTGGATTTAGCGGTTTGGCTCGACGCGGTCATAGCAATGGATGGCTTTCGTTGGGGACAAGTTTTGCAAAATTCTCATTGAACAGTCCGTCGTGCGAGCACTCGCAGCCTTAGCACGAAACGCAAGCTAGTGAAATCAATGATGCATTCACTAGCTTGTGGTCGTGCTAGGTATTTTGGAACTTGCCTAAACGAATACTTGAACGACGTAATGTACCGCTAGAGTACACGGACACGGTTTTTTTCGGCACCCCGAAATCCCTGTCAAAAATCGCGTAGAATCTTGGTAAAGACGAGCGGCGGAGTGAAAACCTACGTAGCGGAATTCGTAAGAATTCCAAACCGGCTGCATTCTCACGAATCCAGCTACGAAAGGAAATGGCTGCATTCTCAGGAATCCAGCTACCAAGGAGTCAAGATGCGAAAATCGGAACGAGCCCAGATTGTTCAAGCCCGGCTAGAAAGTCTCTACCCACACACACCAATCCCTTTGGATCACAAGGATACGTACACTCTTTTGGTGTCGGTGCTACTGAGCGCGCAGTGCACGGACAAAATGGTCAATCGTGTGACACCTTCCCTTTGGGCTTTGGCGGACAATCCCGGCGATATGGCAAAGCAGACCGTTGAGAGTATCCGGGAAATCATCAAGCCGTGCGGACTGAGCCCGCAGAAATCCAAAGCCATCAAGGAGCTGTCCGTTATTCTGGTTGAACAACATGCTGGCCAAGTGCCTGAATCCTTTGAGGAGCTTGAGCGACTTCCTGGTGTGGGGCACAAAACGGCTTCTGTTGTAATGAGTCAGGGTTTTGGCCATCCTGCCTTTCCCGTCGACACACATATCCACCGGCTCGCTCAACGATGGGGGCTTACCAACGGTCGTTCCGTTGTGCAAACCGAAATGGACCTCAAGAAGCTCTTTGACGAATCGATCTGGAACAAGCTCCATCTGCAGATCATTTTCTACGGCAGGGAACACTGCACGGCTCGCGGTTGCGATGGAAACGTATGCGGCATTTGCACCGAACTTTTTCCGAACCGGAAGAAAGCCGTTTTGACCAAGAAATAGCATCGCCCATGCAGACTCAATCCATTCGGCGTAAGTCGCCTGAGATCAAGCGTCCCCGACGTTGGTACCGACCTTTTGTCGACCTAGTGTATCCCCGCATTTGCGTCCTGTGCGCCAAGCCTATAGTCGAATTGGACCTGGAATCGCTTTGCGACCATTGCGAATCGCAAATCACTCCGACTACCGTGAGTTGCCTGCGGTGCAGTGCTCCATTGCCTGTCGCCGGCCTTGGAACGTCCGGTGCTACTAAAAAGAAATGCTACTATTGCGAGCGACGCAAGTGGGCATTTCGAAAAGCCTATTGCTATACGGCCTATTCGGGTGCTGCTGCGCGAGCCGCCAGAAAGATCAAGCAACCTTCGTGTGAGCCTCTGGCGATAGAATTGGGGAAACATGTAGGGCTATGGCTGCAAACGCTTGAGCACTTCGATGCGAAGCAATACGACTTTGTGGTCCCGATTCCTCAGCATTGGATTCGACGAGTGATAGTTCGATACAATCAGGCCGAAGTCCTGGCCGAAAATGTGGCTCGCGAATTGGAAATTCCGGTGCGTCGCAACTGGTTGTATCGAACGCGTCTGACGGACAAGCAAGGAACAAAGACCATTGTCGAACGTCGGACGAGCGTGACGGATTCGTTTGGATGCAAGCTTGCCGGCGAGTTGAAGTCAGCCAGAATTCTGGTTGTGGATGACATCGTCACCAGCGGCGCAACTGCTCATGAAGCGGCAGCGTCATTGCGAAAATCAGGTGCTAGCCAAGTCGACATAGCAGCCTTTGCGCGTGGAGTCGGCAGTTTCAATCGAAAAATTGCTACGCATTGATTACTAGGCGGCCACCGGCAGGACCGAATTCGCCTATTTCGATGTTTTGGGTAGGGACGCAGCCAAATAGTCATACGAGGTGTAGAAATAATCGAGCCCGCGGGCTCGTTTCATGAATTCGTAGAACGCTTCCAAGTTTGGAGCGATATTCAGCGAACTTGCAACGTAGCGGTTCCCGTCTACAGGAATAGAATGCTCAACGAGAAATGCTTTGCATTTGACCACTGCATTGTATTCCGCCTCGACAGATTTGATTACGAATTGCTCCCTGTCCATCTCGCCACGCCTAGCTTTGTCTGCCGCCTCAAGGCAGACCAATCGTGATTCCGAGTTGTAGACTTCGAAAATCAAGACAGCTAATCGATCGAATCCAGTTAAGTCTCTTCGGTCGGTAATGCGAATCAGAGTTGGAGCGTAGACAGAACCAGGAACATACTCACCTTCGCGACCGCTCAATGTGGCGGAGTATTCCCAGTGTATTCTGGCTCCATTTCGTCCCCCCGCAAATGATTCTTCAAGCCAACTTCTTACTTTTGGATATTGCGTTAGACAGTGCCCAAGGTCGGGGCGATCCAAAATGAGCTGAGATACTTGCATTGCTCCAAAATGCAAATCGGCTTCATTCAGTTTCGTTTTCGATTGCTCCTGCGCATTCAAGAGCGTAGCAACAGGAAAAGAAAACAGAAGGCTCGCAGTGAGGGCACACACAGCGTTTTGAAGCATCTTTTCAATCTCCTGTTTTCCGCATAATCAAAAGCGTTACACCCGGTCTACTTCTATCTCAAGTCACAGAAAACAGATCCGTCAAATCCAATTTGGCTGATGGTAAGCATGATGGCGAAAGGAACTGCGGAGCGACGGCGATCTCGATTTTTCGATACGATTTACCATCGCTTTCTGATAGGACATGGATGCGCGACGAGGGCACGTCGACGACCCAATACTCTTGAACACCTGCTTCCGCATAGATATCAGCCTTCTCTCGCAAATCCGACGATAGACTACTATCGGACACTTCGATGAGCAGCATCACATCGCGGGCTGTTGGGCGAATTCGACCGTACCGTCGGGGGTGTAGCCAAAGAACATCGGACTCGGGACGATTGTCATCGCAAACGAAACCACACTGCACACGAATTTTCGCTTGTTTCCCAAGAGTTGAAACAACGGACCAAAGGTTTAGATACTCGATGTAATCGTCGTGAATTGGTCCTGCAGGATTCATGAATCGCAATTCTCCTCGAATCAATTCCACTTTTTTGCCCTCGAGGCCATCAAAAGCACCACGATCGACCATCGCATCGAATTCGGAACCAGTCAACTTGGCAAAGATCGTACTCATTGTTTTCATCGTTGAAAACCTGCGCAAAGTAGTCGTGAACTCAAGTGAAGACCGAGGACCCCGGATTCACCCTGACGACCTAAGTATAGAACAGGTGCGTAGATCGAATGAAGGGAAATAGTTGGAAATACTATTTTCGAGATTGGTTTTTGTACTCGATCGCCTGGTCAAGCAAACCAGGATCCTAGCACGATTCTTTGATTCAATCAGGCTTTTGAGGTCAAGTACTCAACGGGGATCGGAATCCCTTTTAAAACCCCTTCGACGACGATGTTTCGTTTGACGATCCCCTGGAACCGGCAGACGATCAAACGGGGTTTGCGAACTTTCAGAAGCTCGCACATGACAATGAGTCGATCCCCAGGTAAGACGGGATCTCGGAAACGAACATCTTCAAGGCCGCCGAAGCCGACCATGGAATTGCCGAGCAATTCGTATTTATGGGAGCAGTAGCAGCATACTTGAGCTACCGCCTCGAGCATGACGATCCCGGGCATGAGCGGCATGCCTGGCATGTGGCCTCGCACCCAAAACTCTTGATCCGTGATGTCTTTGTAACCGACGCACGCAACGCGAACGGGGTCCTCATAGACAATTGCCGTCAGCTGTTCCATTTCGAAACGCTGAGGATTGTACTTTCTGATTTGCTCGATATCCGCGACTACGTTGTCGAAGTCGATCGTATCTGGATCGATGATGAAGTCTTTAGTGACCACAGAAGGACTCCGATATAACCCACTCGTGCGGTGACGAGTGGCTCGCTAAAAGCTCTTTAAGGAAACAAACAAGCCTTAGGTTCGAACTTTTCTTCGCTTGGACTTTCGAGCCTTGCTATTGGCTGCACGCTGTCCGTGGTTAGCCTTCTTTAGTTTCCGGTGAGGTTTTGTCATGATCCTGGGAGTTTTGAAAGGGTAAGGGCTGGATTCCCCGAAACTGGAATTGCAACGGGGCGGATAGAATACCAAGAAAGTCAGCCCGTGCAAAGGCAATTTTGACTTGCCGTATAGTGGCATGCAGGCATACTATACTCTTGAAACGGTAACTAACGCTACGAAGCCTATTCGTCTGGAACTGGATTCGTACTTCAATTTATTCGCACTTTGGTTTTGGAGTCAGAAGATGGCAGTGATGGTATCAGAAGAGGCTGCTTTGGAACTCAAGCGAGCTCATTCCGAAAGCAATCTCACCGAGGACACATTTGTTCGAGTTGGCGTTTTGGCCGGCGGATGTGCAGGTTTTGAGTATTCTTTGAGCTTCGACGACAAGTTTGACGAGCAAAAAGACAGCCAATACGATCAACATGGAGTGAAAGTTGTCGTTGATAAAAAGAGCGCTCTGTTGCTCGACGGCGCCGTGATTGGCTGGCACAAGAGCTTGGAACGACAAGGATTCACGTTTGAAAATCCAAACGCAACCAAGTCCTGCGGCTGCGGAAAATCGTTCCAGTAAGAAAAGGTAAAAAGCCGGAAAGACGGTTAGGATTCAGCATTTGGCTGAATCCTTTTTTTTTTGACTTTTCGTTTTTGGATTTTTTTGCCACGAAAAATCACAAAACGCACAAAAAAGTGCAGTTCTCGTTTTGTGGATTTTGTGACTTTTTATGGCGGAAAAATGGAATAGAAGATGGCGCCACCGCAAAAAATCTATTCCGTTCCACGTAAGCTAGATCTGGCAAGTCTGTTCGTATTCACGACGGGCTACGGTCTTCTGTTTGCCGCCATGAAATTGCTCAGGCAAGATGCGATCGCTTTTCTTTTGGCTGCAGGATTTTTCACCAGTGTCGGCGTCGCTCAGGCGGCCCTCTTTGGTGGTAAAGCACCGCGGCTTGCATCATTGCTAACTGGCGGATCGTATTTTTTGATACTTATGGTTGCATACGGGCTGTCAGACGGAATTGCAATTGAATACCTCGTCAATTGCGGTTCGCTGTGCCTTTTCGCATTTGGAAGTGTATGTGGTTACATCGCCGGCACCGCTATCGCGGGAATTTTCCTAGTGGCAGACAAATTGCGATGCTGGCTTAGGTCACGAGGGATCGGGCAAGAAGACAATCCAGATGAAGCTGGTGAAATTCAAAACGAATCCAATCCTCGTTGATGTGTTTTTGCGACGACCACGGCATCTATCCGTGGTTAGTACCGTCTCATTGCCGAAAAAATGTATTACGAAATCGTAGCTGGATTCGCCAGAATTCAGTGTGTTCTGAGTTCTTGTGAATCCAGCTACGATGCGTTTCATTCTGCAGCTCGACTTAGTCAGCGCGTCGCGGAGCACTCTTTG
>CANHVO010000288.1 GCA_947463915.1 Planctomycetaceae bacterium
GGCCCCAGAAGCCCCGCAAGAGGCAGCGACGGGCGGGCTTGTCCCGCCTACGTCGCATATGCTTGGCGTGCTAAACGCCCGAGCACGCATGAATCGCGTTTTTAGCACACCAAGCACGTTGCGAACATTGGGCCCAAGGCCCAAGTTCGCTAGGCCCAAGCTAGCCAATCAGATATTTCAGAAACTTCTGAAAGATTGCTCTCCCGCCGTGACTTATGATCACCTCAAAGGCCAGGGCTTTGGTTGAGCATCCGGCACCTTTCTTCAGTGCGAACCCCAAAGGTGTAACTGCATTATAAACTGGAATGGGAAGCGGAAATAAGGGCGGAATGTGAGGAGGGGACGATTCTGGGTTTTACCGGCTTGCAACTGTACAGCGATACAATTCCTTTCAAGAGGCACAGAAATCGAATCCTACATTTCTAGCGGCCCCGGAATTTCAGCGGCGAGAGTTTGCTGCGATACACGGTCCGATTGCGACAACCGTCGACTGGAATCTAGGGGTCGCATTCGTGAGCTTGCCAGGTGACTTTCAATCGGTTTCGATTCCAGCACATGTTGAATTTGCCAAAAAACGATTTGTCATGCTTGGACAAGGTTGGACCGAGATGACCAACGATCAAGACAATCTGGCCACCGTGATCAACGGCTCACCCGTAATTGACCAACGTGGCGAACCGGTCGGTATGTTTATTGACCAAAAGGTGGTGACATTGCCTGAACTCGTCCAATCGCTTTTCACGATCGGCTCTAAGCGTTTGGGCTATTGGGGAGCTGAAGCGAAAGAGGATGCACCAGAAGAAGATGAGCCGTTTTCTGCAAATGATCCATTTGGAGGGCCAGTATCTAACCATTCAAGCGAGGAGCTGCCCGCATTGGTTACTAAGGAAATCACGAAGCAGATCGAACGCTTGAGCTCACTCAACGGAAAAGAAAAAGAGGCCGAACTTCAATCGATTCAAACCGAGTTTGACAAGCGAATACAACTTAGGAAAACAGCGGCGGAGGAAAAGTTGAAGTCGGTTCAGAGCAAACTCGAGCGACTGACCGAGTTGTCTCAACGAATGAATAAGTAGGACCTGGAAGAAGTCGCTAAACTTTTACGAGGAAATCCTCCAGAAAAGGACAATCAAGGAAATCCTCCCAGCCAGGAAAATTCAGAAGAGGACCCATTCAAATAAGCGGTTCCGCAATGACTCGGAGGACGGCTGAAAAATAGCCCAAGGGCGGTTTTTCATATTCCCGGAAGATGGCTCGGCGACAGCCAGGAGAGAGGATTCTTTTTAGCTAGTAGAAAGGGTTATCTGCAGCAAGCATGAGGATTATCTGCAGCCCGAAGGGCGACCTTTCAACAGCCCGGAGGGCTAGACCATTCGCCCCCGGGCTTCCCCTTCTTACTGCTGGCAATGCATTTTGCATTGTGGCTCTTCATTTCGTCCATCACTAACAATTCCTCCCTGCAGGCTAGCTATTGCCCCCCGTTTTAGTGACAATGTGATTCGTCGGAAAACTCTTTTCTCCATGTTGCTGCTTCATCTCTTGATGGAACCGAACTCATCTTGTGATGTGCGCGATACTTGTCCAACGCCTAAAACCTTTTCCAAAGTGAGCTGATCATGAAGCTATTCTCTCGTTCGATTACTGGTCTGGCAGGCGGTATTCTCGTACTTGGTGCACTCGCCACGATTAGCTACCTCTCGGCATTGGGCAACCAACAGGGCGGAGGTGCAATGGGCATGGCCGGCGGCGGCATAGCGATGATGGCTGGAGGTATGGGCGGAATGGGAATGGGGAGTGGGGCGCCGAGCGGCAGCATGCCTAAGGAGATCGTAATTCCGTGGGAGAAGCCAGTGGGACCACCACCATCGTGGCTGGCATTGAAAGGGACCACTAACGAAAGGGAGGATGTGATTCGGTCCAAGCTAAACGACCGAATGGACATCGAGGAGAAGGCTGCTGCACTTTCTGCCGTGATGGAGTTCATTGCCGACCACTTAGATGTACCCATTATTATCGATGACAAGGCGCTCGAATCGGAAAACATTACGCCAGAGGAGCCTATCACTTTCAAACGATCGGATGCGAGGGTCCGGGACATTTTGGTCCAAGTTCTCGAGCCTCTCCAACTTACGTATCGCATCCACTTGGAAGCCGTTGTTATCACGTCCAAGAAGACCAGCGCAAACGAAATGCGCTTCTACGATTTGAGCGCTTTTTTGCCCGACAATAGTTTGATCACGGACCTTTTGTCAGGTATCCAAAACATGGTTGCTCCCGATAGTTGGATAGATGCGGGCGGAACATCTGCCATGAGAACCGTTGGCTCCATGTTGGTGGTGAGTGCCCCCTACGAAACGCATCTCGAAATCGAGCGTTTTTTGCAGGAAGTGAGCAAGCAACCAGTCGGAAACATGAAGCCGAGAGCCTTCGTAGAAAGAGCAACACCCAAGCCTGCAGAAAGCGAAAAACCGGCAGAGAAACCGAAAGCGAATTAGTTATACGCAAACGCCGCCTCTGTTTTGACGCAGTGCCGAACCATGGTTTTTTCTAGTTTGCCCAACGAATCGGTTGAGTGAACTCTATGGAAACATTTTTACAGGGGTGGCCTCGCCCTTCCTGTATACCTAGCACGACTATACCTAGCACGACGCGCAAGCTAGAGCATTTTTGTTAATTACGTAGGCCGTTTTGTGTTGTTGATAGATAATCGCACTTGCCGCACGCTACCTTCGCGGAGCGAAGGGCGACATTGTCGCTCGTCGCTCCGCGACGATTGCGTTGACCCCGATTCTAGAACGCCAACGAGATAACCTAATTATCGCTCCAAACCTATATCAATTTCCAAGATGCTTTAGTGAATGAACAATCCAATTCACTAGCTTGCGCGTTGTGCTATGATTTTCTTATTGCTGCTCGCCTAAGGCGAGCGGCGACATCCCCAATCAAAGCGAAAGTCGAAAACCAAGAGGCAGCGATTCGCCGACGATTGAATCCTCGCTCTCTTGATCGAGACCGCCACCCTGCAACACCAAATCGATATGAAGCTTCGGCGCCCCTAGTTCGGTCAGTTTGGCGGCAACCCGATCTCGCATCGCCATTGTCACATCGCGGTAGCGATCGTCCGTGCGGCGTGTCAACTGCATCAAACACAACGAGAACATGCCTGAGTTCTTCGCAATCCACTCAGGCTCCAGCTTCAGCAACTTCTCGACCCAGCCTTGGACACGCGAAGCGCTAACTACCTGTTGTAGCGTTGCATAAACGGGCGTTCGACTACCCAATCGACCAAGCGTCCACAGCAATGGTCCATGAACAGGCTCTAATTTCTTTCGACCAAACGACAGGATAATCTGCTCTGCGACGGTCGACTTCTCGTCCGAGGACAACCACTCCAAAGAACCAACCAGCCGCATTAGCTCGATGGTTACATTGGTGTTCGTTGCTTGCGACTGCGAGCCTCCCGCCAACATGGGACGCACTCTCGCCCAGCAGTCCTGAAACAACGCACGCTGCTGCCCAGAAGTGAATCCGCCCGCAATTCGCCGCCACAAAACAATCGTTTCCGAAGCATTCGCAGAAGTTCGGTGCAACAACTTGTTATGAACGCCGCGCCAAGTGGTATTGACCCGCCAATCATCCGCAGCCAACCCAAACCCAGGCCGCAAACACCATCCGACCATATTGAGCCAACGCGACTCGTGTTCCGCGGAAAGTTTGCGATACGCTTGATGGTCCATCAAAAACCGCCACATCTCCCGCAATAAGGATGGGCTCCAATCTCTCCTCGATACGCCGATCTTTTCGTTCAGATAAGCAATCCCTTGTCGCGGCGCAATGGTCGGAACATCGCCAAAAACACCTTGCATTGCCTCCATGGCCAACTGAACGACCGACGACTGAGCTGTTTCGACCAAGGCCGATTGCTGCGAACCAGAGCCAGCGATTTGGGCCGTCGACATGCGGACGTCAAACTCCAATTTCCAACTCGTGTCGCGATCGCGAGGCGACATCGCAGGTTCCGCTTCGTCTTGTCGAGCAATGACCAAGTTCATCGCTAAGGTGCCGATCTCGCTCAGTTCCGATTCGAGAACGACCGGCACCAGCTGCTGTTGTTTTCGATTGCCCATTTCCAAAACCGTTCGGATCGGAGGCATCGCGGTCATCGTCTCAACGTCCACGGGAACAACCTGACCAATTGCATGAATCAGATTCGTACTGCTATGAAACAACGGAAACTGCACTGGCTGGCCAATCATCAAGTGAAATGGGTGCTCATCGATGCGAAAGCGGTCCAGCGGCATCGCATTGGCTGGCATCACACACATGGCCTTGGCCGGTGATTGCTCGACGAGCAGATAATAGGCTCTCGCAAGTCTTGCATCGATGCGAACTCCTTGCCCTCGTCGAACTTGACCGAAGTAGGCCGCCCCTTGAGCGACGGCCAAGTCCAAACGATTCCCTTCGAGAATCCCAGGCTGCCATCCATCGTCGGCTTGAAACCAATCTGCAATTTGATCAAGGATCGCTTGTTGGATTTGTGTCGACTCAAGAACACCACCGTTGAACAACACCCAGTCTGGACGTGCCGCTTGCAATTCACTCAGCATTTCCCGAGAAACTTCGTCCCGGCCGGCCCAACGATGTTCCCACAGGAAGGCAGCCAAGTGTTTGTTCACATTCGGATCCGCTGCATAGGGTAGACCGAACTCTTGAAAACCCTCTCCCGCTTTGTCTGGCCGATCATGAATAGTCACGCGTCCGAAAAAACCGTCGACCAAAAGCTCTCTCGCCCACGCCAAATCGATCGAGAGGGTCTTGGTGTTCTCAATCAGCTTCGAGCCGCTGCCAGGCAACGACATTTTGTAGGTGCTTGGAGGCTCTGGTCCGAGCAACGACTCTTTGGCGGCTCGGCATTGCGCCTTGAGCGCGTCCCATTGCCGAGGACGCAATCGATCTTGTCCGGGCGTGTCGGCGAGCAACTGCTGCTCCAGCGACCTGGCGAGCGCCAAATCAAGATTATCGCCCCCAAGCATCAAATGCTCACCCACCGCAACGCGATGCAATCCAAACGTTGCCTGTAGCGTTTCGCCAACCGCTTGGCTTAGGTCCACTGAGGCCGCGGGGTCAGTTGAAGCGGTTTGCTTGTCTTTGCTTGAATCAACTGCATCGACAGCAGAAACGCTCGATTTCGTTTCAACAACACGGATGAGCGTAAAGTCCGTTGTGCCCCCACCGATGTCGCAAACGAGAATGCTCTGACCAGGACGCATCGTCTGGGTCCACGTTTCCTGATTGCGATGCAGCCAAGCATAAAAAGCAGCTTGCGGCTCTTCGATCAAGATCACATTGGGCAAGCCCGCTTCGGTTGCCGCTTGGATGGTCAGTCGCCTAGCGACTTCATCAAAGGACGCAGGAAGGGTAACAATCACATCCTGTTGAGCAAGCGGCTCGGTGGGATGGTCGCGATCCCACATCCGACGAATGTGTTCAAGATAACGGCGACTCGCCTGGACGGGCGATAGCAATTGAACTCCGTCGTCCGCGCTCCAAGGGAGCAATTCCGAGGTTCGATCGACCAACGTATGACAAAGCCAACTCTTTGCCGAAGCGATACTTCGACCAGGCATTTGGACGCCCCGCTGCCTAGCAAAAACTCCGACGACGCTCAAATGCGAACCATCGGTAAACTGAAATCGCGAGTGGATTTGCGAGGATTCGGCGGCTGTCAACTCGTAGTGAAACGATGGAAGAGTGTCCGAAAACTGACTGGTCTGAAAATCGACCATTTGCTCAATGCGAAAGATCTCCAACGTCGGTTCACTTCGTTGGGTATCCATGAACGCAACAGCGCAGTTGGTTGTCCCGAGATCGATTCCAACAACGTAGCGGCTAACACGTCGTTCAAACGCGGCATCGAGTTGCGATAAAGGTTCTGAAGTGGCTTCGGGCACAGGCGGCAGGTAGTAAGGAGTAAGGTTTAAGGTGTAAGGAGTTTGCTAAAGTAGCAGGCACACTCCGTGTGCCGTAGCCAAGTACTACTTTTCGTCGCGGTATTTCACTTGGTCATAGAGCAGGGAACCGTGCTACTCTTTTTTGCGAGCTAGAGTCATGGCTGCTGGGAGCATTTCCTGCAATAGAACCGGTCCTACGAGCTCTGTGTTGTCCAAATACCCACTCCAAACGCGAAGCTCGGGCGTAAACTCGCAAAGGAATTGACGGCAGACTCCGCACATGGTCACTCTTTCAGGAGAGACAACCACAATCGCGTCCCAATCCATATCCTTATGGAGGATGGCCTGTGACGCAGCGACCCGTTCCGCACATATCGTAACAGAATAGGATGCGTTTTCGATGTTGCAGCCGCAATAGATTTTTCCACTCTTGGACAACAAAGCACAGCCGACGGAAAACTTGCTGTAGGGATTGTAAGCCGATAGGGCAGCCTTCTGAGCTGCGGCAACTAGTTCAAGCAGTTTTGTGTTGTCCATCGGTTCAGCTACGTGTGATTGGTTCATAAGGGGCTATGCTTTTTCAGGAGCGGACGGCACATGGAATGTGCCTGCTACGATTGCTTTCGCATGTACTTTTTCAGTATCCAGTCCGACAGGCGCGGCCACAGGTTACTTATTCCCGCCAACAAGGAAGCCTTCACCGGAGTTACCAGTTCGTATTTTCGCCGATGCGCCGCATCGAGGATTTTTCGACATAAAATTTTGGGATCAAGAGCTTTGAGTTTAACGCCACCTCCCGGTGCGGTGGAAGCACCATCGGCCAGTCCACGCTGCTCGACCAATTTCTCGTAACGCGTTCCACTATCCTGCCTCGCAATGGGCCCCGGGCAAACCAACATGACATGGACACCGACCTTTGCGAGCTCGACACGCAGCTGGCGAGACATGGCCGTAAGCGCCGTTTTGGAGACCGAGTAGCCGCCCATTCCTGGCGTTGCCACAAGCCCCGCTAGCGATCCAATGTTGACGATGGTTCCTCGAGCTCTTTTGAGAGAGGCGAGCGCCATGCGAGTCATGTTCCAAGTACAAAGGACGTTGTCGTTGAGCATCGAGACAAGCTCCCTATCCGTCAACTGCTCCAATGGCCCGCGGTCTGATCTGCCGATGGCGTTGAGCAACAAGTCGACTTCGTTCACTTCCAACCACAATCGCAATTGCGTCTCCTCCCTTGATTGAGAACTTGCCGAAGCATCGGAATTCTTCATCGCCAAATCGATGGAATAGGTCGTGGCGGAAATGGCTCCATTTTCCAATGCCATAGCCTTGGCATTCTCGAGCCGCGTCGGGTCCCGTCCAACGATGATGAGATTGGCTCGTTGCTGAGCTGCTGCAATGACCAGCCCAAGGCCAAGGCCAGACGTGCCGCCGCAGATTACGACCCAGCGCTGAGTCCACGGTCCGACATTTTCCATTCAAAAGATCCTAGTGAAGCAATAAAGTTTGGTGAAATTGACTTGAAATCGCGAGGCTCCCTGCACCGCAAAGCAGCGATCTTGCACGCAAATCGGTTATTTGGACGCGATCATGCCCCCAAGTTTACCATCCCCAGAGATAAATCAAATCACTCTACTCCCATAGCCAAAAAAGGCTGAAATCTGCACAATATCTCCAAATCTTCAATGCCCGCGAATGGATCGCGGCACCAGCCCTCTTTTCAAAGGTTCGATTCCCTATGCCACGAAATACGTTAAGCGAAGCTCGAACCAAGATTGTGGCCACGATTGGCCCCGCCTGTGAAGACGAAGCCATCTTGGCCGAGCTCGTTGTTCACGGCGTCGACATTTTTCGAATCAACGCAGCGCATGGAACACAAACCGATTTCGCTCGCGTCATGGGCAAAATCCAACGCGTTCGAGAGGTTACCGGATTCCCCGTTGGCGTGTTGCTCGACTTGGCTGGCCCAAAAATTCGACTTGGAAAACTTCTGCAAGATCCACTCGAAGTGGACGTGGGGTCCGAACTAACATTCATTCGAGGCGATACGCCCAGTTCTCCAACCGAATTGACCAGCAATTACGCCAAATTGATCGATGAGCTCGGGATCGGCGATCCTGTGATGCTGGCGGACGGCATGATTTCCATGCATGTGGTCGACAAACAGCGAGACAGCGTAAAATGCATTGTTTCCGTGCGAGGCACCATCCGGTCCAAACAAGGGATCAATCTCCCTGGTACCTCTCTGTCCGTTTCCTCAATGCGTCCTGAAGACGTGTCCAACGCGTTGTGGGCGGCCCAGAACGATGTGGACTTCATTAGTCTGTCATTTGTACGTTCAGCACAAGACGTTTCTTCACTCAAGAATCTATTGGCCTCGATGGACGCACAAGCCTTAGTGATTGCCAAGATTGAAAAGCGTGAGGCCTTAGAATGCTTGGAAGAAATCGTCGATGCCGCAGACGGTGTCATGGTTGCTCGTGGTGACCTGGGCGTTGAGATCGATGTGGCTGACACTCCGGTCGCTCAAAAACGGATCATTCAAGTTTGCCGCGAACGACTCAAGCCGGTCATCGTCGCGACCCAGATGCTGGAGAGCATGCACCACAATCGAAGACCAACGCGGGCCGAGGCGAGCGATGTGGCAAATGCGATTCTGGACGGTGCTGACGCTTGCATGCTCAGTGGAGAGACTGCCATTGGTGACTTCCCTGTCATCACCGTCGACACCATGAACCGGATTATGCTGAGCACCGAAAAGATGCTCAAGACGCAGCCGCAAGACTCCAAAACGCGATTCTTTTCTCGCGTCCATCCAGTCACGGCTGCCGTAACTCACAATGCCGCGAATATCGCCGAGGCCATCGATGCCAAGTTGGTCGTAGTAGCGAGCCGCACCGGCGGTACTGCTTGGGTCAAATCCAAGCAACGCAACTACATCCCGACGCTCGGTGTCAGCGATTCGGATCACACACTTCGGCGCATGTGCTTGTTCTGGGGAATCATGCCGCACAAAGTGACGAACCTAGACAATCCAGAAGCGTTATTCGACGAAGTTACCAAATGGGCGGTCGAACGAGGCATGCTGACTCCCGGCGACCGAGTGGTTTACGTTACCGGCACCGGCCTGATCAACAACACGCATAACCTGCTCGTCGTGCACGAAGTGCCGAAAAGCGTTTAGGCAAACGTCGAATTGATTAGTCTAGCGCGCCAAGCATTTGCGACGTCGGCGGGACCAGCCCGCCCGTCGCTGCCCCTTGCGGGACCTCTTGTGCCTAGCGAACTTGGGCCTCGAGCCCATCGTTCGCAAATGCTTGGCGTGCTAAGAAC
>CANHVO010000289.1 GCA_947463915.1 Planctomycetaceae bacterium
GACATTCTCCGTCATGGTTGTCGACGATGAAGTCACGCTGGACATGTTTTGCGCCAACGAATAAGCCACTTCGTTGACGATGGACGTTTGACGCGTTGTGCGTTGTACACCTTCAGAAATATGGTTTGCAGATGACGAAACTTGCCCTGCCGAACAAGCTAATGATTTACTGCTCAGGCTTAGCTTCTGGACCATCGCCTG
This sequence comes from Planctomycetaceae bacterium, assembly GCA_947463915.1. GTDB lineage: Bacteria > Planctomycetota > Planctomycetia > Pirellulales > Pirellulaceae > JBKCUI01. The sequence continues at coordinate 202 of CANHVO010000289.1, forward strand.
TATTTTCCCCGCAGAAAGATTGTAGGCCGCAGCCATTTGTCCAAATTCATCTGTCCTCTTCATCGTCAGTTTGCGAGTCAAGTTTCCCTCACCAAAATCCGCTAATGCATTCATCACCTGAACAATAGGATTGACGATCGTTCGGGTGCAAAGCGTGGCTGCAACAATTGAGACGATGATGCTTGTTGAAACAAAAAAGAGAACAAGAAACCCCATGCTTTGCTGAAGTGGGGCGACTTCAGCTGCTGCGGTATCGACGATGGCATCTCCTTGCGCCTCGAGCCCATCGATAAACATCAAAATTTTCTCAGCCTTGCTTTCGAAATCAACGAACTGAGACTGTGTCGCAACGTCGCTATTGCTCCCAAGACTACTCCTGTCGGGATTGCGTAACGTTGCGTCGTAGACTCTCATCAGTTTATCAAGCGACTGGTGATACTCGTTTTGAAGATCTGCTAGCTCTCGGTATGTATCTTTGGGCATTAGTTTTTGTGCGACAAACTCGGCAAACGCTTTGCGTGCCTCATCACCCAAGTTCGCAATCTTGTTTTTCGTGACAATTGGATCGCTACCGGAAAGCAATTTTCGTACGGCTAACATTTGCCCTTCGGTTTTGATGACTCCATTCATGATGCTGTCCGCGTTGCTCCACGCAGGACCAGAGATGAAGCTAAGTATTTTGCCCAGCCGGTACATGCCATAGTACCCAGTTCCAGCACAACAGATCAATAATATGACCAACAATAGAAAACCAGACCCGATCCTTGCGGATACTCGTCCAGTGAAAAAACCAAAGAACCTTGAAATCATGCGAATCTCCCCGCCAAAGGATACGTCATGGAAACGACACCTTGGAACGGTACCTCCCGATCGATTGCGTTACGAAAAACAAAGCATCGGATTTCGCAGAATCCTCCGACGGTTCGTTACCCGTGCCAATCGCACGGGTTGTCTGCTGCAACAACTGCGGGAAACTTACATCTTCAAGTCAAACCAACTCACTCTGGCAGCGGCACTTGGTCTGTAGACATCAGATATCCAATCAAATTTCGAATTTGCTCAGAAGTCAGATTTTGGAGCAATCCGTCCGGCATCAAGGATGTTTTCGACTGTTTGGTCGATTCGATTTCCTCTCGATCCAATGTCACTGGCTCGGTTGCCGTTTGCAAGGTCAATGTTCGGTCGGTCGTGGCAGTTGTGACTCCAGTGACAACTCTCCCGTCCTTTAGCAAGACGATCAATGCTCGGAAGTCAGCTCCGACACTGGCGCTTGGATCGACGATGTTCTCGAGCAGATAGTCAAGATTCTTACGGTTCGAACCAGTCAGATCAGGGCCTATTTTGATTCCTGCCCCATAAAGTACGTGGCAGCTGGCGCAGGTCTTCTGAAACAAGGCTCGGCCTGCTCTAAGATCGCTCTTTGCCATAGCATCAGCGGACAAATCGCTTCGAAGCTGGTCCATGAGTTTGCGTTTGTCCTCGGCTGTTCCGCGAATTTCGCCCCAGGTTTCCGACAACTCTTGGTTTAACGTATTGTCATCAAACGAGCGGATCTGCCGTGCATGAAATGCAGAAACTTCGTTCGCTGAAACCGTTTTGTCTCGAATCGCAGAGAGAAGAGCCTTGGCATACGAAGGTCTTGATGCCAGTGTATTGATCATTTCGCCTCGTTCTGCTGGATTGAACCCCTTAGAACGATTTAGGAGTTGCTTCGGTGCATCAGGATGTTCGTATTGTGCTAGGCCGCGGATGGCCTCTCGAACCATGGCTCGGTCTCCAAGCAGCTTGAACAACGTTGGCGCAAATTCGGGGGGGCGACTGCTCAAAAGCGATCGAAGCGCTTGTCGACGCGCTTCCGCGTCGGCGTTTCCATCGTCGATGAGTTTGGTCATTTCTTCGACGGCTCGTCCGTCACCAAAGACCAATCGCAAAGTTTGCATGGAACCGGTTAATTCTTTCGACTCACTTTTGGCAAAGCGATCCGCGAACGCCGTCCAGTTCGACGGAGGTGACGCTTTTTGCCAGCCATTCAGCGCTTTTGCCATCCCAATGACAACTTGTTCTGACAACGGGAAATGGGACTGCTGCGCCGCTGTCAACATCTGCGATACGATTTCTGGCCGCGAGTCGATCTCAAGCGTCAAGCGACGTGAGATGTTTTCGGTCAACAAAGGAATCGTCGAGACCTTTGCCAGCGAAATGGCTTGGGATGGATTTTGTGGAACCGCGGACTCGATTCCGTACCACAACATCGAAGGAAACATACGGTCCTTGCTCAGTTCGGACTTGGAGGCCAGTTCCATTGCGATTGGCCAGCGATCCGCATTCGACAAGCGTTGTAGCGCAGAAGCCAAATACAAATCAACCAATCCTGACCGGTCCGTATTCGCTAGTTGCAAAAGAGAGTCCTTTAAGCTTTGCGATAGGGCGGTCCCGTTCGGAGTTACTCGATCCATAAGCAAACGAAGGGCAGCGACTCGCTCGTGTTCGTCAGTTGCGGACAATCGCGAAATCAACCAAGTCTCGTTTGCTGCTCCAACCGAATAGCAGGTTTCGATCAATCGTAACCGCTTGGCGACATCTTTTGTCTCCGTGAGCGCTTTGTCGATTTCCTTTCGAATTGCGGAAACCTCAACTTGCGTTTTGCCCGTTGCATATCGCTCCGCCAAGATCCGCCGAGCAGTTCTCGGCCACCATGCGTTATCATGCAACTGCAAAGCGATCAGTTGGCTGTCCGTCTGCTTGGCAAGGTCCAAAGATTGGATCTGTTTTGGCTTGCCGCTGGTCAATTTGTAGATTCGACCGCTGGTTCGGTGAACTCCATCGTGATCGTGGCATTCTCCAGTATCGCTCCAGTCAGCGATGAAGACGCCTCCATCCGGACCTGTGATCAAATCCATACCTCGAAACCATGGGTCGGACATGAAACAGAAATCCGGAGCACGCTTGCCTACATATCCCGCGCCCTGGCGCTCAAGAAGATTACTGTTGATTCTGGAGCCGTGCAAATTGAGGGTGAAAAGCCGATTGCGGTATTCCGTTGGCCAATTGTCTCCTTGGTAGATCATCAGTCCGATGTGGGCATGACCACCGCCAGCCGCGTTCGTTCCGTCCGACATACCTTTTTGCACTGTATTCCATTTTTCGCCGTTATCCCAATGCACATGATCCGCCGTCTGCGCGATCAACTGATAAGTGTTTGGATTCAAATCAACACCGTACATTCTTTCGACGTGGGCTCCTGGTACGACATGCCAAAGGTGTCCAATGACGGTGTTGATAACAAACATTTCACCATGCTGATCGAAATCAAATCCCCAGGAATTGGTCATCCCATGCATGACCGTTTCCACCGTGCCATCGACGGGATGAAATCGCCATACTCCTGTGTTGATCTTGATTCGCTGTGAGTCGCTGGCTCCAGGCTTGCCGATGTTGCTGGTCGCCTGGATACCGTGCCGAGCGTAAAGCCAACCATCCGGTCCCCATTTCAAACCATTGGCCGGAGTGTGGCCAACGACTCCTTCATCGAGTCCGTCAAGAACGATTTTGGGAGGACTATCTGGAACGTCATCGCGGTTCGCGTCAGGGAAGAACAAGACATTAGGCAAAGCAATCGCCCAAACTCCACCGTTGCCAACCTCGATGCTCGTCAGTTTCCGAGCGTTGTCCCAAAATACCGTTCGCTTGTCGTGCTTGCCGTCCCCATCGGTATCTTCCAATACCACAATGCGATCGCGTTGATTGCCATCGAAGCCGCCAGCACCACCACCAGCCCAACTGTAATTTTCAGCAATCCAAAGTCGGCCTCTTTCGTCGGTCGTCATCGCGATCGGATTTTGGACGTTCGGTTCAGCCGCAAAGACAGACAATTCAAAACCAGGTGGAAGCTTCGCGGACTTGATGACGTCCGCTGGAACCATTGGAGTGGTCGTCGACTTTTCCGAATTGAGTGGCGTCGGAAAATCATCTGCGATGGATGTTGTTGAAAGCGAAGTGCAGCTTGCAATCAAAAATGCGTTGAAGAGCCAATTGCGAGGGGAGGGTTGCACAATGGTTTCCATTGGAGGGGTAGGGAGGGGAGATTTTGGGCTCTAGAGCTCATACACCATCTTACTCCAAATAATGGCGTTTCTGTTGTGGCTTTGGAGCGTTTTTTTCGTAGGTATTTACAAGGCTGAACCGCAGGCATTATCGCGATAGACCACATCTTCAAACATCACACGACAATTCCCTTGGTTTTTTCGTACTCGTTTTGCGCTTGAAGAGCAGTACTCGTACTCACTAGCCCTTCCGATCGAGTACGAAATCTGTCCCCAACTACATCGATGGCCAATCTTCGCAGCGTGCAAAGAACTATTCGATCATGCTCTTGTGAACTACGATAAATCAATTGAACACTATTGAAAAAGGAGAGCAGGCAACTTCATGACCGATGAATTGAAAATTGCGTTCGAAGAGATGTCAAAGAGTACGTTTAGCGAAACTCCCCGCATTTTGAAAGCTTGGTTGGACGTTACGCCAAACGAGGCAATGGACGTAAAGGCACAAGTGTCGACTCTTGTCATGGATGCGGTTATGGTGAACGAGGGGGCTCGTTCTAGGCCACGAATGATCATTCGGCGCCCTTTTGCTGGGCTTTCTAAATTGGCATCGTCCGCACCCTGGAACGAATTACTTGTTATTGGGCCAGCGGGTGAAGTGAAATTGAACGAGTCATTAACCAAAGAAGAGGTCGCGGAAATGTGGCGTATCATGGCTCCCTATCAAAGCGCAATAGTTGATTGATTGGGAACCACCGTCTGAAAGCCCTGGCGAGGCGCGAATTTAGGCAAGGCACAGTTGCCGCCAGTGTCTTTTGATATCTACAGTGACTTTTGATATTTGTCGTTAGGCGAGCGGCGGAATGAAAAATACCGTAGCTGGATTCGCCAGAATTCAGAACACACTGAATTCTGGCGAATCCAGCTACGATTCGTGGTACATTTTGTCCTGCCGCTCGCCTTATGTCCGGGCTCGGGCTTGCCCCAACCGGGCATCGCTTTGGCGTTCTAAGATGCCTCGCGATGAAAATGGCGTCTCCGGATAGGTCGCACCGCCAAGGGCGGTGCGACCTATCTGGAGGCATGCGATCTGGCGACGTGAATCTAGAACTCCAAAGCTGCGGACGGTAGGGCAAGCCCTAGCCGTCCTAAAAGCGTCATAGCATTGCCCAAATAAGGGTAAACGACCGGGGGGGTGCCCCTAAATTAAAATCGCGACTTCAAAACTCTTGCAATCACATTTCCATTATCAAAGCAGCGCGATACCATCAGGCGTCACGCGAAACAGCCGGTCTGAAATCGGGTGATTGGTCGTCGCGAAATCATGTGCAACCGCATTTTGAAGTGTCTCTTTTTCATTGCGATATTCGAATAACATGAGAGCATCTCGCGATGGAACCGCCGCTACGATTTCCCTCCCCAAATGTTGGGCCGCGATTTGGAAAAGTTTTGGGTGCAACAAATAGCTCGATGCTGCACCGCCACTCGGGATCAAGGCCGCGATGCCAGGCAGCGACTCATTGGGCTTCATCACATGCAACTCAGGCTCGGGATAGGCAGACAAATTATCTGCTGAGACTTGCATGAGCATTTCTAGCGAAACGTTCCAACGCTGCATGTCCAGGCTATTGATGAACCGAAACGTGTCCTTGTTGTCGAGCGCAAAGCAGATGCGCAAGTCTGCTAGCCACGGTGCGCTTATCAGAAAAGCCGAACCTACTTTGTGGCGATTGGTCTTTTGATTGACTTCTTGGATGTATTTGTCAGGCTTCAGCAGCGGCTGTATTCGGCCCCGAACCGCTTCCCAAGACTCTTGCCCGAGCTCCTCGTCGGTTTGAGAAAGCCCGATGGTCCCTTGAATAAAGTGGTCCACGATTTCGTCAAACTTGGCAGGATTCCGTTTGACCTGAGACAGGATATTGCCAATCGACAATTCAAACTTGTCCGTGACAATGTTCAAACCTTTGACTTCCACTTTGCCGTTCGGCATCTGAGCTTTCAGAGCGACTTGAACACGGGCAAGAATCCGAGCAGCCAACAACTCGTCATCGCGATGGACTCGCAGCGAAGAGAGCATTCGTTCTATCAACGGGACGTAGGTCTCTTTCAAATGCTCAGGACAAGTCGACGAGATGCCCAAGATCAAATCGGAACAAAGCACAAACCATCGCTGCCCCGCTTGATCGGGCTCCGGTCGATCCGCGGTGAAGTTGCTATAGATAATCGTGGGATCGGATCGAACATTCGTTGATTCCACTTTGGCGAACATGGCTGTCGCAATCTGCTCCCATTTTCCTGACTTCTCGATAATCGCTGTATCGATGGAGATTGGAGTACGGAACAACATCAGCCCGATATAGGCGTCTGGTGTAGCCGCAACGAACTCCACGGCCCCGTCTGCTTCTTGCTCAATTTTCCAGTGAGCTGGATAATCGATTTCGAACAGATTTTGAGGATGACGAAACGTCAAGTAATGAGGGGAGCAATCGGTTGAGTTGCGTTTGTGGCGAATGTCCAAAGCAGCCCTGGCTTTCTTGAGCGACCCGAGTTTGTCGTCTTTCTTTGTCACGGTTGGGTTTATCCTGCGTGTCTAAATCCTTCGATTTCAGCAAACTCCGAATCGCTCAATCGAAACTCCAATGCTCCGCGAACCCCTGCAACTTGTTCTGGAGTTCGAATACCAACAATCGCTGCTGTGATAGCTGGTTGATGCAGCACCCACGCTAAAGCGACCTCTGCCGCAGTTCGATTATGGCGGGCTCCGATCTCACTAAGTTTATCCGCGATCTTCAAGTTGCGTGACAAAAGCGGTTCTTGAAATTGAGGATTTCGAACTCGCCAGTCGTCCTGAGGTAAATTGGTAACTCGCTCACGTGTCATTGCGCCAGTAAGCAATCCAGATCCCATTGGCGAATAAGCCAACACACCGATTTGATTTTGCAAAACATGCGGCAGAACCTCGGTTTCCACTTCCGGTCGAACGAGCGAATAAGGAGGTTGGAGCGATGTGACCTGCGCGATCGCTTGTGCGCGTTTCAATTGTTGGACGTTGAAATTCGATACGCCGATCCAACGCACTTTGCCTTCCTTCTGAAGTTCAGCCAATGCGCTCCAGCCTTCTTCGACCGACTCATCCGGCTCGGGCCAATGGATTTGATAGAGGTCAATCGTCTCGACTTGCAGACGCTTTAAGCTGTCTTCGCATTCTTGGCGAATGGAGGCAGCTCGCAAATCTTTCGTGATGACCCGATCAGAAGTCCAGTTTCGCCCGCACTTGGTAAAGACGAACGGCTTGCGTCCCGAGTAGTCTTTTAACGCTTGTGCAACGACGACTTCGGAGTGCCCGAGTCCATAAACGGCTGCGGTGTCAATCCAATTCATCCCAGCGTCCAATGCCGCATGAATGGCTTTGACCGAATCCCGGTCGTCTTGCGAACTCCAAGAAAAAGCCCAGCCAGCGCCGCCGATAGCCCAAGCACCAATGCCGAGCGGAGAAAGAAACATGTCGGAATTACCGAGTCTTTTGTTTTGCATAGTTCATCTGAGGATAGTTGGAATTCCACTTGTAGCTGGTAGTTCAATCGCATTCCTTGCATTTCGTTTAACAGTCAGCCGTAGGCGTACTGTCAAAGCCACAGAGTACGCCTTCGGCTGACTGTTAAACGATTAAATCAACAAGCCCTAAAGCCGTCCGGTGAGTGTCTAAGAAACGCTGCGAAACCGGAGGGTTCGTGCCCTTCCGCTTTACGACACGCTCGAAAATTAGTGCTAATTTCTCGCCGCCAACTCTGAGCTTCGTTATTGTAGACGTTTTCGCCCGAATTCGAAATGCGATCGATTTAGTCTATGCCGCCTCCAAGAGTTGGTCACTTCTTACTCGCACTTTTCTGTCTTTCTGTCCAAGCACGCTTCTCCTTTTCCCAAGACGTAACTCCCACAGAGGCTTGTATCGAAGGAAGAGTTGTTGACGTTCACGGTGCTCCCATTCCTGACGCTTACGTGATCCAAAAAGCCATTCCAGGCTCGGACGAAGCAGGGCCATTGCGGATGCCTGTCAACCAAGATGGCTCTTTCCGAATGCTCGCCCCAAAGGCAGACCCATCAGCCTTCGGTGTGTATGTGATTGCGAGGGGGTATGCGACGAGGGAGTTTACGCAACATCAACTTCGTGGTCGATTTATCGAAGCGGTCTTGAAACCAGATGTCAAATTGAATGTGCGAGTTGTAGGTCCTGACGGCGATCCGATTCCAGGTGCCCTGGTCACTGGGAATTGGAATGGGCTTCCGATCAGTCAAGCGCTTCGACTGCGACTCGGAGAAACGACCAATCAATACGGCGAAGCCGAGCTGAATGGCTTTAGCCTTGAAAAAGACGTGTCTGTGGTGTCCGAGGTACCCGGCCACGGAATATTTGCTTGGTTGTTTCCCAATAGCATCTCCGAAAAGCGAATATGGAAATTGGTTTGCCCAAGACATCGAGCGTCGTTGCAGATCAGTGTCATCGATCATGCTGGGGCTCCGGTCCGAAACGCCACGGTATGGATCAGCAGGCCGAGTGAAGAGGTTAACAGGCAGGTAATGCAGGAAGCTGGGCTCGTCTTTCATGCGTCGCAAAGAACTTCAGAATTTGGCCAAGCCTTGTTTGACAATGTTGTTTGTGAAGAGGTGGAAGTCAATGTAAACGTCAAACAAGGAGCAAATCGGATCACTCAGGTTTGCAAAACGCCGACTGGAAAGAAGTCCAATGTGGTTTTGCAGCTTCCGAAAACGGCCCAAGTTGTGATCCCTCTTGTTGCCCCTCAGGAGTTGCTTGATCGACGCGGAATTCAAATTCATTTTGTTTCGGCGTCCGGCTCGCATCAATTTCGATCAAAGACCAATGAGGATGGATTGATTGAGGTGGAACTCGAGCCCGGCGTTTGGAGCTACTATCCGATCGACGGCATTCCTCCGGGGTATGCCTTTTCAGGGCCAGCTCCGACAGTGACTGTAGATGCTTCTCTTGAAATTCAAAAACCGA
>CANHVO010000290.1 GCA_947463915.1 Planctomycetaceae bacterium
CCCGAGTTTTGCCTTGCTTTCGATTGCAAAACGGCATCTTGTCAACTCACATTCCTTATTCTTGTTGGCTTTGTCGAGCGTAGTTGTCCCGTTGCTGGGGTGCAGTCAAGCAAAACCACTCGCAACATCGATCCCAATAGTTCGTGAAGTCCGTTTTAATGACTCCGGAAAATCGGGACAAGTGTTAGCACAGGGAAGACTCCAGCCAGCAAAAGGAATCATTCGCTTGGCCGCAATTCCTGGCGACCGGGTGGAGCAGATCTTGGTGCAAGCAGGTCAGGCCATTCGGAAATCGCAATCATTACTGGTCCTCCAGAGTCAAAAATTGAGGGTTCTCGAGCTGGAAGCAGCAGAACTTCGTCTCGAAGAAACTCGAGCCTTGCGACAAGCCAAACAGCAAGAAGCAGAACTCGCAATCGACGCAGCGGGCCTAAAGATGCAGTCGGCCGTTCAAATGTTGGATCAAGCCAAATCACAGCTTGTCATGATGAACAAGAGCAGCGATCAGTTGGATTCTCTGAATCGCCAGATTTCGTCACTTCAGAAACTCCGAGAGTTGCCACTGACCCGCGCTGCCGTAGGAACCATCGAACTGGAATCCAAGAAGAACGAACTTACTCGCATTTCCACGGTCACCGAACAAAGTATCTTAGCAGCCAAGCAAGCTGTTGAATTGTCCACTCTTCAAGTAACACAAAGCGAAAAAGCTGTGGCTGCTGCAAAAGAGACTCGCAAGCTGATAGACCAGTCGACACCGATCGCTAGTCTCGAAAAGCAAATCGAAATCTTGAAGATGCAATTGGAGCAGTCTAATGTCGTTTCGCCCATCGATGGCGTAGTTGTTAGCGTCAATATAGAGGTCGGCGAACGAACGGCTCAGCTACCGATGTTTGAATTGGCCGATTTGAGCGAAATGGTTTGCGTCGCAGAAGTGCACGAATCCGATGTTGCCAGCATTACCATCGACGATCACGTCGAGATACGCTCATCGGCGTTAGGGCGACCACTCAAAGGTCGTGTCAAGCGAATCGACCGAGTGGTAGGAGCGGCGCAGATGCGGTCACCAAACCCAATGGCAAGATCCGATTTCCGATCCATCCCAGTCTGGATTGCCATCGACGCAAGCGACACCGAGACTGCCTCGCATCGTCTTCAACTGCAAGTCGATGTTTCTATCAACAAGACTCGTTAGAGCAAGACGATTGTCCTCAATGGACGTTGTCCTCATTGAGCCTGAGCGCGTCAATTGAGCACGCAATTGCGCCTGACACGGAAGTGATCGGCTTCGATTGACACGGATCAGGAACGAATGATCGGAATGCAATGTTCTAGCCGGACGTTGCAAACTGCACGATTTGCTTGGTGTTCATCGCGCCGGATTGACGCGCCACTTCCCGTCCGGATTGAAAAAGGATCATCGTAGGAATGCCCGTGATATGGAACGGCGTCGCTGCCTGCGAATTCGACTGTGTGTCCAATTTCGCCAAAATCACTTGAGTCGTAAGTTGACTCGCCGCTTCGGCAAAGGCCGGTGCCATCATGCGACAAGGACCACACCATGGCGCCCAAAAATCAACGAGAACTGGCAATTCCGTTCGTGCGATGAACTTCGCAAATGTCGTATCCGTTAAATCGATAGGCTGGAGGGGCAACAGCGAAGCCTTGCAGCGACCACATACCGGCTTGTCTGCAAGTTTCGCTGTCGGTACTCGATTTACGGAACTGCAGCTCGAGCAGACTAAATTCATAGAGCCCCCTTCTTTCGATGGTTTGCAAATTGATATGGATCATTAGCGTACACGTCGACCTTGTTCTAGCCTACAGACTTTAGACGATGCCGTACATCGGACGGGTCGTAGCAAATCAAATTGCGGATCATTTTGGCAAGTTGCGGCAATTTTACGACATCCATCAATTTCCCCTTTTTTTATGCGTGCCGAGCACAGCTTGGTACTTCTTTTGCTATGTATGCCTTCGTGAGAGAGCCGTCGATTCGAAGATTCATCGGTATCTACAAAATACGAAGATAACTGAAACGGATTTGGGCAATTTCAAATGCATGACCATTCTCTGCCTGAAGCCGAAGCATTGCTTAGCAGCGATTGCAATGTTGGCTTATCCCATAAGGCGGTGGAGGAGCGTCTTGCTCGCGATGGAGCGAATGTTCTGCTTATTGCCAAAGCGATTCCTTGGTGGAAGCGTTTGGCAGAGCAATTCCAAAACTTAATGATCGGTTTGCTGGTAGCCGCTGCAGTCCTTGCCGGCATACTTGGCGATTGGTTTGATTCCGCTGCAATTCTAGCTATTGTCGTTATGAATGCGATCTTGGGATTTGTCCAAGAGCAGCGAGCGGAACGAGCCATGGGCGCCCTCAAGCGACTGTCGGCGCCACAAGCCAAGGTACGGCGTGAAGGTAGCATTGCGTTGATACCTGCAGAGCAACTCGTCGTTGGCGATATCATTCTTCTCGAATCAGGTGACAGATCACCAGCCGATGCACGCATCGTCGCGGAGTTCGGACTACAGACGCTTGAGTCGTCGCTCACGGGTGAATCCACCGCCATTTCCAAGCGCGCTGATATCGTACTCCCGACGGGAACTCCTCTTGCAGATCGCGCCAACTGTGTATTTGCCGGGACCATCGTTGCTGCCGGAAAAGCGACCGCGATTGTGTTTGCCACCGGTATGAATACCGAGATTGGTGCAATCGCGCGCCTGATGCAACAAACCCATGAGGAAGAGACGCCTCTCCAGCGACGGTTAGCTGAACTCAGTCGCACACTTGTCAAAGTTTGCTTGGCCTTGGTTGCCGTGATTTTTCTGCTGCAATGGCTTCGCGGTGGGAATCTTTCCGAGGTGCTGCTAACCAGTGTTAGTTTAGCCGTGGCGGCAATTCCGGAAGGACTTCCTGCGGTCGTTACCGTTTCGCTTGCGATTGGCATGCAACGCATGGCGAAGCGGAGTGCTTTGATACGAACATTGCCGAGCGTCGAAACACTTGGCTGCGTCACGGTAATTTGCACCGACAAAACGGGGACATTGACTCAGAACAAAATGACCGTTCGTAATCTCTGGGTCTTTGATCGGTCTTGGCAAGTCGATGGTGAGGGATACTCTCCGGAAGGAAGTATTCGCCCCTTGAATGCGTCCAACGATTCGTCTGCCGTAGATGAAAACAGAGACACGCTTGCGAGGCTTTTGCTCTATGCGGATCGTTGCAACAATTCGCAATGGTCGGCGGAGGACGCGGTGGAAACGACGGCTACAATGGGTGACCCCACGGAAATCGCGTTGAAGGTCGTGGCCGCAAAAGCAGATAATACATTGTCAAGCCGTACTCTGGATGGCATGCTCCATGAAAATCCTTTTGACTCCGATCGAAAGAGGATGTCTCAGGTTTACCGAGATGAGTCGGGTGCATTGCTTTTGATAGTCAAGGGTGCTCCCGAGCAAGTGCTTGCCGTCTCTTCGAACTATCTTCAAGACAGCGGAGTGATGCCAATACTCGATGTGCAGCGAAAAACCATCTTGGAACGCAATTCGCAACTGGCGTCGATGGCATTGCGGGTATTGGCCGTTGCTTTTAGACCCGTTTCGGATGAATTAAGCGATTGGCAATCAGAAGCGAATTTGACATTCGTGGGACTAATTGGAATGCTCGATCCACCGCGGCGCGAGGCCAAGGAGGCTGTCCAGCGATGCCGAGACGCCGGTATCCGTCCGGTGATGATAACAGGTGATCATCCGGAAACCGCGATTGCGATCGCAACCGAAGTTGGCATCGCCGAGTCCGGAGCCAAGGTGATGATTGGTTCGACGATCGAGAGTCGCACAGAGCAAGAGCTTGCGTTGCAAATCCAGGACTATTCGGTTTTTGCCCGAGTAACGGCTGAGCATAAACTGCGCGTTGTCAACGCCTTGAAGAGTCAAGGCCAGGTCGTGGCGATGACTGGGGATGGCGTGAATGACGCACCTGCAGTCAAGGTAGCTGATATCGGCGTAGTGATGGGAATCACTGGAACCGATGTCACAAAAGAAGCGGCGGATATGGTCCTAACCGACGACAACTTCGTGTCGATCGTAAATGCGGTCGAAGAGGGGCGTGGCGTCTACGAGAATATTCGCAAGTTCCTTCAGTTTCTCTTGGCTTGCAATTCGAGCGAAGTAATTTTCATGTTTGCTGCATCGCTATTGGGCTGGCCATCACCGCTTTTGGCGATTCAGATTCTATGGATCAATCTGGTCACAGATGGTATTCCAGCGCTTGCTTTGGCCAGCGAGCCGCTCGGAAAAGACTTGATGAAACGGCCTCCTCGTCCAGTGGACGAGCCCATTCTCAACTGGGCGAGCGGACTCGCCATGCTGATGCACGGATTGCTCATGGCAAGCGTGACGTTGATCGGTTTTGCGTGGAGTTATCAGGGCCAACAAAAGAATCTTGAAGAGGCTAGAGCGGTTGCTTTTTGCATTCTTACTCTGTCGCAGATTTTTTACTCGATGGCCTGTCGCGATTTCGTTCGCATCATGCCGTCGGTGGGGCTTTTTTCGAATCCATTCCTGGTTTATGCCGTGCTCGGCTCGGTGGCAATTCAGCTGGCGGCAATCGCGTGTCCATGGTCAGCCGAGATATTGGGGCTCAGTGCAATGCCTTGGTCCGATCTGCCGATGATCCTACTCTTGAGCTTACTCCCAGTCACCGTAGTGGAGATCAAAAAAATGGTCATGCCAAATGGCGGAAACCACTGACGCAGAAATGGCACTTCTTTCGATTTGATCTCGTCACGATTCCCTAATCCTATTGGACGTTTTCCTTTGATTTTGGTGGGGAAATGAGACAAGAACTTTCCGTGTGGACCTGATAGAATCAATTCATGCGCGGACACCACCTTGCCACCCATAGGAGTATCGAATGAACCCCACCGACATAGATCAGCTCCACGAAATGCTGTTTCGGCTCGGTCTGTCAACCTTGCTTGGAGCGGTGCTTGGAATTGATAGGGATCTTCACCGAAAGCCTGCAGGGCTACGAGTCTTGGCCATGGTCGCACTTGGTGCTTGCGGGGTCATCATGGCCAGCATCACGTTTGCCCATTCTACTGGAGACGGACTGCTACGGGCCGTTCAAGGTGTCTTAACTGGCATTGGGTTCCTTGGGGCTGGAGTAATCATGCACGCTCAGGGCAAAGATGAAGTTCATGGTTTAACTACAGCGGCAACGATTTGGATCAGCGCGATTGTGGGTGTGATTTGTGGGGCGGGTCAGTTTCTTTTGGCGATCACCGTTTTTGCAATTGCTTGGTTCTTACTGATCGGAGGAAGATGGATTGAATGGCGCATCATTCGCTGGACTATCGCCCACAAGAGCACTCTGGATTCCGGTGGTGCAAAGCCTGCAACTGAAGTCACCGAAGCAAATCGTGTCGAGACCGTTCCGGCTGTCGCATCAGAATCAAAAGGGTCCAATGATTGACGATTTGCCTCCGTCATCTCGCAAGACCCGAGAACAGCGGCTAGAACAAGGTCGATCGTACCGTCAGGTTTTTCCAAGATCCGAACATGCACGCTGGACTCCCGAATCAAATCGTCCGAGCGTCGTAGACTTGCTGAAAGAATCAAACGAAGATCGCTTAGGAACACTCATACCTATTCGACATGGCCGCATGTTGGCGTCTCCATTGGCGTACTTTCGCGGCATGGCGAATTCGATGGCTTATGATCTTGGTCACATGGCGTCTACTGAAATGACCGTGCAGAGTTGCGGCGACTGTCATCTGCAGAACTTCGGCTGGTTTGGAACCCCAGAGCGAAATATTATTTTTGACGTGAATGATTTCGACGAGACTATGGCCGCACCTTGGGAATGGGATCTAAAGCGTTTGGCAGTCAGCTTCACATTGGCGGCGTGCGTAATCGGGGCATCCAATCAATTCGGCAAAGCGATCGCGACAACGGTAGCTCGTGAGTATCGTGATCAACTCGCCCTCTACAATGCTTATTCACCGCTAGAAAGGTGTTACAAAAAACTGGATTCAATTGCCGTATCGAGTCATTTTGTCGATTTAGATACAAAAACGCGACTGGTCAAAATGTTCGACAAAGCTCGGCAGCATACGATGGAAACTCTGTTACCAAAATTGACGGTCAGGATTGGCGAAGAAATAAAAATAGTTGACCAACCACCATTGATCTATCATTCGCCACAGAGTGAGAGATATTTCTATGAAGTTGGGCGGCTGCTTTCGGGATATCGAAATTCGCTATCGAGTGACCGCCGTTCTTTATTGGATTTTTACGCGTTATCCGACGCCGCTTACAAGGTGGTAGGCGTCGGTAGCATTGGGCTTCGTTGCGGCCTAGTCTTGCTGAAAGATGCCGACGATTCGTTGCTCTTACTTCAGATGAAGGAAGCGAGAGCAAGTGTCCTAGCTCCTTACGTTGGGATGGTTCCACAATCAAATCAGGGGGAGCGGATCGTATCCGGCCAACGACTTTTGCAAGCGGCAAGCGATATATTTTTAGGCTGGACGATTGATTCGGAAGGCCGTAGCTATTACGTTCGGCAGTTGCGTGACATGAAGCTATCCGTCGATGTTACCTCGTTCTCCCAGGCTGAATTAGCCGATTACGCTCGACTCTGCGGATGGGCCTTAGCGCGTGCGCACTCGAAGGCAGGAGACCCAGCATGTCCGTTGGGCTACATAGGCGGAAGTGACCGCTTTGAGGTCGCAATTGGACAGTTTGCAATAGCTTATTCCGAACAAGTTTATCGGGATTTCGAAGCATTCCAAATGGCTGCCAAGAACGGTCTGGTTCCGATCGCAAGTTAGCTCCGCATCGAAGCCGCTCGCTCGGACGATTTTAACGAAGCATGTGCAGATTCTCGGTTGTCTATTTAGCGGGCATGCGCAGCCCAGCGTCAAGTCTCAAAGTACAACCATTGAACATTGCATTTTCGATCACATGCTGTACCGTAGATGCGAACTCATCGGGCGTACCAAATCGTTTCGGAAAAGCCGTTTCGTCTAACAGTGACTGGCGTACTTTTTCTGGAGCAACTTCCATCATTGGAGTTTCAAAGACGCCGGGAGCAATACTAACGACTCGGATACCTAGTCGCCCCAGGTCGCGAGCCAATGGTAATGTCATCGCTGCCACCGCTCCCTTCGATGCCGAATAGGCGGACTGTCCAATTTGTCCATCAAAAGCAGCGATGGACGAAGTCATGACGATGACTCCGCGTTCGCTCGATGGCATAGGAACCGTCTTTTTGGAGATTGCATCCGCGCAGAGCCTAAGGACGTTAAACGTCCCCGTTAAATTGATTTCGATGACCCGTCGAAACGCATCTAATGACGCTGGTCCGTCTCGCCCCATGGCGCGTTCAGAATGGAGTACTCCTGCGCAGATGACCGCGGCCGAAAGCGGTCCGAAACGTTCCACCCCATTCTCAATTGCCTGTTTCACGTCCAATTCACTGGTGACATCCGCACGAATGTAAATGCAGTTTTCGCCCGTGGCCGCAAGCATCGTTTCGGGAGGAGGGGCGATGTCGATCAAAATCACTTTTGCCCCGTTTTGGAGCAATCGCACCGCGCATGCGTTGCCGAGGCCCGAGCTACCACCCGAAATCAAGATTGTGTTACCATCGATCTGCATTGCAATTTCCCATAAAGATGATTCTGTCGAATTTTTTGACACTTCCTGGCGAACGCCACCATTTTGTCTATGTCGATGCATTCAATCCCGCAGGCTTGTCCTGCGGATAGTTGGGTTTTCCGCTAACCCCTGAAGGACTCCCTCGTTCGCTGAGCCGCCGGATTTGCCTTCGGCAAATCCGGCGGCCCAACGACAGTCGCGAAGAGACGGTTTACTAGCGGAAAACCTAAACTTCCAAAGGTTAAACCTATGGGATTCTTTGGGCAAGGCAACAGAACCAATGGTGATCAGCGAGAAGTGTCCTTTTTCCCATCCAAGTCATTCCTGAACCTTTCGATCTCGATTGCGGAATATCGTTCCATCATAACGACATCCACTGCGATCATGCAGCATAGAATAAAGCATTCCTCACCTTTGCCCCTAGCCCTTGGAGAATCGGCATGTCCGAACTCGTAACTGTTCAAATGCTAAAGCCTGGGCTTGCCCTGGCGACCCTGAATCGGCCAGAACGAAGGAATGCTTTGTGCATTCAATTGCTAACCGAGCTATGCGATCAAGTTGAGGCATTGGCAAACGACAAATCCAATCGTGTTTTGATCGTGCGTGGGGCAGGGCCGATTTTCTGTTCCGGACTCGACTTGAGCGAGGCTTCTAATTCACAACTGGTTCATCAATCGGCTGAATGCGTTGCTAGAGCCTTGATTCTGATGCGAAAAACACGCTTGGTTACGATAGCGGCGGCGCATGGCGGAGCTTATGCAGGCGGTGCGGGACTAATGGCGTCCTGCGACATAGCGATCGGAACAACCGATCTGCTGGTTGGATTCCCCGAGGCTCAACGCGGTTTGTTGCCAGCCTTGATCTGCGGCGTGCTGAGCCCCAAAATTAGGGAAGGAGATTTGCGAGAGCTGTTTTTGGTGGGCAATGCCATCGACGCCACCCGTGCTCAGCAAATTGGGCTTTTGCAGCGGGTTGTTGATCGCAACGAACTATTGGAGGAGGCCATCCAAGTTGGCTTAGGAGTTTTGGCTGGCGGTCCTGAGACCATCGAAGCGACCAAGGAGCTTCTGAATCAAGCGTACGTTGCAAACGATTCGATCACGACCCAGCGGATGCTGGAAGTGCATCTTGGAGCACGACATAGCGTTGAAGCGAAAGAGGGTTTGGAGGCTTTTCTGGAAAAGCGAAAACCTTGGTGGCAAGTCAAGGAATGATGACCAATGCCGTAGATGGGCTGTGGAAGGAAACTACCGTAGCTGGATTGGCCAGAATTCAGAACTTGCTGAATTCTGGCGAATCCAGCTACGAATCGCTGCAAGATTCCCCGGCTGCTTGGATTACCGAAGATGAGCCTGAATCCAACCGTCGTCTACCGAGATCGACATCAAAGACAAATCTTTGAGCTCGTTGGGCAAACGGTCGGTAACGCGAACAGGTTGGTCCAACAATTTCTGCTTGAACACGTCATCGAAAATCTTCTTCAGCAATCGACGAATCGTTGCAGGACGCGCACCTCTCTGTTCCGCTAAAACGATTTTCACGTCATCTTGACGTTCCAACTGAATGGCCCCATCCGTCAAGACAATCTTGTATGCCGCTTC
>CANHVO010000291.1 GCA_947463915.1 Planctomycetaceae bacterium
CACTACGCCGGAAATGATTGTTGGGGGAAGGGGGCGGTGTGCGCGCAAAAAGCTAAATCTGTGTAAAATGGCCCGCGTCAACAAAAACGGCTATCGGAAATACATTTCCAGTCACCGTATGAATAATCCGGGTTAAACGACTAAATCAAAAGGCCTCTTGGACCGCGGTTGATCTTGAGGAAATGGTCGAAATGGAATTGGACAGGCAGAATCGTATCTGATAAAGTCGTCGACCACCGTATTCTATTTTTACAAACCGATTCCATTAGAATTGTACGAGATGCACAAGGTCAAGCGATATGCTTACTGGATCATTTTCGCGATGGTCGCATGTGCCACCAATGGAGTCTACAGCTATGAAGAGCATTGGCAAGGTGATCGGCGACATTGTTTTGTTGACAATGAGATCAACGGCACCAATCCCGTAACGTTTTCGGCTGCGGGTTGGCCTTGGTGCTTCTATCAACAATTCCATTGCACTGGCTCCGAAAGCTGGTTTGCTTGGGATACCTGGCGGCTTCTCGGCAACATTGCGTTTTGGTCCTCAATCGCCCTTTTGGCTGTGCTCCTGAGAAAACAAAAGTTAAAGTTGCGTGCAAAAGGGGTGTCTGCGAAGCAAGACTCTCCAAGCATTTTGGGGATTCGGCAATGGAGCCTGGCGGATCTACTCGTACTTTTTGCGCTCGTTGCAAGCGGTTTGGGTTTTGTCGCGAGGGTCAAGGCACGCTATGCCGAATCGCAATCGCTGGTTCAAGAGATAAAGCGCGCTGGTGGTACTGTTTCCGAGGGCTACTATCTGCCGAGCATCTTTTCGCTCTTTTCGAACGACATCCATTCGGAAATGCTGAAACCGTTGAACCGAATTCTCCAAGTCTCTTTGGACAATCCATCAAAGACTTTGCTTCAGAAGGTTGTTGCGTTACCACGTCTCAAATCGTTACGCATTTCAGGTTGCGGGGAACATCTATCGGAATTGCAATCGCTCCTTCACAACCCCAACTTGTCCGACCTGCGAATCTCCGGTTGCAAGCTGGATGAACCAACCGTGGAGCTATTGAGTTGCATGAAGTCATTGCAGTCTCTGAATTTGATGCATACCAACATCTCTGTTGACGGAATGGCTGCATTGGGGAAAATGCCTCGGCTACGTTTTGTTCATTTAGGACATACCGACGTTGAATTGTCGAATGATACGCTGAAAGACTGGATGACGACTGTTCGGTATCTGCATTTG
This sequence comes from Planctomycetaceae bacterium, assembly GCA_947463915.1. GTDB lineage: Bacteria > Planctomycetota > Planctomycetia > Pirellulales > Pirellulaceae > JBKCUI01. The sequence continues at coordinate 1,235 of CANHVO010000291.1, forward strand.
CCACGCCCGAAGACGGGCGGATCTGCAACGTTCAAGCTGAATGGTTGGCCAGAGCTACAAGAAGTTCGTTGCTATGAATACGAAGAATTGCTCAACGCCTCACCGGTGCATCTATCTGTTAAGAATATGACAAAACTGCAGTCGATCGCGCTCGAACGATTACAGCGATTCGATTTGGAACTTGCGGACTTACCACTATTGCGAGAGATCGCAGCTAGAGACAGTCGAGTCGCTGAGCGCTCGTTAGAGAAGAGCGTTATCCCGTCCGCGATCTGGATTCGACAAGCGAGCTTGAGCAAATTAGGCTCGCTGAGAGTGGCGAAGTTTTTTGTCCGAGACTTCAGCGGTCTGCAGATCGAAAAGTGTCCCAACTTGGAATGCGAAGCGTTATGGTTTCAAGCTGCGGAACAGCGTTGGCCCGCACCGTGGACAGACAGCGAAATGCAAACAATGATTGCTGGGATTGGGAACAGCATTGGGATAACCGATATCAAGCTGACAGGGCTGCCCCTGGACCGATTGGATATCACTCCGATTAAGAACTGTCGTACTATCAAAAGGCTTGAGATTGCTTGGGGAACTCCGGCTTCGAAATTGGAACAATTTGCGCCTTTGCCGAGCCTACGCGAACTGCGCATTCCTTTGTGGCATACGCCAAACAATGACCGCGGCCTACGTTCTGAGAGTTGGCGCGAGAACGCGAACTTTGCAATGTCTGAAATACTCCAGCTTTGGCCGAACCTCCGAAGGATCGATATCGTGGAAACCAGCGAAAAAGTAATCCACTTGGAATCGAACCCCAATCTAGAGTCGGCAGCGCATGGGAATTGGAACTTTGCGACATCGGTGAAACTCGCCGATCTCCCTCGTTTCTCAGATGTCGTTCGTGTTTCGCCACAGCTTGAGACATTGACTGTAACCAAGACGCCAAATCTAAGAGGACTGCAGACCGTTTGCCCTTGGCCTGACGGTGCTTCGATTGAGGGATTGTCCAACCTCGAACTCTTTTCAGCCGGGGGGGCCAAGTTTCAGGACATGGATTTTGAAGCCATCGCAGCATCGAAAGAGATGGTCTCCTTGACAATTGCTTATAGCGGAATGAGTTCAACGGGCCTCAAGGGAATCGGCAGATTCAGAAACCTTGAAACACTTATCCTGTCGGGTTCTGATGTGGATGATTCGACCATTCGGGAGTGGCCATCGCTTCAAAAGCTACGAGTGTTGATGTTGGACCGCACAAAGATTACGGACGAGTCTATGTCCTGGCTACTTGGTCTAAAGACATTACAACATCTTAGTATCGACGCTGAAGTGCTTGCGAAATTGAGCGAAGAACAGTTGTCTAAACTTTCTGCTCTTCATACCATTTCGATCCATGGCAAATCGGTTTCACCGTTGATTTTTTTGGAAATGGCGAATTGGAAGCAGTTGTCGATGGTACGATTTGACGGAGCGACACTTGATGCCGATATGCTCAAAAACTTGGCCGCATGCCTTTCCATCCGAACTTTCGACTTCCATCAGTGCGACGTATCTCCTGATGGCATGCTTGCATTTGTTGATGCACACCCTTCGTATTATTCGATGAGTCTTGTTGGGACGACGGTACCGGAGGCACTCAAGTCTTCTCTTACGGCAAATGGTCGATTGTCAGAGAATTCCAATCAATACTGGTGGAACCCCAAAAAGTCCCAAACAAATTCGTCGCAAGATAGTATTGTGATTGTGAACGGCGTCGTTACGACTCTTAGTTCAATCAACTCGGAAAGCAACCAGCGTGACGGTATACAGCCGAATCGTTTCCAGCCAGTATCTAGCTTGGAGGGGAAATAGGTTGAACGGGAATAGCACAACCTTCGTTTTTTTATCATGTTTGTTGTGGTCGTTTTGCGGTTGCGACGACTCGCCAAGCTTCGATGCGGCAAAATCAAATCGAGCCTTAAATCAGCCACGCTCCTGGACCTCCGAAAATGGACGTGGGGGATATGAATGGAAGCTCAATCAGCAGGGGCAGTTTACGATTCCTATTCCGCCGCTGTTCCCATTCCTGTCGGAGTTGGTGTCGCAACCCAAACAAACCACTCTTTGGCCGAAAAGGTCCTCGAATGAAGAACCATGGCATCGGCCCGAATGGATGTCGGACGAAGTACATGAGATATTTCGTAGGTTCACCGAACCGGCATCCAAAAAAGTTTTGCTGCAGCTGCCCGCGAAACAAATCTCGCACACTTTGGCTTTCGACTTAAGTCGCAATGGCGAGGCGCTCGTTACGCTCAACGATGGAAAGATCGAGCTGTATGACCTCAATCTTGCGAGCCCTCCTCAATCCTATCCCTGCCCGCTAAAAGATGCGTACGGAATTCTGACCACAAGCTCCCAAGATCAATTCTATCTTTGCAATTCTAAATCGATCGCATTGATCGACCTTACGGATGCAAAGGAACTAACGAAGATCGTAGAACTCAGCTTTGCGATTACCTCTTGGGAAAAGGCTGCGGAAAGTGACTCTCTATTGGCCGTAACAACCGACAACAAGATGTCGGTTTTTGATCGCGAACTAAACTTGATCGATAGTTGCTCAGCCCTGGAAGATTCGAATGTGTTGAGCGCATGCCTGAATTTTGATGCCGAGTATGTTTTGGCCTCGTTCCCAAACTCCATTTTTCATTGGACTCCAGGCAGTCTCAATTCGACTTTCATGCAGAGTCTTCCGCAATCCTCAGTTGCGGATAAGGCAGCTAGGCCGTACGGCCGCGTCGTCACAGGCAAGCGATTCGATTGCCATTGGGATGCAGACGTTCTCAACTTTGTATGGAAAGCACGGAACTCCACTTCGGAAAAAGCTTTGGACATGCTTTCCGTAAGTTCAACTCCACATCATCTGGCCGAACTCAACATCCGCAGTTTTGAATCAAGCTTTGGGTCATTTTTGGTGCATGCAAAACAGAAAGTGACCGAAGACAACTCCTCCGAGTATTTGGTCTTTGATTTTTCAACGCCCATTGCGAGCGGTTATATCGGCAAAAACGGTAGGCTCCGTTGCTCAAAACCCATTTCAATTGGTTTGGAGCCTATCAAACGATTGTTAGTGGATCGCTCAGGTCGCGTACTGGTAACGTTTGGCCAGTCTGGGCTATCTGTGTTGAAGCGAACACCCTGGATGGGGCCTCCCGATGCAAACGTCTGTTACGAACTTGCAAAGACGTTGCTAGATTCCGGAGACTTTGACCAGCTGGAACGGTGCTCACTGGAACTTCGACAGCGTGATTGGCCAGAGCATGGTTTATGGGGAGAACAAGTCTATGCAGGTTTCGTTCAACAAGTTGGTCGCGCCGCGAGTGAGTCCAAGTTCGATACCGCGAAGCAAGAGAAACTTACGAGTTGGCATGAAGCCGGCAGTGATTTAGCGCTTCTATCGAGAGCTTTCCATCCTGATTATTTTCATCATTGGCTGGATATGCGACGCTTTGCTCAAGGAACCATGGTTGAGAATCTTTCGCTACGTCCCGAGTATATTTCGACGAGTCTGGAGTCTTTTGAAACTCGGGTGAATCAAGTTTTAGAGAGGCCGCACCCACCCGCAATTGCCTTTTGCATCAAATACTATTTCGTCCAATTGCGGGCAAAATCGATTTCAGAGACAGAGTCGATTTTAAAGCGTTGCGTCGAGCTATATCCAAATCAATTGGATATTCACAGGCACGCCGTTGTCCGGATGTTATCCGGTTCAAGCGAGAATTCGCTCCCAACGCAGGCCTACATGAAGGCAATAGCCAATTCTTTTTCGAAGGAGCTTGTCGATGAAGCGACCGTGTTGATGATGAGCGAACTTTCGCCGGAACAATGGCGATATGTCTTCGCTTCCGACGCTTGGCTCAAGGAGCAAGAACAAGTTGAACGGACCGTAACAAGGTGGATTCGCGATAACGAGCAGAACAAGATCGAGGCGTTTTTCCAAGGCCAGCCGGAACTAAAAAAGAGCCTCAGGAAGACTGGAATCGACCAATATTCTGAAACCACATTCCCGTTTGGGATGTGAACAAGCCGCTTGGTGAAGTTCCTGACAATTGGAGGATTTTGGGTTTTGTGTAGCGAAAGTCGTCAAGACTTTTGGTTTCACCGCGATGGCCAAAAAGTGTAAAACTGTTGTCCTCAATCGTTTCTGGGCTGCCGAGAACAAATGAATTCAGATTCGCAACTCGCTTCAGGGCCGTTTGGCCAAAATGAGCCTAAAGTGCCCGCCAAGCGATTGAGACAATCGCTTTACTTTCGGATGCCCAAAAGTGTAAAACGATTGTCCTCAATCGTTTCTGCGCTGTCGAGAACCATTGAATTCAGATTCGCAACTCGCTTCAGGGCCGTTTGGCCGAAATGAGCTTAAAGTGCCCGCCAAGCGATTGAGACAATCGCTTTACTCTCGGATGCCAAAAAGTGTAAAACGGTTGTCCTCAATTGGTTCTGGGCTGTCGAGAACCAATGAATTCAGATGCGCAACTCGCTTCAGGGCCGTTTGGCCAATATGAGCCTAAAGTGCCCGCCAAGCGATTGAGACAATCGCTTTACTCTCGGATGCCAAAAAGTGTAAAACGGTTGTCCTCAATCGTTTCTGGGCTGCCGAGAACAAATGAATTCAGATTCGCAACTCGCTTCAGGGCCGTTTGGCCGAAATGAGCTTAAAGTGCCCGCCAAGCGATTGAGACAATCGCTTTACTCCCGGATGCCAAAAAGTGTAAAACGGTTGTCCTCAATCGTTTCTGCGCTGTCGAGAACCATTGAATTCAGATTCGCAATTCGCTTCAGGGCCGTTTGGCCAAAATGAGCTTAAAGTGCCCGCCAAGCGATTGAGACAATCGCTTTACTCTGGGGCACTAGATTCGCCTGAAAAAGCAGTTATACTAATGCAATATGAATTCAGAACCAATTGTTCAACAAGTACTCAAACTTGTTTATGCGGCTGATTACAAGCCGTGCAAGCCTCGCGTCATCCACAAAAATCTTAAGCTTCCGGACGACGATTACCGGCTACTTCGAAAGGCCATCAAGCAATTGGTCCGAGACGGACAGGTTGCGTTTGGCCCCAATCATCTCGTTCTTCGAGCCAATCCCGCAAACGTCAAAGCGGTCATCAAGAAGCCTGCGGCGGAATCTAGAGAGCCGTCCGCGGATACTCACGTTAGGGAATCGGAACACGTTGAGTCCGAGGTGGAAAACGAACTCCCTATTCCTATCCCGAGAGCCATCAAGCCTAAACGAGAGCGTGGCGAAGTTACTGGAATCTTTCGAACGGCGCCCTCTCGCGATTTTGGTTTTGTAAGGCTGTCCGCCGTCGTTGGTGAAGCCAGAGCAGATGACGTATTCATTCCTCCCCCTGTGACCCGCGGCGCGATGGACGGCGATACGGTTCGGATCCGAATTGTGCGTTCCGGCAAAGACGGCAAGACCGAAGGGGCTGTGGAAGCCATCGTGGTTCGAGCTCGCCGCGAATTTTCAGGTACTTATCAATTCGAGGATGGAAAATCACTGGTTTGGTTAGATGGCGCCAACCTTGAACATCCTATTGAGGTTGGTGACATTCGCGGTTTGCCACTCAACAACCAAGACAAAGTGATCGTCGAGCTCGTTCGCTTCCCTGACGCGTTTCATGTCGGTGAAGGGGTCATTCTCAAAGTCTTGGGGAGCAGCAAGAACCCGGCGGTCGACACCATCGCAGTCATGCACCAATTTGGGTTACCAGAAACGTATCCGGATGATGCCCTGGAAGTAGCGAGGCAACAGGCCGATTTGTTCGACGAAGAGGTCATTCCGGAAGGTCGTACCGATTTGCGACTTGTCCCCACGCTCACCATCGATCCCATTGATGCACGCGACTTCGACGATGCTATCTCGCTTTCCAAAAATGAAAAGGGGAATTGGGAGCTTCAGGTTCACATCGCGGACGTTTCGCACTTTGTACCGATTGGGTCGGCGCTGGATGAAGAGGCCCGCAAGCGCGGTACCAGCGTGTACTTGCCCGACAGGGTCATTCCGATGATCCCGGAGACGATCAGCAACCATCTCGCGTCCTTGCAGCCTGATCGCAATCGTCTGGCCAAGACGGTTTTCATGGAATACACGCCGGATGGGACGCTGATCTACACCCATACCTTCAACAGTGTGATTCGCAATCAGCACCGTTTTAACTACGAGCAAATCGATGAGTTTCTCACCGACCGTGAACCATGGCGAGCCAAACTCAAGCCGGAGATCTTTCAAGTTGTTTCGGATATGCACGAATTGGCGATGCTGTTGCGTCAAATTCGAAACAAGAAAGGTGCACTGGAACTGACATTGCCAGAGGTCAAAATCGATCTCGACAAAACGGGGAAAGTGCGGGGGGCTCACTTGGTTTTGCATACTGAGAGCCATCAGATGATCGAGGAGTTCATGTTGGCCGCGAATCAAGCGGTTGCATCGTGGCTCGACTCGCTGGAATTGCCTTTTCTTCGTCGTGCGCACGCACCGCCAAACCGAATGAAAATGAAGCGACTCAATGAGTTTGTGCGAGCGCTCGACATCCAAGCCGAAAACATGGAAGATCGGTTTGAAATCCAACGTGTTGTCAACGCAGTCCGCGGGAAGCCGACGGAATACGCTGTCAATTACGCGATCCTCAAGAGCATGTCCAAAGCGGTTTACCAAGCGGAATTCGAACGTCATTATGCGCTCGACATGTCTCACTACTGCCACTTTACCAGCCCAATTCGACGCTATCCCGATTTGGTGGTGCATCGTATTGTTCAGAAATTAATCGACGGTAAACCCGCTCGCGAGAACGAACAAGTCCTTGAGCATTTGGGCCAACAGTGCAGCGACGCGGAGCAAAATGCTGAGCAAGCGGAACGAGAATTGATTCGCGTAAAGCTATTGCACTTCATGGCCAAGAAGCAAGGCGAGTTGCTAACAGGGGTGGTTTCGGCAGTCAAGCCAACAGGAGTCACGGTTCGCGCGATTGAGATCCCTGTTGACGGACTGATTCCAGTCCAGTCGCTACCAAACGATCGCTATCGATTCGATCGCGACACACACACCCTTGAGGGGTTCAAGGAAGGCAATCGATTCCGGCTTGGTGACGAATTGATCGTTCGGGTCGAACAGATCGATACCGCTAAGCGACAATTGCTCTTTGGATTTGAAAAAGTAAGTAGGCGAGCGTCGCCATTGTCCTTGGGCTCCAAAAGAGAAAAGGGGGCTGGCGAAAAGGGCAAACGCGAGAAGCGACCGAAGAGTTATAAATCGAGCCCGAAGAGCGACGCCTTGTCGAGCCGCCTCAAGAACAAGAACGGCAAGAAAAAACCTCGCAAGTAGAGCTCTGTTGGTGTACCGGCTTCAGCCGGCTGATCGCAATTCAGTTCAGCGAAGCCGGCTAAAGCCGGTACACCAGCGTCGATGCAAATGCCTGTGCGAACCATTTTGTTGTAGCAGTGTCCTGTGGTCTATGAAGCATTCGAAAACGAACCAATCGCAACCTGCAATGCAGTTCCAATCCCATGACCGCAAGGCTATGCAGCTTTGCTCACAGGTAAAATACGCATTGGAATATGCCGTCAATTCTGTCTTGAACGGGGAATACGGTGTGACGGTCATGGACGTCGTACCGGCTCCGAACACATCCCACTTGCTCGTTTTCGTTCAAGCCTTCGAGGAGCTTTCGTTTGAGGAAAGCTCGCAGCTTCTCACAAAACTCACTTCGCACCTCCCCGCCTTGCGATCGGCTGTATCCGAGTCCATCCATCGGCGGAAGACGCCGGGCCTTTCTTTTCAGCTGGTGCCGCGACTTCCTGCTTCCTGAGATTTGCATCTTGGAAATCCGCAATCGTCGCGGAGCGACGAGCGACAATGTCGCCCTTCGCTCTGCGAAGGTAGCGCAGCAAGAATCGTAGCTGGATTCGCCAGAATTCAGTGTGTTCTGAATTCAGTGTGTTCTGAATTCAGTGTGTTCTGAATTC
>CANHVO010000292.1 GCA_947463915.1 Planctomycetaceae bacterium
ACGACTCGCGTACTTATCAAAGTCCGCAGTCAAGGCGGCCATCCCAGCCTTGTTGATCAAAAGAATGACATCCGAATTGTTTGGATCAATCTTCCTGGCTTGCTCAAGGTAATTTAACGCACCATCAAAGTCGTCCTTGGCCAATGCCAACTCGCTTTGACGAGCAAGCCCAGAGACCGAGCTGGAATTGCGTTGCAGCTCTTCCTTCAGTTGAGTCTGGAACGCCTCCCTAACGGAATAACAATCCAACTCAAAAGGCGTTGCGCAAATCAAGCGATCGCCAACCGAAATCAGATTTCCGAGCGGCTGCTCTACACGCACTGAGTCTGCTACCGTCCCCTTGAGCAAATCGATTTGCAATATCTTTTGACCGGAAATCGGCACCAAATACGTTCCCTGCCTTCGAACGCCTCGGCCGATGACCTGTTGCGAGTCTGGGAAGTCGATCTTCGGCCACTTGCTCCTTCCGCTCTTGAGGTCTACCGCCTCAACCGACTTCTGACACACAACTACAGCTGTGTCGTCCCACGCTCCCGCGATGTACCGAATTGGAGCATTGCTAGAATTACTGAACTTCCATAGCAACGTGCCGTCTTCGATCTGGATAGCATACGCATCGAGACCGTCCGCTGGGGCAAAAAGCACTACGCCATCACTGATTACTACCGAATTGTCCGCTGACCTTGGCGTAAGAGGCGACAAGTCAGCCAAATCCATTTGGCCACCAAAGGCACTCGCCTGATTGTTTGTAGATAGGTCCGGTCGAATCGGATACTTGAACGCCCACAAAATTGATCGACTGGCTTTGTCATACGCAACCAAATAACCGGAAAGAGTTGGGCAGATGACAATGGAACCGTCGACGGCAGGGACCGCGCCAATGCTTCTGCGCAAAAGGTCGTTGGCGATGGTGCCGTAATTTGTCGTAAGCGGTTGTCGCCATCGCAGCTTTCCGGTTTCCGGCTCGATGCTATGCAAAAAGAGATCGCTGTTTAACTCGCCAAGGATAAGCAGTTCGTTTTCATGTGGAAGCGGAGCACCAAGAAATAAGGTTCCGGCAAGCTTCGGTTCCGTCGCGCTTTTTTGACCGCCCACTTCCCATTTCGCAAGCCCTTCGTCTCGCACGCTCCAACATTGCAAAACATTGTAACTTGGCGATCCTTTGGGTTTCGCAACGCGAGCATTCGGACCAAGCGCAAAACTTTCCGCGATATCGAACGCAGGCATTTCGCTAATATTGTAGATTCGCTCACCGTCGCTCGAAATACCTCCCAGCATCGTTTCCCCCCAAACCCGTTTGGCGAGATAGTCAGGTGCAGGCAAGTTATAGGAATGGCCATCACGACTTAGGTATCGATCCATCGAAAAGCCCATCGGCATCCCGCTGTAGTCACACTTCCATCGAAGAACTCCCGTCAATGCATCGATAGCTATGATCCGCTGGTCGTAGGTTGATGTGATGATCCACGGTCCAACACTGATCGGATAACGAGATGGAATAAGACTCGATCTGCCATCGGGCAATTTTTGTTTGAGCGTAAGGTCGAGATTCTCTTTGTGAGGTTCCGACTCATGGAGTTCCGCATGCCACGACAAGAAAGGCAGTGGAATCCCCGCATTGGTGTCTGCATTCCGAGTGGCGATTCCGCTTTGATAGTACGGTTGCTTGACGACCCGGTCGTTGGATCGCTGCCCGGACAGTTCAATTTTGTCAAAATCGGTTTTCGAAAGTACCGACCGCCCATCCCAACTCACCTTTGTTCCTTTCCAAGTGAATTCACCTTGCTTAAACTGCGTCCGGGTCGACTCAAAAACGCTCAACGCCTCCGACTTCATTCCTGCACCATAAAGAGTCGATGCTGCGAGTATTCCAAGCTCAGGACCATACCTTTCTGCCGCACTCTTTTGCCGGAACGCTTTGCTAAACAAGCGAGAAGCCCGTCGTGCGTCCCCTTTACGAAGCCAGTGCTGGCCAAGGATCACGCTTGCATCTTGACCTGCGCTTGTAAACCCATACTTACTCGCAACCGAAGCGACCTGCTCCCAGTCCGACTCGGTGATCGCCTGCTCTAGCAGCTGCTCCGCTTGCGTTCCGTAGCGCAAATCCACGATCTTGGTAGCTTCAATAGGTAGCGATTCGATGAGCTCATAAACGCGTTTGAAGACCGTCGACCTCGAGCCGTTAAACGTCTTGGCTTCAGGTTGCTTTGGCGGTTGGACCGGAGCGAGTTGCCCCGGAACCGGCTGACCAGGTAGTTTCGGAATCTCCCCCGGACCAATCGGCACGTACTCATCGAGAATAAAGAAATCCGCGCCGGTGAGATCCGCTTGTCGCGACTCCTCAAGCCCGAGCAAAATCCCTAAGGTCAATGTTGCTTCTCCCCATTGCTCTTTTTTGATGCCTTCCTCGGCTTCGTCCAAAAGCACCATGATTTCGCGAGGAGCTGACATCAAAGCAACCTCCATGCTCAGCTGAGCCATCCGCGGACGCGGTCTGCCGACTTGGCCAATCGATCGATCTGCCTGCGTCGCCATTACGGCCAGGAACGCAATGAAAACGATCTTGGCTCGGTTTCGAATTGAGGAACCCATCCGTTGGTTTTGCATTTCTTCAGTCCAAATGATTTGAAAATTGCGACGTAACATGTTTGCTTGCGATTGGGGAAAGGGACCTTCTCCTCGCACTTGGATGACAATCTTTCCAGGGCTCTTACCCTCGTTCCAGGGCTCTGCCTAACGTTGTGAACGTTTTTTTCTATTCAAGTCAGGCTTTTGTGCAGCGAAAGTCGTCAAGACTTTCGGCAGAATCGCCTAAACGACCGAAACTCTTAACGAGTTTCGCTACCAGATGCAGGCGGAGCCAAGGGACGAGCTTCATCATACCGACTTGCATCTATTCTTGCTCCTGAAGCTGCTTTGCAAGCAATGCGAATTTCGCCTCGTCTTCCGGTGATACCTTCGGGTACTGCAAATCGAGCGATTCCAAATGGCCTGCAATGATGTCAGCCACAGCGGCTCGAGCATACCATTTGTCGTCCGCCGGAATAATGTACCAAGGAGTCGATTTGCTGCTCGTGGCTGGCAACGCGTCTTCGATGGCCTCTTCGTACTTTTCCCAAAGCTTGCGTTCTTCAAGGTCCCGCTCGTTGAACTTCCATCGCTTTTCAGGTTGCGTCAGTCGCTCGAGCAGTCTCGTCTTCTGTACCTCTCGAGAAACATGCAAGTAGAACTTGAGAACGCTTGTTCCGCTGTTGACCAACGTTTGCTCAAAGACGCGAATCTCTTCGTAGCGTTGCTTCCAAAGATCCATCGGCTTTTTGAATGGCGGCAAATTTTGTGGGCCCAGAAACTCCGGATGGACGCGTACCACCATGACCTCTTCGTAATAAGATCGATTGAAGATCGAGATCATGCCACGCGAAGGCAAAAATCGCATCGGGCGCCATAGAAAATGGTGCTGAACCTCTTCGGTATTCGGAGCTCGAAAACTGTAGATCCGAACTCCCTGCGGATTGACGCCGTTAATCACATGACTGACTGTTCCGTCTTTTCCAGATGCATCCATCCCCTGCAAGATCACGAGCAAAGATCGTTGCCCGCCAGCAAACAATCGACCTTGCGCTTCTTGTAAAGACGTGTTGTCCTCCCTCAACGCCTCGATACCGTCTGCTTTTTTGACAAGCTCATTGCCCGCCTTGGTCGAGATCTTGCTCAGCTTGATGGACTCTCCCTCTTTGACTCGAAATTTCTTTGCCTCAAAGTTGTGTTTCGCCATTAGTTCAATATCCAATCAAGCCCTAAATCCAAGTTGATGGCCGAATGCGTGAGGGCTCCCACGCTGATTCGATCGACACCGGTTAACGCAATGCTTCCGATCGTGTCCAAGTTGACGCCGCCAGAAGCCTCCAATTCGACCGACGGTGCCATGCGGTCCCGTATCTCTACGCATTCCTTTAAAAGATCGCAATTCATGTTGTCGAGCAGTACGATATCTGGAAACGCTTTCAACGCGGACTCCAATTGGCTAACGCGATCGATTTCGATCTCAATCATAGGCGGATTCTCAAATCGATAGGCACCGCTTACCAAGAAGGTTTTAGCGATCTCAACGGCTTTGCCCGGATCGAGCAATTGCCCATCTTTGGAGGCTCGACACGCAAGATGATTGTCCTTGATCAAGATGCCGTCATACAAACCCAAGCGATGGTTGCGTCCGCCGCCGCATCGAACCGCATACTTCTCAAGTCGACGCCACCCCGGCGTCGTCTTGCGTGTATCGTAAACACGAGCCTTGCTCCCTTCGATCTTGGAAACGTATCGGCTCGTCAAAGTTGCGATGCCAAAGAGCCGACCAAGAAAGTTCAAAACCGTTCGCTCGCAAGTCAGCAAATCGCGAGTCTCTCCTGTCAGAGTCGCGATCGGCTGCTTGGGTTCAAATCGCTCACCGTCCCCCAAATGCTGAGTCCAAGTGATCTGTGAATCCAACTCCTGCAATATGGCTTCGATCAATTCCACGCCTGCAGCAACACCTGCCACGCGAGGCAAAATCACCGCAGAGCCCTGAATTCCCTGCGGGACCAGTGCCAATGTCGTCAGATCTGCTGTCCGATCAAGATCCTCCCGAATTGCGAGACGCACTAGATGCGACAAATCGTCAAGCAGCGCAGCATCAATCGTTTGTGAGCGGTAGTCGGTCGGCATGCTGAACCTTGAATTACGTTCTTGAAGTGATGGTGCGATACTGGTCAACTCGGTCGCAATCGTATAGTGTAACGAAGCGGGAGACTTGAGGAACCGAGCCATGGACCGTTTTCGAGTTGGAAACCTCGTTTCTTCCCAATATTTCCCTATCAAACAGCCCCTAGGGCGAACGGCGGAAAGAAAACTACTGTAGCTGGATTCGCCAGAATTCAGAACGTGCTGAATTCTGGCGAATCCAGCTACAGATCGCAAGTTTTTTACCTACCGCTTGTCCAAACCAACACCTTACCGGAGATCTATTGATGAATTGGCGAAATTTGCTGGCTCTAGCAACCCTATGCGTCTGCGTTCAACCCGCCCTCTGCCAAGACAAAACGGAAAAAAAAGAAGCTGCCGCGAAAGCCGAAGTACTGGAAATCGGCCGGGGCAAAGTTGTTATTACCAAACCTGAATCATGGAAGACTGTTCCTCCGGGCATGATGATTGATAACGAGTTCCGGTTTCCAGCTGAAGGTGACGGAGCTGCTCGGATCACTATTTCACAGGCTGGCGGTGGCTTAGAGGCCAATATCGCTCGATGGATTGGCCAATTTGAAGGTGCAACCAAGGAAAACACGAAAGTCGAAAAGAAGGAAGTCGACAAGACAATTGCGCACATCGTCGAAATCGAAGGCACCTTCAAAGAGTCCAAAGGACCCAACGCGCCGATAAAGAAGCAAGAGAACTACAAGATGCTTAGCGCTATTCTCGAACAAAAAGACGGTTCGTTGATTTTCGTAAAATCCACAGGCCCCAAAGACACGATCGCCAAGATGCGTGAAGACTTCATCAAGATGATCGACGGCCTCAAGAACAAGTAAAGGTAGTAGGCACATTCCATGTGCCGCGAACCAGAGCCTCAATCACCTGTGGCCCCCGGTTCAAAGCCCCTAGTCTAAAAGTCTTGGCTACGATCGACCGACGATCTTAATCACCCTCCTGCTGTCTTAATCACCCTCCCGCTGGGAGGGTCGAGCGTAGCGAGGGGAGGGTGAAGTGCCAGATGCAATTGCACAAGTCAGCGCGTACCCTCCCCGGCCTCTGGCCGACCCTCCCATAGGGAGGGTGATTTTACCTAACGCCTAACGCCTAAAGCCTAAAGCCTAAATCCCCACACCTAACACCTCAAGCTTCAATCAGGAAACGCTTCCTTGCGAGTTGTCATTTTAGAATCCTCCGAATCCGTAACCCAATTTGCAGCAGACGAAGTCTGCGCTTTGCTTAAGGAACGCAATGCAAAAGGTTTTGGCGCCGTACTCGGACTCGCAACCGGCGGCACACCTCTCGGCCTCTATCGCGAACTGATCGCTCGCAACGCTCGTCGCGAAATCACGTTTGCCAACGTCGAAACGTTTAATCTCGACGAATACGTCGGCGTCCCACCAGACAGCCCTTGCAGCTACCATTACTACATGCTCGAAAACCTCTTCCAGCATATTGATATCGATCTCGCGATGACGCACGTACCGATCACTCACGGCGTCGAACTTCAAAAGAGCGCTGAAGCCTTCGAACTTCAAATCGAACAGGCAGGCGGGATCGACCTACAGATACTCGGAATCGGCTCAGACGCCCATATCGGATTCAACGAAATCGGTTCCTCGCTCGGTTCACGCACCCGCGTCAAAACGCTGACCGAACGAACACGCCAAGACAACGCTCGCTACTTCGGTAGTATCGACGATGTCCCTCAAACGGCCCTGACCATGGGGATCCAAACGATCCTCGAAAGCCAATCGATCCTTTTGCTCGCGACAGGTACCGGTAAAGCCAAGGCAATCCGGGACACCGTCGAGGGCCCCATCACAGCCTCGGTCCCCGCAAGCGCTTTGCAATTGCATCCCAATGTAACGCTGGCCATCGATCGCGATGCGGCCAGCGGGTTAGCCAACGCTGACTATTTCTTGGCCGCCGAACGCAATAGAGCCGTCGCCTCTCGATCGTCCTGAAGCAATTTGTCTGTGCTCTCGGCATCCACTTGTCGGCAGCATTCAGTCAATCGTTCGATGAGCGCGTCCCAAGGCTTTTCCCAAGTTTCTTCGTTCGTGCTCTCCGGAGCAATTTGGCTGATCTCTTCTGCCAACAAAATGAATCGAAGCACATGGCGGAACAACAGCCCCTCTTGCTTTTGAAACCCCTTGGCCAAAATGTACTTATTGAATTCGCAATTGAACTCCAGCAACTCGCCGACTACCCAAACACCGCGAGTGTACAAATCGTGAACGCGAGGAAACTCATGGTTGAATAGCCGTCGCATCTTCTCCGCCAATGCCAAGGCGGGAGGCGGTGGCGGTTCCCATTTGTCATTCCAAGTTCGCGAAGTACCGCCGGTTTCCGATGCCAGTTTCTCCAGATCTGGCTCCTCCTTTTTCTCCCATTGCCCCATCAGCTCGGAGGAGCCTGCTAAGCCGAGCTCCAGTAGTTTCGGATGCAATACATTGGTAGCAAGCGGACCAAACGGGATAATGTCAGGCGGAGGACAGGCGACTAGCTTGGATATGTTGGCGGGCAACTCCAAGACGCTTTCTAGAGCCTGAATGCGTTCCGCTTCATCCGCATGCTGCAGCATGTCGATCATGAACAAACCAAAAATCGGATTTACGCTTCGCAGTTGAACAAGCAACTCAAGCTTCTCGGTTGGCTCAGCTTTCTCAGGTCGATAGGTATCCAATTCGTATCGAATCTCGGCCCCATCGATCGAGCTGGCCGCTTCGACTTCATCTTCCTCGTCATCGACGACTTCACTCGCGTCAGCGGCGTTTGCATCGGGTTGCGTAGAAAACGCAATCCAGGGCTTACGGTCCGGCTCAGCTTTGCCTTTGTCCTTTCCGTTTGCATCTTTGGTCGATGTCGCATTTGCAATCGGCGTCGGCTT
Organism: Planctomycetaceae bacterium; assembly: GCA_947463915.1. Classification (GTDB taxonomy): domain Bacteria; phylum Planctomycetota; class Planctomycetia; order Pirellulales; family Pirellulaceae; genus JBKCUI01. The sequence continues at coordinate 7,616 of CANHVO010000292.1, forward strand.
TGGCGATAGGCTGATGTAGCCTGCGGACCACAACGTAACGAGCATCTGATTGAGCTCCCGCTGCGCCTGCGGAATTTCGTTTGCGGGCAACAAGCGTCGTCCGACCAAATCCCTTAGCGGCTGCACATCGGACGAATTCAAAAGCATGTAAGCCAACAACCGCCATGGCAAGAGTCCTTTGCTCGCTAGCCTGGCCGCTGGCGCCAACCTGAGCTTTTCGAACTGTTCGCGTGTCCAATACGTTTCTCCCGCTCGCTTGGTCGGCATCTTCTTTTTGAGAGCCTTCCGAGCTCGAAGCAAGCCGGGATCTTTGGTGTCCTCTGGAATCTGCTCGTACTGAGCTTTCCATCGCAAATACTTGACGTCATCCTCATGTGCTAAAACGTAAACAAAGCCTTGCGAATCGAATTGAGGACGACCAGCCCGACCAAAAATCTGCTGCGCGGAACTTGGTTCGACGATTTTCTTTTTGCCCCATGGTCCTTTGACGATGCTGGGCAAAATAACGCTGCGAGCCGGAAGATTGATGCCAGCCGAAAGCGTCTCAGTGCATACGCAAATGCTGAGGAGTTTTTCCTGAAAAAGCTGTTCTACGATCCGTCGATACTTCGGCATCAAGCCTGCATGGTGGACGCCGATCCCTCGGATGAGCACTTGCTTGAGCTTGGTCCCGGCACCCTGCGTGAAGTCGTATGCTTCGATACGCTTGGTCAAGATGGCCTGCCGTTCTTTGTCGATCAGCTTCTTGCCCTTGAGCACTTCGGCGAGTTGCCAACATTGATCGCGATTGAAACAAAAGACCAACCCCGGAGTCCTACGTTTAGCCTCGTCCCCCTCTGCGATCCGTTCCAGATGTTCGTCGAGGTAAGCATCGTCGACGTACTCGAATTGAAGCGGGACTTTCCGGTCGGTACTTTGAACCAATTCCATGTTGCGACCATGAGCCCGCATCAGCCAACTACAAAACTCGACGCTATTGCCAATGGTTGCCGATAGTAACATGATGCGAGTGTGGCGTGGCAGCATACCAAGGCTTAGCTCCCAGACAATTCCGCGTTCCGGATCATTGAACGAATGGAACTCGTCCATCACAACCGAGGAAACCGAATCGAAGGACTCTGGATCTTGCATCAAGCGATTGAGCAAAATCTCCGCAACCACAACGAGGACTGGTGCATCGGGGTTCACGCGTCGATTACCTGTTACCAATCCGATGCTGCTAGCGGGATATCCCCATCGCATCGCCGTTTCTTGGATCTCAGTTAGTTTTTGATCGGTCAAGGCGATCAGCGGCGTGGTGTAATAACACTTCTTGCCAGTCCGAAGCGCTTCGTAAATGGCAGCCTCGGCGATAAGAGTTTTACCCGTCCCTGTCGGAGCACAGACCAGCATTCCTTGTTCGCAAGCAAACCAAGTTAGCAACGCCTCCTCTTGGACAGGGTACGGCGGATAGAGAAGTCGATCGAGATATTC
>CANHVO010000293.1 GCA_947463915.1 Planctomycetaceae bacterium
ATCCGTTCAAATCAGCTGCCTTTCTTTTGCGAACTTTGTGCTCTCTTGCGGCCAGTGTCGCTCCTTCAGAGCTCTGTCTCTGGTAGGGCATTTTACCTGGGGTTGCGTTCGCTTTGCGAACTTACCCCAGGCTAAAAACTGCCATCGCATTCGCGATTGAATCGCAGCCCCAACTCGCACCGGTTTGACACGCGTTTGACACGCCGGTGCGTCGGTTACACTCAGCTCACAGCCAAATATTCACCTTCAATTAGCTCGGCCATCAAACCCCCTGCGAGTTTTTATGATGGCCGCAAAAGAACACAGAGAACGCGAAAGATCGATAGCTAGATCCGTTCAAATCAGCTGCCTTTCTTTTGCGAACTTACCCCAGGCCATTAACTGCCATCGCATTCGCGATTGAATCGCCGACCCAACCCGCACCGGTTTGACACGCGTTTGACACGCCGGTGCGTCGCTATCGAATGATCCAGCCGGGACTTCCCAATCTGGAATGCCGTTAGCCTATTGGGCCAACTAATTGGGCTACAATGAGACCTTTGCCCCTAAATCAAATAGTGGAACTTCGAAAAGAGCATGCTAGCGAACTGGATGTAAACTCGAAGGCTACTCCTTTTTCCGTTTCGACTTCCATTCGTCAATTCTTCTATTTCGTAACTCTTTTTGGGTCGATGGCAGCAACACCGACTCCTCTCGAAATCCCCATAAAGATGTCGGCTGGAATTTCGGAAATGTTGGCATGAAATCTTCCCCAGCCAGGTGCATCGCGACCAGCAATGCGACGTCCCGATATTCGGCCGTGTACATCTCCTGAGCCAACGGATTGCTGAACCCTTGTCCTAGTTCGTCGAGACACAGCGACTTGTCGTCTAGCCACTTTTCCACAAACGGCAAATCCGCTTTGGTCCCAAAACGATAGACCGCTTGCATCGATCGGACGAAGAGCAAAGGCTCCGATTTGATTTGTTCTGACGCGAGCAGTTTTCTTGCAACATCACTGGCTAGCGCAAAGTCCTTTTCGACGAACATAGACAGACATTGAGGTAAAGCACTGACGTCAAGTTGCATTGACCAGCCTGCGAGGAGGCGTTCCAGTGACTTTCTAAACTGGGGGTCCAATAAGAACGGACCAAACGGCGAAAAGTTAAAGACCCTCGCGCTGAAACGCTCCAAACTGCGATCCGTTAAGTCGCCTGCCACATTAAAGCAATAAAGCAACGCAAGTGTGTCAGGTATTTCGTAACCTGCAAGGTTTTGGAGTTTTTGGCTGATAGAGGTTGCAATCTCCTTGGCTTTGTCCAAAGCCTCCTTTTTGCCTTTCAGTTCCTCGAACACGAGTGCCGGATAAGCTTCGGTCATTTTCAGGAATAGTTTTTTTGAATTCCGGCTATTGCCAGCAACGCGAGAAAAACTCCTCCAACCATCAAATCCAAAGGATTCCTCTGGATCGGTGGAACGCAAGAATCGTTTGGTTTGAAATTCCAACCGGTCGCTTTTGAGTTTAGCAACGATGCCGCCGAGTCGTATTCGCGCTTCGAGCTCATCTTTCGCCAAGCCTTTGAACGCGAGCTCCAGTTCGGGAAGTCGCTTATCGTCCAGTAGAGATAGCTGTTCCGTTGCCAACTCACGCACTGCGAATTCGCTGCTGCTCAAACGCGAAACCAACTCAGCAATCTTGCGATCTGCGACGGACTCATTCTGAGCGAAGCAGTTGGAAGGGCATGAAATCCCCAGTATCCACGCGCCGAAACAGGCAGCAAGAAAAACGGCCCCAAGTCGGCTTGGGTGGGAGTAAGTCATGTTGGCCATCGAAATTTGCTTCGTCACACGCACTCCGTGCTTGTCGTTCGCCATTTGGGGTGCTTGACCCTGTTTGGCGGCTTTTCCTCAAAATGAAATCAAGAAAACTCCTACATGCCACACAGTTTAACAGGTTGTGCCGAATGGCGGCTAACGGTCCAGGAAAAACTCCTTGATGAAGGCTCGCTCTCAAGTTAGACTCTAGAGTGTTCAGGGATTTGCGGCCGCTTGCAGCCTAACTGCTAAATAGCCACTGATGTTCCAGAGCTTCCTCGAAGCCGAGACCATTTTTTAGCTTCTGCCCCAGGTAGCTTTCTAACTTCAGCGACAACGATCGTCCTTCTTTTGGGGTACCCAAAATTTAGGCCAGATAGTCTGCTCTAGGTCGCAATTCTAAAGTGATTTGATTTTTTCTTCCTTTAGACATTTTTTCAGCACATGGAAAACGCAATCATTGTGGAAAATCCATCAACTGCCAAACCGCCGCGCGAGGACTCCCCAGCCCAACCCAAAGTCAAGCGAGCAGGCTTGAGCACGACCAGCGTGCATGCGGGCGAAGCCAGACGTAAACCGAGCGATGCCATCACCGATTCGATCTGTTGCAGCAGCACGTTCACGTTTGAGTCGACTCAAAGCATCATCGACTACATTCAGCAAAAACAAGACCGCGAAGAGTACGGACGCTATGGCAACCCCAATGAAAAGGTGGTCGAACGCAAACTGGCGGCCCTGGACTCCGCCGAAGACGCGATTATCTACTCCAGCGGTATGGCCGCGATCGTTGGTTTACTGATTGCAAAACTCAGCGCGGGTGATGAGATTGTTATCTTCGACCAATGCTACCATCGAAGCCGCGAGTTTTGCGCCAAGCACTTGTCACGCTTTGGCATCGTTACGCACCAAGTCGAAACAGGCAATTACGCAGCCATGGATGCTGCTATCAACGAGCGAACCAAGCTGCTGATCAGCGAGTCGCCAACCAATCCTCACTTGAGCGTCATCGACTTGGAACAGTTTGTTGATTTAGGCAAGTCGCACCAAGTCGAAACGTTGATCGATGCCACGTTAGCAACGCCTTACAACATTCGTCCTATCGAGTTTGGAGTGGACTACGTTTGGCATTCGGCGACCAAGTACATGGGTGGTCACAATGATCTTTTGGCCGGGGTTATCTGTGGATCGAAAGAAAAGCTGGAGTGCGTTCGCAAGATGCGAGGCATTCTGGGCGGAATCAACTCCCCGCACAATATGTACCTGCTCGAGCGTGGTCTCAAGACCTTTGCGCTCCGAATGGAACGACACAACGAAAACGGTCAACGCGTGGCTGAGTTCTTGGAAGCTCACCCTCGCGTTGAGAGAGTTTATTACCCAGGCTTGAAATCGCATCCGAGCCATGAAGTTGCCAAGCGTACCATGAAGGGCTTCGGCGGCCTGATCACTTTCTTGGTGCGCGATGCTGATTGGAAACAAACAGCAGATATCATCGACGCTTGCACGATACCCAAAATCGCGCCAAGCTTAGGTGGAGTCGAATCGTTGATCGAACAACCGTACGTGATGAGCTATTTTGACTATTCACCTGAAGATCGCAAACGCTTTGGGATCTCCGACAACATGATACGCATGGCGTGTGGCATTGAGGATTCCGCGGACTTGATCGCAGATCTAAAGCAGGCTCTCGAAGCATGAAGTTCCGAACTCGAGCGATTCACGTTGGCAGCGAACCCGATCCGGCAACAGGAGCTGTGGTAACACCGATCCATCTTGCCACCACCTTTATTCAACCTGGTGCTGGCGTTTGGGGGCAGTTCGATTATTCGCGAAGCGGGTCACCGACGCGAACGGCAGTAGAGCGAACGCTGGCGGATTTGGAGGGAGCAGCGGGAGCTCTGGCGTTTTCATCCGGGATGGCAGCGACCCATTGCGCATCGATGCTGCTAAAAAGCGGTGATCACATCGTAGCTGGATGCGATATCTACGGTGGTACCTATCGGCTACTGCATAAGATCTGCAATCGAAGCGGGATCGCGGTCACGCTCGCGCCTGCCGAAGATGCAGCTCAAATCGAAGCCGCCATGCAGCCCAATACGAAAATGGTATGGGTCGAAAGCATTGGCAACCCGATGATGACGATCCCTGATCTTCCTGCGATCGCAGACATTGCACATCGACGCGGAGCATTGTTAGGAGTTGATAGCACCTTTGCGCCGCCAGCGATTCTGAGGCCGCTCGAACTGGGCGCCGACATCGTTATGCATTCGGCAACGAAGTATCTCGGCGGGCACAGCGATTGTTTGTCTGGCGTGTTGGCAGCTCGTGACATTGCGTTGCACAAAGAACTTTACTTCATCCAAAATGCAACGGGTGGGGTGCTCGGCGCGCTAGAGTCTTTTCTGTTGCAGCGAGGCATCAAGACGCTTGAATTGCGGATGCGAGAACAGTGCCAATCCGCGCTTGCGATCGCGCAGTGGCTGGAGCAGCATCCTAGAGTGACACGGGTTTTGTATCCGGGCTTAGTTAGCCATACGAATCATGAACGAGCCAAGAAGTACATGGGCAATCAGTTTGGCGCCATGATCTCGTTTGAAATCGATGGCGATTTGGAAAAGACCAAGATCGTTTGTCAATCGACCAAGCTGTTTGGTTTGGCGGTGAGCCTCGGCGCCGTCGAATCGCTCATTGAGCAGCCTGCTTCGATGTCGCACGCGAGTTACGATGCGCAAGCAAAAGCCAAGTTTGGGATCTCGGATTCATTGATTCGAATTTCGGTAGGTCTAGAGGATCCGGCCGATCTAATTGCCGACTTGGACCAAGCAATTTGCAGGTCTGCATAAAAAAGTTGCAAACGCTGACAAAACCTGATAGGCTCACGAATTGCTGCAAGTGAGCATGCCGTATCGATTTTCAATCTTGGAATCCGAAGTTGGTCCGGTTGTTGCTCGTCATCATGAAGTACTTGAAATGGGAAGCGTAATCGCTTGAGGGCGGAGGCGTTTCCCATGCCAAACTCCAAACCTACCAATGGACAAGGTGTCGCGATGACTTTAGTCGGATTTGCACGTGTCGTGAACAGCGCTTTCATGAACGAACTGAAGGAGTGCAATTCACCCCTTTGGGAAGACGTGAATACGCTCGGTTCGTACACCCAAGACCCATTTTGTGCGGACTGGGTGGAAGAACAGGCGGGAGCCCTGCTGAGACGTCTGCGAGACGAATTAGCATCCCAATTTCGGTTGGAGGAGACGTTCGGCTATGTCGCCGGTCCCAGTCATCATCAAGACCCTAATGTCACCAAAGCCATGGATCAGCATTTGGGAATTGTGCTGATGTGCGTTGCGTTAAGTGAACAGCTTGATGACCACGAGTACTGTGGGATACTGTCGAGCGAGGCATTAGGTGTTTGGCATCAGATGAAAAAACTTTACGAGCGCATCATGGAACACGAGGCCCTCGAAAGGCGTCTCTGTGCTGCGGCTTGGGCGCCGATCTTACCGGAGACGAAAGAGACCATCCAAGCTATCGAATCTTTTTAGACGCATCTCCAAGTTTTGTGCCGCTATCAGTCGTTGGGCGTTAGCCCCGGTTTTCTTGAGTGCTCGACATCCGTCGAGTCGCGTTGGCATCGCATTACTGAGATCAATTGCGTGCTAGCCTGGAGGGCGATACATCCAAAGCACTCAAAAATGTGTCGCCCTCCGGTCTAAATGCGATTGAGTTACTGAATCCGGTGACTCACGTCACCGGCAGGCGGAAAACTACCGTAGCTGGATTCGCCAGAATTCAGAACGTACTGAATTCTGGCGAATCCAGCTACGAATCGTGATATGTTCTCTCCCGGCGCTCGCTGTAGCGAAGTAGGGATTGTCGATCGTTGGCAAGACCGTAATCAGAATGTACCATATCGAGATGAAAAAACAGCAATCTCATGAGGTCGATTCATCCTTGAAGCAACAGGCTAAGAACCATGCTACTGTTTAGATCCTTGCTTCAGCGTCATGTGAGCACTTTCTTCCTCGTCATGATGTCTTCTCTCGCATTGATCTCAACCTCGTTGCGATGTGAGGGGGCAGAGCGAGTTCTTAGTTTCCCTGAGGCCGCGCCGGTCGGATTTGTATCTTGTTCGCCTATGCCGACCTACGATGGTCCATTTGTTGTCTTTAGTAACTCGACGATTTCTGTTCAACGAGCGCATGGGAGAGTTGTCGTTTCAGATGATTGCTTTATCGAGTTGGAGTTAATTGGGGCGGCGTTCCAGGATCTCAATTTTCTCTCCAAGCTTCCAACAAACGCAATCCATTCACTCAAAATCTCAGAAGCAAAGCTCAACGGCGCGCAACTTCTCTCCATCGCTCATCTCACTTCCCTTTTGCGATTAAGTTTCGAGACGTGCGAGTTTTCGCCCGAAGCATTTTCGGAGCTTCCTGGATTCCCAAAGTTGGTTGCGTTGCATTGTTCTCGATCACGCAATCCTGGCTCCTTGGGGCTCGACACTTGGATCAAGAAATCAGCCAAACTAGAATCCATTCATGTTATGCCCCCGTTGGGCGCCAAGGAGCTTGCAAGTCTTGGCGGTCACCCTTCGCTTACCTTCATCAACGTGAAGGTGGAAAGCGATTTTCCTCAATCGATGACAGCACTAAAAAAACTCCCGTCGCTCAAGGGTGTTCAGCTCGACCTATACAAAGCGGTTAACACGAACAACGATCTGCTGGAGGGTATTGGACAAATCACGCAGTTGGAATGGATCCGCTGGTTCGGTGGAAAGGTTGATACCCCAACGCTTGCTGAGTTGTCTGAGCTACCACACCTCAAGCGACTCGACTTGCTGTTGTTCGAGGCAGGACCAGGATTTTGCAAAGCAATTGAATCGCTGAAAGAGCTGGAACGAATCGAGATATCGACCAACGATAACGCATTTAAAACCGAACGCGCCAATCTAACCCGTTCTCTGTTTCAGTTGCCAAAACTAAAATGGTGGCCGAAAGTTGAGTCTGTTGATTTTGAAACGCTTCACGAAATCTGCAAACTCGACCATATCGAAAAACTTTCCTTCAAGGACATGCCCTCTGTCTCATCGAATCAGATGAAAGAACTTGGGCGTTTGAAGAACCTGGTGCAATTGGAACTGGAGCACGTGGACGTTGACGATGATTGGCTATCGTGTTTGTCTGGAATGCAGAATTTGGAGTACTTGTCGCTGTTCGCAACACGAGTCGACGGATCAGGGTTTCAAGGGTTGGCCGATTTAACAGCTTTAAAGAGAATGTGGATATTCAATGAATCCCAACGACTCAAATTGGAGTCGGTGGCTGCATTGCCTGGACTTGAATCGTTGCGGCTTGGAGGGCAATTTCTTCCGCCAATGGTAGAGCCGCTTCGTAGGTCACAATCCCTTAATAAATTGTTCCTTGAGGGCAGTGGGAAGAGCATAGACGATACAACAGTTGTCTGGATAGGCGAATGTCCAGGGCTGGTAGAGTTAGCTTTGGAGGGGAATGTGACCGAAGCTGCCGTCGAGTCCATAGCAAAACTCCCTTCGATACATCGTCTTCAAATTTGGGATAGCAGTATAACCAAGGACGGAATAAACAAGTTGGCCTCGCTGCCATCGATTCGGATACTGTCCGTTGAAACGACCTCGGAAGTTGCTCCCGAAATGAGTCAAGAAATTAAGAAGCGATACCCTTGGCTTCCGTACGTGTTGATACGAAATCAAGCTGCTAGAAATTAGCGGACTTCCAAAAAGGCACAAATGCACAACGCCCCATCCTTCCCCTCGGTCCCCTCGGTCAACTTTTCCCTAGTGCTTCTTTGTTTGATGGCTTCGTTCCATGCTGTGCAAGCGGACGATGGCGTTGCAAAGAAAGTCGGTATCGTTGAGACTCAACCGCAATCGGGCCCCTTTGTTGCGATCGATGGGGGCAAAAGGGGTTACATGGTTCCTTATGTTCAACAACTTGGGGACAACGGCGTTTCCTTTGAAATGATTCCCGTACCTGGTGGGCGTGTTACAGTCGGATCACCAGAAAAAGAAGTTGGTCACCAGCTAGACGAAGGTCCCACTTTCACGGTCGAGTTGGCCCCCTTTTGGATCGGGAAAACCGAGGTTACTTGGGGCGAGTTTGAGGGCTTTATCGAAACCTATAAGGTGTTCAAAAAACTTGCGGCAAAAAGGATTCGAGAGGTCACGAATTCAAACCGAGCCGACGCCGTTACCGTTCCGACTCTGCTCTACGACCCTCCCCGCCACAAAGAGTTTGGTGACAATCCCAAGCATCCAGCCGTCACGATGACTCAGTACTCGGCAAAGCAATACACGAAATGGCTAAGTGGAATCACGGGAGTCCAGTACCGATTGCCGACCGAAGCCGAATGGGAGTATGCGGCTCGAGCGGGTTCGAAGTCAGCATATTGTTTTGGAGATAACCCTTCATTGCTCGATGAGTACGCCGTCCACTCCCAAACCAATTCCAACTTAGTGGCCAGCAAGAAACCAAATCTGTTCGGACTCTACGACATGCACGGGAACGTTTGGGAATGGACTATCGAGCAGTACTCACCCAATGGATACGTGGTTCAAGCGGGAAAGTCCTTCGCTGGCTTGGGGGGAACTCAGTGGACAACAACGCTGAACTCGCAATGCGTTCGAGGCGGTTGCTGGAACGACCCACCAAATCGCGTTCGCTCAGAAGCGAGAATGGGTTCTGATCGTGACCATTGGGCCATGGAAGACCCGGAATTGCCTCAAAGTCCGTGGTGGTATACCTCAGATCCTGCCCGCATGGTGGGAATGCGAGTGGTGCGATCCGCAAAACCTCTGGGCCGAAAGGAGGTTGACAGGTTTTGGGAGAACGAGATTCAGGAACTGCAAGACGACATAAATGCAACCGTGCAAGAGGGGCGGGGAATCCAGGGATTGCCGATTCCTGAATTGCTGAAAGAACTGAAATGGAAGTAATCGCATGGGCTTGTAACGCTCTTAACGCATTCGTTAGCCACAAAAGAGCACAAGGAACACAAAAGTCATTTTCGTTTTTTGTGATCTGTGTGCCTTTTCGTGGCTAAGATCAAGCAGTGGAAGATACGGGTACTCATTTAAAGAGAGAGTAAAGCGTTTGTCTCAATCGCTTGGCGGCACTTTAGGCTCATTTAGTCAAGCGGTTTTGAGGCGATTTGCGGTTTGGATTTAGTTTCGATTGAGGGTTGTTCTCGGTTTTTTGGCGGTAGCGAA
>CANHVO010000294.1 GCA_947463915.1 Planctomycetaceae bacterium
ATGAAATCCCGATTTGGAATCGAACAGGCGATCTGCGAAGCATGGCCGATCGAGCTTTGGGGGGAGGCTACCTTTATCGTTGCCGCCAGCGGAGGAGCAGACAGTACCGCCCTACTTGAGGCGATACTTCAAATACGGCCCGATCCAGCTCGAACCATTGTCGCTCATTTCAATCACGCGATGCGAGGGGCCGAAAGCGACGGCGATCAATCCTTTGTGGAGTCGACCTCGGAGAAACTTGGTGTGAAGTGCATTTCGAGGCGAGCGACTTTGGATGAGTTATCCAAACCGTCGGAAAGCAGCCTACGAAAATTGCGTCATCAGTTTCTGAAGGAGGTTGCACTAAGTCATAACGCCAGATGGATTGTGATGGGGCACCAAGCGGACGATCAAGTCGAAACGTTCTTGCACCACTTGTTGCGCGGTAGCGGCCCAAGCGGATTGTCAGGCATCCAAACTTTCCGCTCGATCAGCGCATTGGTCGATATCGTAAGACCACTGCTGCGAGTCCACCGCTCTGAAATCTTGACGTATCTTCGCGACAAGAACCAGTCCTATCGCGATGACAGTTCGAATGCGACACTCGACTACACGCGCAACCGGATACGCAACGAGTTGTTGCCGAGCTTGCGAACGTTTGCCAATTCGGAGTCGCTGGACGTTCGATTGTTGCAAGCTCGCGAGTTGATCGCCGAAGAGCATGCGGCGTTCATTGAGTTAGCCGACCGATGGCTCGCCAAGATCGGATACGCGCCCGAAGAGTCTTTGGTTTCATCAAACGAGACTCAGAATGGCGTCAAGCATTTTTCTGTACCGATACCGATGTGCCGAAATGAACCATGGCCGATCATACGCGAAGCACTGGTCACGATCTGGCATCGCATGAATTGGCCGATGCGGGAGATGAATCACAAGCATTGGCGGAAGCTGCAAACGTTGATTGAGCAAGCGTCTCAAACTACTCATCCGAAACGATTGGAACTGCCGGGGCAAATCGTAGCGACCTGTCGCAAGGGAATGTTACGATTAGAACGCGTTCAAAGCTAGTACGCCAAACCTATTGCGCATCTCGGTACAGGTCAGCACGCGAACGCGAACGAGGGCCTTGTGCCCTAGTTCGCAACATGCTTGGTGTGCTAAAACATACTGGAACCCGTCGTTTGCCTGATGGCTCATATCCTTTGCTCAATCTCGGAGAGATTTCAGAAAATAGCCGTGGGTTGAGCGAAGCGACACACACGGATACGTTGCGATCCTCATGACGTTCGATCCTGAAGGGAGCGTAGATCGGAGCGGGCTACACGCGTGTGCCTCAGAAGTATTCTGATATCTGGCATCCCTTCAGGATGCTTGCGATCTCCTTCCTTCCTATCCGGTGGTGTCGTCGCTTCGTTCCTCAACCACCGGCTACTATCTTTCAAGCCTTCAGCTTGATCTGGTTTGTTGCCCACCCCATTTAGGACAATCATTCGCGAACGATTTTTGAATTACCGCTTGTCGAGAAACTCGCGGTCCTCGTCACAAAGTTTTTCAATCGGCACTTCGACCGTCGCGCCATCTTTCTTTTGAAGCTTAACTTTGGCTCCATCGGAGTCCATGAATTGCGCTTCGATCTTGAACTTACCGGACTTGTCTTTCCAGACTCGAAATGTCTCGATCTTTGCATTCGCATCGAACTCCGAAGCTTCAAGCTTGGACAAGAACCCTTGGAGGGACTCTCGCTGCTTGGAAATAGCAATCGGAAGGTCCTTGAAGACAAATGGCTCGATCGTTTCCAGGTCCTTCGTTCGCAAAACCGTAACCACGATCTTCTGTGGTACTGATTTGGTAAACACGTACTTGACTACATCCAGCTGAAGTGCGCTCGCTTGAGCGACATCGCTTGATTGGGTCTCTTGCCGTCGACGCTTTAGCTCCGCCTGGATTGACGCCTCCGAATCCGAGCCTTTTGGATTCGTCGAGAAAAAGTACGCGTTTGGAGTGATGAAATTTCCGGATTCGGTTTGAGCGCTTGCGCTATAAGTCGTGATCCCGGCTTTCCTTGTTTCTAGGCTCTCTTCCAGTTTCCACGCCAAATCCATCCTCAGCTTACCGGCTTTCTCCGGGGTGCTTTCTGTTTTCGTTTTTGGCAGTGGCCCAAAGACGTGTAACACGACTTCCGTTTGGTTGGCGTCTGTTTTGACGGATATAGGAACGACGGAAACGGTACCATCCGACTTGCGTTTGGGGGTCCGGAAATCTTCTAGATCAAACTCAAAGTGATATTTTTCTACCGGTGTGATGATGGCAAAACCCTCGACCGATTCCACTCGCTTTGCTCCCGAGTTCATTGGTAGCGGAAGCGGGGCAAGGTGCTGATCATTCCACCCGGTATACGCCAATCGCTCCGAGAGAAGGCAATCCGACGATGAACGATCTGGCCACATTGCGATTTCTTTGCCCGAATCGAATTTAACACGAACTGCGGTTGAAAAAGATAATTTTACAGTTGGAACCTTGCCTTTGGAGTCACGCAACAACATTCCGAGCAGCAAATGATCCACCAACTTGTTTGTTTTCTGAATTGGCCATCGATTGAAATTCATACCCAAATCTCGAAGCATATTGGGGGACATTTTCCCGGCATCTTTCATGGACTGCATGTCTTTGAAATCCATGTGAAGTAAAGGGTGTACTCGTTCCGTCACCACTCCCGGAAAGGGTACTGACTCCATGCTCCATAACTCTAATGTATTTCCAGCAAGGCTCGTTTTCGCAATCGGTTGTTGCCCGTTGCCCGTAGTCGCTAACAAGCCAATCAACAAACTGCATCCGACTACGACTCTAAACATGGATTCAATCTCCTGAGAGATGCTAAGGTGAGGGGGCGTGATGGGCAATCTAAGCATCACGCATGAGTTTTCGTGATCATTAGCAGCTAGCCCCGGTTTTCCATTCGTCGAGAACCGGGAGCGCCCAACGGCTATGAGAACTCATCCTATCCGCTTGAGCGACGAAATCAACGTGCACTATGCTTGTTGCCAAAGTGACAACTAGCGTTTCAAGGTTGCTCAATCTCGGAGAGATTGCAGAAAGTAGCCGTGGGTTGAGCGAAGCGATACCCACGGACACGATACGCTCCTCATGACGATCGATCCTGAAGGGATCGTAGATCGGAGCGGGCTACACGCGTGTGCCTCAAAAGTATTCTGACATTTGGCATCCCTTCAGGATGCTTGCGCCCCCGTCGTTCGCTGTCCGGTGATGTCGTCGCTTCGCTCCTCAACCACCGGCTACTATCTTTCAAGCCTTCAGCTTGATCTAAGGCAACACTCTTAACATCCCCTACATCGTAGCTTCACACAAGCTTCATTTGCGGCACGCTCTTCGTGCATTCCTGTTAAGAGAATTGGAAGATGTGATGAACTATCGATGGGACCTATGGACGGGTTTCTAATGGCCTCTAAAAACATGACTTCGCGATGGGCGAGTCATTTTGAGTTTGGACATTTTACCTGGAGGTTATGATGGTTTTGCGAAATCGGTGGAATCGACGATTCAGCGCCGCTGTCGGTCGCAATGCGTTTACGCTCGTTGAGCTTTTGGTGGTGATTGCGATCATTGGGATCTTGGTCGGACTGTTGTTGCCAGCCGTGCAAGCTGCACGCGAAGCAGCAAGACGTATGCAATGTGGCAATAATATGAAGCAAATTGGCTTGGCCTTTTTGAATCACGAGTCGGCCTACAAGTTCCTACCAAAGGGCCCCTACGATGGTGACCCAAGCTTGCCTGGTATGGTTTACAACGAACCAATCGGGGCTTACGAAAGCGGAACAACTTGCTGCAATGCAGCACATCCAAACGGATGGAGTCACTGGTTCAAGATCCTTCCCTACATTGAGGCGTCCAATGTTTATAATTTGGCTAGGTTCGATCTGCCGCCGATTCACAGTGGCCGCCCTGCGAACTACAACGGCGAAGACGATGTGGCGCGAGCGCTCATTCCGTCGTATTTCTGCCCATCCCGACGTGCCCCAACGGGTTATGGCGCGGCACTTCTAGGCCGATGTGACTACGCTGGCTGTGCAGGTTTCTATCAAGGCGAAGTGCACGAAAACTGGGGCGATATCCCTGCAGCTCCGCTTGGAATGGCTCCTCGACGAAACGAACGTACTCCTGAAAATTTCGGTAATACCGGTGGTCGCAAGGGAGCTATTTGCTGGTCCGCCCAAGGTGCAAAACGCCGAATGGCCGACTTTACCGATGGTACTTCCAATTCGATCTCAGCCGCTGAAAAGCATATTCCGCCAACCCGACATGGTGCCGATGGTGGCGACAACGAACGATGGAATAATGCAGGATGGGACGAGTGCGTACTTCGTTTCCATTTCCCTCCGAAGTCCGATTTGGACAAGAAGCTTCCAGCGACTGGAACCCCATCCGCGTTCAACGATGGCACCACCAATGTTTGGAGACGCTACTTTGGTTCGTCCCATGCCGGTGGACTCAATGCGACCTACGGTGACGGATCGGTTCACTTCGCACCGTTTACTGTTGACGCTCAGGTTTGGATGAACCTTTGCATCATTGATGATGGCAATCCTGTTGACTCCGATCTCTAGGCGATGCTTAAGGATTTCGAAGACGGCGTGGGAGATGTTCTCACGCCGTGATGGGGGTGTTGAGGAAGATGTGAGTTGTGGTTCAAAGTCACTCTCGGCAAGAGTGACCCACTTGGTGGCCCTCTTGCCGAGAATGACCTTGTGCGTGTTAGGAAAGCAAAAATGAAACGTATTTACTTGGTCTTTATCGGGATGTGTTTGTTGAGCGGTTGCGAGCTGAGTTCGCCGAGTATTCAGTTACCGACGGCGCCTCTTACCGAAGAGCAAAAGATTGCTATCGCAAAAGAAGATGCAGAGTCCTGCAACTGCGGTCGCTCTATCGATGCACAGGTTGCCTCAACAAACAATTGAAGTTTTTGAATTTGTTTTTTTCGTTTTTGAGCATGGAGATTGGTTATGCGAACGGTACGTCTATTGGTTCTTGCGTCGATGGGGATGGTTTTCTTGGGATGTGGCGGCAGTAACGAGATCATTTTGCCAACGGATAAGCTTACACCTGAGCAGATTGAGCAAATCAAAAAGGACGACGCGAAGGTTGCTGACGAAGAGAGTCAAGGTGCAAAGAGACGTTAGTAGATGATAAAACGGGCGCGAGCTTAACTTGGTTCTTCGAGCCATAATCGCGCCGAAGCCGCTCAAAGTAGCAGGCACACTCCGTGTGCCGTAGCCGTAGCCTCAAAAACCCAACGCTTTGAAGTGTGGACGGAACATGGAATGTGCTGCTACGATGAAACACAACCTAATTGAGCCTTGATGCATCCAAGAATTACGGTTCGGGCAACCGAGCCACACTACGCAGAAAGAAAATCGAGATGAAGAGAAGACCCGTTTGGATGGTTTTGGGATTAGCTGCAATCGTTGGTTGCGGTTCGAGCAATGCGTCCAACTCCAAGATTGTTTTGCCAAACGTACAAGCGGCAGACGAATCGCAGCCAAGCGTCGCACATCCTGAGTACGTGAACTGGAGTCAGTTTGAGGAAAAAGCGTCCATTGTCCGAAAACGATTGGTCGAGAACGCGAATGGGACGGTGTTAGTGACCACAAAGATGTGGCTCGAAAAGAAGGACGAAAATCAGGTCCTAGTTGGAAGCCAAGTGACGGTTGAACGTCCAAATGAACCCAAAGTCGAAAACGACGCTGACATTGTTCGATATCCTGCCAAGTACCGCTTGCCCAAGGGCATGGATGAAGCTCGGTTTTACTTGCCCTCAGCCAAGGCAAAAGAAACGGGAACAGAAAGTGTCAAGGTCGTAGACACTGAAATCGAAACCAAAGTTTTCGAGTGGGAAGAGAATAATGAATCAGGTCCAATGACGGTCAAGCTATGGCGCAGCGACAAGATTCCAGGGAAAATCGTGCGTCAGGAGTTGTTCACGAAAAGCTCTGCGACCAAGAGCACCGAAGACATAATCGAGCTGCGATTGACCAGCGACTCGATTAAGAAGTGATAGTCGTAGGCACATTCCATGTGCCTACGACTTTTGTCGGCCGTGTCAGTAAGGAGTAGCGAAACTCGTCAAGAGTTTCGGGGGCGAGCGAATTTCCGAAAGTCTTGACGACTTTCGCTACGGCTCGTCCAGAATCAATCAAAAGCTTACGAGAGTTTGAACCGCGGAGCAGCTTTGGTGATTTTCGCGCTTGTGCCTACTTGCGAAGGCAGTTCTTGTTGCGATAGGGAATTCGACGCCGCAGGCTGGGTCGATTTGGCTGGCAGCATCTCGCGCACCTTTTGACTGAGCACAGCTGCGTCGTACCAAGAGAACGCCAAATCCGGATCGGCGGCATAACGTCCTAACATCCGCAATGTCTCTGTCCGATTGGCTTCATCAAACATGAAGATGTACTGTTCTTCGCCGCGAACGAGCGCGACGACATTGATTTCGCCATTCATCCCACCAACCTCCGTGCCTGGATCAAACGTACGGCTACCCGTGCCTGGGCAGTTAGCGTTCGTATCGGTTGACAGGCCATCGAAGGATCAGGCGACTTTCCAAGGATCCTCCACGCGATTCCAGGGTTTCGACAATGTGCTGATAGCAGCAGAATCTTATAAAGTCTTCGCTGCGTTGAAGATACGATTGCCAGCCCCCAAAACGAGCGTCGTCACGATAGTAATAGTACTCACCAAGCGCATGCGTGAAATCTTCGTCATTTCCGTTATACGTGCGCATATGTGAAATAATTGGCTCATACTGGACTTTCATTTCGGGCTGGGACGCGCTCGGTTTCCTTGGAATGAAGCCTTGCGGATCGGGCCAGTTTGCTGGCAAATCAGCTCCATCGTTCGTGGCTAATTCTGTTTCGATCGATTCCATTGCCTCGAACGTTGGATTGGAATCTTCGTTCTCTAAGGCCACAATGGATTCGGGCATCCTTGCTGGCTCTTGGGCGCTAGCTAACTTGACAGTTGCGCCAACATCTGGCTCGTTCTGTTCGGAACGCGTTATGCCCTTTTTCGTCGTTGCGATTCGGCTTTTTTTGCTTTTCGAATGCTCCGATGACTTAGTGGAGTCTTCGTCTGTGCGGTTCATTTCGCGAGGGGGCATTTCACTTGGGTTCAATTCGTTGAGATCGCTTTCGCTGGGCGCACTTTTCTTAATCGTGCGCGATCTAGGAGTTGTCTCGATTGGGGCATCCCGGTCTTCATCCGGGTCTGGTGTCTGTGTCTTCATCTGTTCCGAAGCCAGCGAGCGTTCCGATTCGAGGCGGACCCATTCTGGAATATTCTTTTCCTTTTTGGTGCCCCAAGGCAACCCATATCCAACGGGAATGGGGTGGAAGCCTGGATTGGCGGCATACCAGTTGACCTTCAAGGCCATTCGAGGTGGATAATAGGCATCGTAATCCGTGATTGCGCCTTGAAGGACAGCGTCAACTCCGAGGTATTTGGCAAACTGCTGAAAGTCGATAGGGGAGGAGATGGGATGGCGAAGTACTTGTGTTTCAAAGTAACTCAGTTGGTTTTCCACAACTCCACATGGAATAACTTCGAAGCCGCGAATTGCTTGAAGCTCGTTGTAATAGGCCATCGAGACCCGCGCGCCGCTCAAGGTTGGTTCCTGGCTTTGGTTGCGAAACGGAAGGATGGCAACTTTGCTGATCTGAGGAAATGGATTGTGATGTTGGGGTTTGCGTTTGATGTCGGGAATGAAATTGCAACCGGAAACGAAACCGAGAGCCAAGACCAACACCAATCGAAGAAGGGTCGCAAAAGAAAAGCGAAACTCAACCCGTTCGGGCTTTGTGCCCCAAGAAAAGGGATCAACCGCTAAAGATTGAGTTGGTTGTAGGTTCATTTTGAGTGGGGAAGTGGCTTGCCGAAAATAACAAAAACATGCGCGAGGAACTACTGCTAGGCACCGCAGTAGCTCCGTCGCACATGTACCTCTTCCCCCTAGGCACAAAGGACCTTATCGGAACAACCCGCAAGGTCGGTCCATTCAAAAGCAGCAATAATCTTACTTTCTTTCCCCGAATGCTAGCTAATCCGCACAAGGTACAGATTTCCTAGAAGAAAAACTCATCGCACAGTTGGCATATTGCCGAGTCACTTGCCATGTGTCTAGGTTTTCCTCCCCGTATCCCATGGTTACGTAGATGTTGGAATCTAAAAAAGCGTTTGAGGTAATGGATGACTCTGCCTATATCGTGGGTAGTCGCAGGAGCGATTCCAGCCGCACAAGCGGCAAAGCAAACGGTCAGCTTGGCGGCGACCTCGGCCAGCCATTTCTTTGGCGACCTACTTCAAACAAGCCCGTCGTCCAAAAGTCCAGTGTCAACGGACAGTGGCCTCTCGGGGCCGATCCGATCAAGCCAGAATCCAAAAGCAAGTAACGATCAAAAAAGCTGGGCTGATCGAGTCGAATCGCTTCGGAACCGTCTGTCTGATGCGGTGAAGCAGGCGCGATTGCGATCTGGCTTGAGTCCCGAGTCGAGCTCGACTGGAGCTATCTCGATTTCAGCCAATGGAACGGACGAGCCCATTTTGAAAGGCCCGGAACCATTGCGATCGGAGCTTGAAAAACATCTCCATGAACATCCTGAGTTGGTCAAGGAGATAAACGATTTGGCTTCACAAAGCAAAGCTTCAAGCCCTCTTCGTTTGTTACCTCAGCAGGAAAGGTCTGCGAGCACGAATGAACCTTGGACACTATGGTTGGACATGAACTCCGCGGCTTGAGTTAACTTGCGCTGGTCTGGTTCACTGCCCCGATGGTCTTGCCGGGGGCCAACACGCTAAGGCTAGCGGCGGGAGAGAACAGAACACGATTCGTAGCTGGATTCGCCAGAATTCAGTTCGTTCTGGATTCTGGCGAATCCAGCTACGTTAGAATTCCGCGAGCCGCTCGCCTAATGACTAAGTCTTCGGTGAAACAACTCTAGGACCATTGGGAAGATCAATTGAGCCAACGCGGGATCATA